>NZ_CP107913.1:8447500-8817500 GCF_036014115.1 Streptomyces sp. NBC_00448
CGCATGCGTCGCTCACGGGGTGTCCTCCCGGCGGAACGTCTGATAAAGGAAGATCGTGATCGGCACGAGGGAGATCACCAGGAGCACCACGCCCAGTGCGGAGCCGAAGCCGACCCGCTGGGTCTCGCCGACGATGTTGGAGGTCACCAGCACCGACAGCAGTTCGAGGCCGTTGATGCCCTTGTTGGTGATGTAGACCAGGTCGAAGGCGCGCAGGCTCTCGATGACGGTGACCACCATGATGACGATGTTGATCGGCTTCATCACCGGGAAGATCACCCGCCAGAAGGTCTGCCAGGGGTTCGCGCCGTCCATCAGCGCGGCCTCCCGCAGCGTCGGGTCGACGGCCTTGAGCCCGGCCAGGTAGAGGATCATCACGTACCCGGCCTGCCGCCAGGTCGCCTCCAGCAGCACCGCCCACAGGTTCAGATGGGGATTGCCGAGCCAGTCGATCGCGTTGTCGTTCCCGTTCCTGCCGATCACCGTGTTGATCAGGCCGTAGTTCTGGGAGTAGACGAACTCCCAGATGATGCCGATCAGCGCCAGCGACAGCATCACCGGCAGGAAGAGCAGGCTCTGGTAGATCCGGGTGCCGCGCAGGCCGCGGTCGAGCAGCACCGCGAAGAGCATGCCCAGCGGAGTGGCGATCACCACGAAGACCGCCAGCCAGATCAGGTTGTGGCGGACCGCGGGCCAGAACTCGGGGTAGATGGTGGCGGCCTGGTGGTAGTTCTGGACGCCGTACCAGCAGCCGTTGTTGAGGATCGACGGCATGTTCGGCTTGCACGTCTTCTCGTGCAGGCTGCCCACGCCGTTCCACTTGGTGAACGACAGCAGGATCGTGCCGATCGCCGGGAACCACACGAAGGCCAGGTCGAGCAGCAGAGGTATGCCGAGCAGCAGCGCGACCACGATACGGTCGCGGGCGGTCATCGTGCGCAACCGCCGACGGCGGCGCCGGACCGGGGACTTGAGGTCCTCGGGCTTGTCCGACACCGCCGCCGGGGTACGCCCCTGGGACGTAGCGCTCATCAGGAGTAGATCGCCTTCGCCTGCTTCTCCGCGCTCTGCTGGAGCTTGGTGATGTTGGAGGTGCTCGGGTCGTCGATGAACTTCTGGCAGATCGCGATCATCGCGTTGGCCATCGCCGGGTCGGAGTCGCGGTCCATGAACTGCGCGACCGCCTTGCACTTGGCGATCTCTTCCACCGACTTCTTCTGGATCGCGTTGTACGTCGGCACCTGGAGGCCGCTGACCAGGCCGACGTCCCACTGGTCGGTCTTGAGGTACGTCGACTCGGCCGGGCCGGTGCCGATGTACTCCAGGATCGCCTTGGCGGCGTCGGTGTTCTTGGCCTTCTTGCTGAGCATGAACCCGTCGGTGGGCGCGTCCATGTAGTCCTGTCCCCACTGCGGGTTGACCGCGGGGAAGGTGAAGAAGTCCAGGTCGGCCAGATCGGCCTTGTCCGTCACGTACTGCGCGGCGACCTGGTTGGTGCCCTGGAACATCATCCCGGCCTGCTTGGCCTCCAGGGACTTGGCGGCGTCCTGCCACAGCCGGCCGTTGGCGCCGGTCTGCATGTAGGGCATGAGCTCGGCCCAGTGCTGGAAGACCGTGTGCACGCCCTGGTCGGTCCACGGGATCTTGTGGGTCATCAACTTGTTGTGGTAGTCGTACCCGTTGATCCGCATGTTGAGGATGTCGAAGGTGCCGAGCGCGGGCCAGCCGTCCTTGTCGGCGAAGGCGATCGGGATCAGCCCGTCCTTCTTCATCTGCTTCGCCAGCGCGATGTATTCGTCCCATGTGGTGGGAATGGTGTAGTGCCGCTTGGCGAACTCGCTCTTGTTGTAGAAGACCACCCACGGGTAGTTGTAGATCGGCACCAGGTACTGGTGGCCGTCAAGACCGGTGGAAAGCTTCTTCGCCGCGGGGCTGAAGCTGCCGCCTATCTTCTCCCACACATCGTCGATCGGCTCGACCAGGCCCTGCGCGGCGAAGTACTGCATGCGGTATCCGGCGAACCAGGTGAACAGGTCGTCCGGGGTGCCCTGCAGGTAGCTGGTGATGTTGTTCTGGAAGGTGTTGTGGTCGACCGTGTTGATCTTCACCTTCACCTTGCTGGACGCCGTCGCGGCGGTCGTCAGCGCGGCGAAGGCGGCCTTGGGCGCCGCGTCGGAGTAGTTCGACCCGAAGGTCACCGTGCTCCCCGCGACGGGCTTCTTGCTGCCCGAGTCCTTCTTCTTGTCGCCGGAACCACCGCACGCCGCGAGCAGGCCGCCGCCGGCGGCGGTGAGGCCGGCGACCCCGACGCCCTTGAGCAGGTTCCTGCGGGTCGCGGACAGCGGGCTGCCCGTGGTACCCGACGACTCGACCTCCGACATGGTGCCTCCATGTGTGTGTGGGCGTATCTGGTGGAACAGCTGGCGAAAACCCGGGTGTCGGAACCTCTCGGCGACGCTTCCCGCCGATCCGTTTCCAACAGAAGTCACCAAGATGAAACGCCATCGCAATCGCAGGGTAGTTCTACGCCACATGCAGAAGACCGTCAACGCCCTGCTGTCGATGCGTTGCCGGACCGTGATGCGCACACCGTGTTTAATCGTGTTCGCTTCCGTCAACTCGATAACGGGGTAGGCCGAACCGGCCGTGCGCGCGGGTGCGTCAGGCCGCGGCCGGCCGCCCGCCGAGGGCGGATGCGGTCTGCCCGTAACGCGCTGTTCGGCCTGATCGCGCCTACCGGCTGCCTTCGGCGCTTGTTCGATGCCACGCTGTCGTCATGAAGGGCTTCATTCCGCAGGAGACAACGAGTTTCGTGGGCCGCGGGCCCGAACTGGCCAGGTTGGACGGCCTGCTGGCGTCACGTCGGCTGCTCACCCTCACCGGCGCGGGCGGGGTCGGCAAGACCCGGCTGGCGCAGCGCGCGGCCACCCGGCTGGCCGTGTATGCGCCCGAACTCTTCCCCGACGGCGTGTGGTGGGCGGATCTGGCCACGCTCGACGGCGACGACCTGCTGCTCGCCACCGTCAGCGACGCGGTCGACCTGTCCGACCACTCGCCGCGGATGCCGGTCGACGCGCTGTGCGAATGGCTCGACGACAAGCGGCTGTTGCTGGTGCTCGACTCCTGCGAGCACCTGGTCGACCCGGTCGCGCGCCTGGTCGGCGAGGTGCTGGACGCCGTCCCGGGGCTGAGTGTACTGGCCACCAGCCGCCGCCCGTTGGAGTGCGCGGCCGAACAGGTCATCGAGGTGGCCCCGTTGCCGGCCGGCCCCGACGCGCTGGAGCTGTTCACCCAGCGCGTCGCCGACCAGGACCCGCGCGCGCTGTCCGCCGAAGGAGCCGCCGAGGCAGCCGAGTCGATCTGCCGGCGGCTCGAAGGCATCCCGCTGGCCGTGGAGTTGGCCGCCGCGCAGGTCGGCCCGACTGTGTCCGTCGCCGATGTCGCGGCCCGCCTCGGCTCCCGCTTCGACGTGCTCGCCCGCCGCACCGGCTTCGTCTGGCCGCGCCGCCACCTGACGCTGCGCACCGCCATCGGCTGGAGCCACGAGCTGTGCGAACCGCCGGAGCGCCTGCTGTGGGCGCGGCTGACGGTCTTCCGCGGCTCCTTCGACCTCGCCTCCGCCCGCGCGGTCACCGCCGGCGCCCCGCTGGACGCCGACGCGGTCGCGGCCGGCGTGGAGCGGCTGGTCGCCCAGAGCGTGGTGCGCCGCGACGGGGAGCGCTACCGCATGCTCGACACCATCCGCGAGTACGGCCGCGAGTGGCTGCGCGAACTCGGCGAGGAGGAGTCGCTGACCGCCCGCCACGCCGACCACTTCGTCGCGCTGGCCCGCTGGGCGGAGCACAGCTGGCCGGGCAGCGACCAGATCCGCTGCTACCGCATCGTGGAGGACGCCCACACCGACCTGCGCACCGCGCTGGACCACCTGTCCGGCAACGACCCGGAGCGCGGCGCCGAACTCGCCGGGCTGCTGGTCTTCTTCTGGACCTGCTGCGGCCGGCTGAAGGAGGCCCGCGCGGCCCTGGAGGGCGCGCTGGCCGGCCCGGTCCCGCCCGGCCCGGCCCGGACCCGCGCGCTGGCCGGACTCGGCGTCACGCTCACCCTCCAGGGCGAGTACGACGAGGCGTTACGCGTCAGCGACGAGGCGGTGCGCGCCGCCGACGCCGACGGCGACAACGAGGGCATCTTCGGCGCCGCCTACCTCGCCGGGTTACTGGCCCTGCTCACCGGCCGCGGCGAGGACGCCCGCCGCACGGTCCGCGACGTCCTCGCGGCGGCTCCCGGCTTCGCCTTCGACTCACCGGCGCGCCTGCGCTGCCACCTGGTGGAGATCTTCGCCCACACCGGCCTCGGCGACCTGGACCGGGCCCGCCGCGACGCGATCGAACTGCGCGCCCACTGCGAGGAGATCGGCGAGCGCTGGACCCGCTCCTACCTCGACTACCAGCTCTCCCTGATCGCCCTGTTCCAGGGCCACCCGGACGAGGCGGCCGACCGCGCCCACGCCATGCTCGACGCCAAGCGGCAGCTCGGCGACGCCTTCGGCACCGCGCTCGGCCTCGACGTGCTGGCCGCGGCGCTGGCCGCCGACGGGGCGGTCGAGCACGCCGCCCGGGTGTACGGCCACGGCGAGGCCTTCTGGCGCAGCGTCGGCCACCCGCAGCGCGGCACGCCCGAACTGCGCGCCGTCCGCGAGGAGTACGAGCGCACCGCCCGCGGCGCCCTCGGCGACACCCGCTACGCGCGGGCCTACGCGTCCGGCGCCGCCTCCCCGACCATGCCTGTGAGCTAGATCACCCGTGCGAGGCGACTGGGCCGTACGGTGGTTCGTGCGGACCAGGTGAGCAGCGGGAGCGGCCCCCCGGGGCAGCGGGAAGCCGCCGTACGGCCGTCCCGTGCCGCCGCCGTGCCGCGCGCCCGGGCACCGGGGCCGGGCGACGCGGGCGCGGGTACCGGGGTGGCTGTGCGCCGGGCCCCGGCGTGCGCGGGAGAATCGGAGAGGCACCCATCGGGGGTGCCGCGGCCGGGGGTGTGGACCTCCCGGCCGGTCGATGGCCTGAAAGGCTCCCATGAAAGCTGAGATCGCTGTGCCCATGGGGGCACCGCACAGCCGAATTCTCGGAGTGGGCGCGTACCGCCCCCGGCGGATCGTGGACAACGCGGAGGCGTGCCGCCATATCGACTCCTCCGACGAGTGGATTCGCGCGCGGACCGGTATCGTGACCCGCCGCTGGGCCGACCCGGACGAGACGCTCGGCGTGATGGCCGAGGCCGCCGCCCTCAAGGCGATCGCCGCCGCGGGAATCACCCCGAGCGACGTGACCTGCGTGATCGCCGCGACCTTCACCCACCTGATGCAGACGCCGGCGATCGCCACCGAGATCGCCCACCGGGTGGGCGCCGACCGCGCGGCCGGCTTCGACATCTCCGCGGGCTGCGCCGGGTTCGTGCACGGCGTGGTGCTCGCCTCGGACGCGGTGCGGGCCCGTGGCGGCCACGTCCTGGTGGTCGGGGTCGAACGGATGTCGGACATCATAGATCTGACGGACCGTTCGACCGCTTTCATCTTCGGCGACGGAGCGGGCGCGGTCGTGGTCGGCCCGTCGCAGACCCCCGGCATCGGCCCCGCGGTGTGGGGCGCGGACGGCTCGCAGGCCGACGCGATCCGGCAGAGCGTGCCGTGGAACACGCTCAGGGACGACCCGCAGCACCCCTTCCCCTCGCTGCGCCAGGACGGCCAGCGGGTCTTCCGCTGGGCGGTGTACGAGATGGCGAAGGTCGCCGTGCAGGCGGTCGAGGCGGCCGGGCTCCGGCCCGAGGACCTCGACGCGTTCATCCCGCACCAGGCCAACGAGCGGATCATCGACAGCATGACCAAGTCCATGGGGCTGCCCGCCCGGGTGACCGTCGCGAAGGACATCGTGACCAGCGGCAACACCTCGGGGGCGTCGATCCCGATGGCGATGGACGCGGTGCTGGCGGCCGGCGACGCCGCCTCAGGGGACACCGCTCTGCTGCTCGGCTACGGCTCCGGCCTGTCGTACGCGGCCGTGGTCGCGACCCTGCCGTAACGGCGTCAAGAGCGCCGTACCGGCCAGCGGTCGACGGCGCGCCGCAGCACGAGGAGGCGGTGATCCGTGGATCACCGCCTCCTCGTCCGGCACCCCGCCTGAGCGAAATGCGCAGCCTACGGCCGTGTCAGGGCGGCCGCGAGCCGCAGGGGCATCCTCTCAGAGCACCCCGGTCCTCCGAAAGGATTCGGCCACTTCTGTCACAGCCGTCGCCGGCCGCGCGCCGTGTTCCCCACTGCGTTCCCCGCCCACCTCAGCCGGCCGCGGCGGCCAGTTCCCCGGGCAGCCGGGACCCGGCGAACTCCCGCGCCCAGGCCAGGTGCTCCCCGCCGTACCCGCGCGGCACCACCTCGACCAGCATGATCAGGTGCAGATACGCGCGGTACAGCGCGATCCGCCGCCGGGCCCCGTCGTCCCACGTGGTGCCACCGCCACCGGCCGCGTATCCGGCGCGGAAGGCCGGGTCGTCCTCCGGGATGCTGTCGGTCAGCTCCAGCGACGCGAAGTCGGCCAGCGGGTCGCCCCAGAACATCCGCTCCCCGTCGATCAGCCCGCCGACGCTCCGGGCACCGGGCGCTCCGACCAGCAGCACGTTCCCCGGCCACAGGTCGAAGTGCACCAGCGCCGGCGTCTCCACCCGCTCCAGCAGCGGGCCGGCCGCCGCGAACGCCGCGCGCGCCTCGGCCACCGTGACCGGCAGCCACGCGCCGTACCGCTCGGCGTCGTCGAGGATGGCGTCGGTCATCGCGGCGAAGGCCGGCGCCCACCAGTCGGTGAGCGGGCCGGTGCTGCCGGACGGGTAGCCGAAGGCCGGGCCGCGCACCGCGTGCAGCCGCGCCATCAAGGTGCCCAACTCGCCCCGCAGCCGGGCGTTCTCGTCCTCGTCCATGCCGTCCTCCGCCGCCACCAGGTGCCAGGGCCGGCCCGGGCTGTGCGTCATCAGCAGGTACGGCGGCTGCCCGGTGCCCTCGTCCGGTTCGGCCCGCACCACCCGCGGCGCGGGCACGTCCGCCGCCTCGGCGCCCACGTAGAACCGCTCCTCGCCGTGCAGCAGCCCGGCCTCGTAACGCAGCCGCGGCAGGTGCGCGGGCGGCGGGACCTTCAGCACCAGGCGGGTGCCGTCGGTGAGGTCCACCGCGTGCAGCGCGTTGTACGTGCCGCCGGTCAGCGCGGTGGCGGCGGCGATCCGGTCGGCGGGCACCCCGGCCCGCGCCATCACCGCCGCCACCTCGTCGTGTGCTGCCATCCCCGCGGCCCCCTCGTCGTCAGCGCCCCGTGCGAGGCCCGGCCACCCTACGGCGCCGCCGCGCCCGGGCGGCGTGCGGCGGGTGGGTGTTTCTGGGCGCCCGCGCGATACACCGGCACCCACAAGGGTCATTACGTATGAAAAGCGGATCGATGTGCGCGCGGGCACACGGAAGGAGCGGCATGACGATCGCGGAACAGCAGCCCGACGGTGACACCGCCGACCCGGCGGGCGGCGGCCCCGGACGCAGACCGCGCAGGCGGCTGCTGCCCTGGAAGCACCGCCGCGACCTGACCCCCGCGCAACTGCGCCGCCGCCGCATCGTCACCCGCGGCGCGCTCGGCGTCTGCCTGGTGTGCGCCGGCACCATCGGCTGGTCGGTCGGCAGGGCGCTGACCTACCCCGGCAGCGACAGCACCGAGGCCCGCCTGGCGGAGTGGGCCCGCGACCACGAACTCGGCTTCGTGGTCGACAAGCTGGAGAACGTCCAGTACCGGATGCACCCGCCGAAGGTCGGCGGCACCCTGTCCGCCGACGCGCTGGCCCGGATGAAGGCCACCGCGGGCGCCACCGCCGCGGCAGGCGCGGCTTCGGGCGCGGTGCCCGGGAGCAAGGGCGCCGTCCACGGTCAGCCCCTGGTCGCGCTGCGCGCCCCCATGAAGCCGCCGGTCAGCCCGGCCCTGCCCGGCGAGGGCGTCTACCGCACGCTCAGCAGCGCCCACGGCGAGCCCATCGTCCAGGGCACCTATGTCCGCCCCGACGGCGACCACACCTCCTACGAGGCCGCCGTCGCCTGGATCAGCGGCAAGTACGCCCGCTTCCAGCTCCACCCCGGCTTCATGGAACCCGGCGGCACCTTCGACGTGCCGCCCACCATCCCCAAGGGCCGGCGCACCGGCCTCGTCGCCACCTGGAACGGCGGGTTCCGGATCACCGACGGCGGCTCCCGCGGCGGCTTCTACCTCGACGGCAAGACCGACGGCGAACTGCGCGACGGCGCCGCCTCCGAGGTCTTCTACAAGGACGGCTCCATCAAGGTCGGCGTCTGGGGCCGGGATGTGCGCATGACCCCCGACGTGGTCGGCGTACGCCAGTGCCTGCAACTCATGGTCGACGGCGGCAAGGTCGTTCCCGACATCGACGACGACTCCAACTGGGGCGTCAGCGACCAGGGCGGCATGTTCGTGCCCCGCTCCGGCGTCGGCGTCACCGCCCAGGGGGACATCATCATGGTCGTCGGCCAGGCGCTGAACGCGCAGAGCCTCGCCGACCTCATGCAGCGCGCCGGCGCCGTCCGCGCCATGCCGCTGGACATGAACCGCGCGTGGCCCTCCTTCATGTCCTACGACAGCAGCCACGACCCGGCGAACCCCAAGCCCACCAACATTCTCGACTTCGAGGACCCGCCGGACCGCTACTACGTCCAGGCCACCCGCGACTTCGTGGCGGTGTACGCGCGCTAGCCGAGCGGACCCTCCGGGGTGGCCGGTCCCGTCCCCGCGGTTCCCCGCCCCCTGGTAGGTGCGGCTCCTTCCGCGGAAGGAGCCGCAACCACCAAGGGGCGTGGGGAACGGCGCGCGTAACCCTCCACCGGCAGGTGATCCCGGAACCGACAGAACCGGCCACCCCGGGGGGACACGGCTAGCCAGCAGCCGCGACAAATGCCCGGATACGCGCGTTGACGCGCGACGTGCGCCAGACCGGACCCCACTCCAGGGACGGCGTGTCGTGGAACGGCACGTAGGCGACGTCGGGCCGGGCGTGGAAGCGCGTGGCGTGCGCCCCGACCGGGAAGACCCCGAGACCCGCACCCACCAGCGTGAGGATCTCCTGGAAGGTCGCCGCCGAACGCCCCGCCGTGATCGCTCGGCCGCCCGGCGTCAACCGCGGCGAACCCGGCTCCCGCCAGTGATCCGGCAGCGAGCACGGCGCCTGGAGCACCTCCACCCGGGCCAGGTCCTCCACCGACACCGAGCCGCGCTGGGCGAGCGCGTGCCCGGCCGGCACCGCCAGCATCCGCGGCTCCGACAGCAGCACCGGGCCGTTGGCCAGATCGGGACCGGTCAGCGGCAGGCACGCGATCAGCACGTCCAGCCCGTCGGCCCGCAGCCGCTCCAGCGCCTCGCCCATCTGCACCTCGCGGATCTCCACCTCGCACTCCGGGTACCGGGTCCGGAACGCCTCCGTGGCGCGGATCATCAACTGCCCGGCCGCCGCCCCCACGAAGCCGACCCCCAGCCGACCGCTCACCCCGCGCCCGGCCGCGACCGCCGTGGCCAGCGCCGCCTCCAGCCGCTCGAACGCCGGGCGCAGGTCGTCGTGGAGCCGCCGCCCGACCGGGGTCAGCGCCACGCTGCGGCTGGTCCGCTCGAACAGCGGCGCGCCCACCCGCCGTTCCAGCTTTCCGATCACCTGGCTGACCCGGGCCGTCGTCACCCGCAGCCGGACCGCGGTCCGCCCGAAGTGCAACTCCTCGGCCAGCGTCAGGAACGCCTCGATCTCGTACCGCTCCACGCCTGGCCTCCGTTCCCCCCTGCCGGCCCTGCCCCCGACTCCGACCGCCCCCGGCCACAACCGCGCCGCGGGGATGCCCTTGATCCACCGACAAGTATTAAATCCCACTTAACGATCGTTGAGCCAACGGCGATTGATCGGCCGGGTCCGGGCCCGCAGCCTGGACGCATGCACCTCTCCCGCACCCCGCTCGGCACCGACGCCGCGGCCGCCACCCGCACCCGGCCGTACACCCTCGACGCGCGCCGCACCGAGGACGCGGTCCGCGAACTCGCCGACCGCGCCGAGATCACCGACGCCCTGTACCGCTTCGGCCTCGGCCAGGACCTGCACGACCGCGCCCTGTTCCGCTCCGCGTTCGCCGACGACGCCACGCTCGACTTCGGCCCGGCCGCGGCGGCATGGGGCGGCCACAGCCCCGTGATGACCGGCGCCGACACCATCGTGGAGACGATCCTCACCGGCTTCGACGGCCGCGTCGGCACCAGTCACACCGTCAGCAACCCGCGCGTCGCCGTCGCGGCCGACCGCGGCAGCGCCGAACTCACCGCGCTGGTCGAGGCACAGCACCTCCTCACCGCCGACCCTACGACGTACGCGCTGCTGAAGAACCTCTACGCGGTCACGCTCGTCCCTGCCGGGGACGGGTCCGCGGGCGGGTTCGGGGCCGGGCGCTGGCTGATCCGCACCCTTCGGATCGACAACATCTGGTACAGCGGCGACCCGGGCGCCGTCTTCGGCTGATCCGTGCGTTGCAGGGTGGGCCGCTCAGCCCAGGGCCGGCGCCGGGCGGTCCTCGCCCAGCTCCGGACGGTCCCCGCCCAGGTCCTCGGCGAGCAGCCGCTTCGCGATCGCGTCGGACGCCGCCCGCAGGTCCGCCGTCGACGGCCGGCCCCAGTCGCTCTCCAGCCGCTCGTTCAGCCACCGCGCCCATGCCTCCGTCAGCGCCGACGCCTCCCGCTCCCCGGCCGCCGTCGTGGACACGAACGTCCCGTCGAGCGTCAACCACCCGTCCGCGGCGGCCCGTTCGAACGCGGGCAGCAGCACCTCCGGCGGCAGCCGGCGCCGCGCCGCGATCATGTTCACGTTCGCGTGCCCCACCACCCGCGTCAGCACCACCACCTGCATCACCGTCCACGCGCCCAGCACGTCCAGCCGGGTGTCGGCCCCGCTGAGGATCTGCCGCGCGGCCGCCGGACCCGACCCGTGCATGATCTTCGCCACCGCCGACTCCAGCAGCTTCTCGGAGTCGCCGGTGCTCGGCTGCGCGAAACCCTCGCCCATGTCCGTCGAGGCCGCCCGCGCCGAGTCCCGCAGCGGCACCTGCTTCAGGAACAGCGCCACCACGAAACCCACCGCCGCGACCGGCACCGTCCACAGGAACACCGTGTGCAGCGAGTCCTGGTACGCCCGCACCAGCGGCGCGGCCTGCGCGGCCGGCAACCGGTGCAACCCCTCCGGGCTGCCCGCCGCCCGCGCCAGCACCGCCGGCGACGCCCCCGTCTCCCGCGCCGCGCGGGCCACGCCCCGCGCCAGGTTCGGCCCCAGCGCGTTGGCGTAGATCGTGCCGAACACCGCGGTGCCGAACGCGCTGCCCAGCGTCCGGAAGAACGTCACCCCCGACGTCGCCGTACCCAGATCCGCGTACTCCACCGTGTTCTGCACCGCGATCGTCAGCACCTGCATGCACAGCCCGATGCCGACCCCCAGCACGAACATGTCGACCGACTCCGCCGCCGCCCCCGAGCCGGCCCCCATCCGCGACATCAGGAACAGCCCCACCCCCATCACCAGCGACCCCGCCACCGGGAACCACCGGTACCTGCCGGTCTTGCTGATCACGTTCCCGCTCGCCACCGACGCGATCAGCAGCCCCACCACCATCGGCAGCGTCCGCACCCCCGACAGGGTCGCCGAGTCCCCGTCCACGTACTGCAGATACGTCGGCAGGAACGTCATCGCGCCCAGCATCGCGAACCCCACCACGAAGCTCAGCACCGAGCAGACCGCGAACACCGGGGTGCGGAACAGCCGCATCGGCAGCATCGGTTCGACCGCCCGCGTCTCCGCCACGCAGAACAGCGCCAGCCCCACGACCCCCGCCACGAACAGCCCCAGGATGACCGGCGAGCCCCACCCGTACGCGTTGCCGCCCAGGCTGGTGGCCAGGATCAGCGCGCTCGCGCCCACCGCGACCAGCCCGATGCCCAGGTAGTCGATCACCGGCCGGCCCGCCGCCCGCACCGACGGGATGGTCCGCGCCGCCGCCAGCACCACGACGACGGCGATCGGCACGTTGACGTAGAACGCCCACCGCCAGGTCAGGTGATCCGTGAACAGCCCGCCCAGCAGCGGCCCGATCACCGTCGCCACCCCGAACACCGCGCCGATCGCGCCCTGGTACTTGCCGCGCTCGCGCAACGGGATCACATCGGCGATCAGCGCCATCGCGGTCACCATCAGCCCGCCCGCGCCCACCCCCTGCACCGCGCGCCACACGATCAGCAGCGTCATGTTCGTCGCCAGCCCGCACAGGAACGACCCCGCGACGAACACCACCGCGGACACCTGGAAGACCAGCTTCCGGCCGAACAGGTCGCCGAACTTGCCCACCAGCGCGGTCGCGACGGTCTCCGCCAGCAGGTACGACGTCACCACCCACGACATGTGCGAGGCCCCGCCCAGATCCGCCACGATGGTCGGGAGCGCGGTGCCCACGATCGTCTGGTCGAGCGCGGCCAGCAGCATTCCGAGCACGATCGTGCCGAACACGACGTTGCGCTGCCGCACCGGCAGCACCGGTGCGCCCGAGCCCGGCCCGGGCCCACCGGCACCGGGTGTCCCCGCACCTGGTGTGCCCGATCCCCGCGGGCCCGGGCCCGGGCCCGCTGCTCCCCGGCCCGCTGCCCCCTCGCCCGCCGGGTCGTCCGCCGCGTCCACCGGCCCCACCGCGTCCGCACTCATCCGGCCACCCTCACACGCCCCGCCCGGCGCCGGCCGGACCGCGCCCACCTGGCGCAACGTCGCCACCCATCCGGCCGATGCCGTGAAAACCGCTGGACGCCCGCCGTAGGCTTCATCCCATGGCGGCAGAACACGAGCAGCTCGGCGGCACCGTCCGCGTCGATGCCTGGATCTGGTGCGTACGGCTCACCAAGAGCCGGTCGCAGGCGGCGACCGCCTGCCGGGCCGGCCACGTCAAGGTCAACGGCGAGCGGGTCAAACCCGCGCAGGCGGTCAAGGTCGGCGACGAGGTGCGGCTGGTGCACGCCGGCCGCGAGCGCGTCGTGGTCATCTCCCGCCTGCTCGCCAAGCGGGTCGGCGCCCCCGTCGCCGTCGAGGCGTACGTCGACAACAGCCCGCCCCCGCCGCCGCGCACCGACGCGCTCGCCCTCGGCGTACGCGACCGCGGCGCCGGCCGCCCCACCAAGCGCGACCGCCGCGAACTGGAACGCCTGCACGGCCGCGGCCCCCGCGACTGACCGTCCCCACGCATCGACGGCCCGGACGGCGGCGACCTCCGTCGAGGGGTCGGGTCAGTAGGACTGGAACTCCAGCAGGTTGCCGTCCGGGTCGCGCAGGTGGGCGGTGCGCGTGGTGGGGCCCCATTCGGGGCGGGCGGTCGGGGGAGCGACCGGGGTGCCGCCGTGGCGCAGCGCCAAGTCGTACGCGGCCGTCACATCGGACACGCGGCTTACCAGCATCGCCCGGTCCTGGGCGGCGGGGGGTGAGGCGGGCAGGGAACCGGTGCCGGCGACCTCGGCCATGGCGGCGCGGTCGAAGAGCATCAGCAGCCCCTCGGTGCCGATGTCCCAGCTCGCGTACGGCCCGTCCGGACCACCCCGGGTGAGGGTGGCGCCGAGCAAGGCGGGCAGCACGTGGTCGTAGAAGCGGAACGTGGCTCCGAAGTCGCCGACGAGCAGGCGCGGGTGGAGGGCGTCCATGGTGGGCTCCGGGGTGACGGGTGACGGGTGACGGGTGACGGGCGGTGCGAGCCAATTAGTGGGTGTGCACCCATGATGGGGCGAGCCTAGCGCAGGTGAAGGGGCACCACCCATTGTGGGGCCGCCCTTTCATGGGTGCGCACCCACCAAGGGCTTCCCCCCATCAATGGCCCCACCCATCATGGGTCACCGCCTACACTGCCGGAATGGACCCCCGCACACCCCCCAGCCTCAGCGAACTCACCACCTACCTCCTGTCGAAAGCCGGCAAGGAGGCCCGCTCCCGCCTCGCCGAACGCCTCGCCGAGGAAGGGCTGCGGCTGTGGCACATGGCGGTCCTCGCCGCCCTCGCCGACTTCGGCCCGCACGCCCAGCGCGACCTCGCCGCGCGCGTGGCCATCGACGCCAGCGACATCGTGAAGGTCGTCGACGACCTGGCCGAGGCCGGCTACGCGGAGCGGGCCCGCGACTCCGTCGACCGCCGCCGGGTGAATGTCGCCATCACCCCCAAAGGCCGCACCGCCCTGAAGCGGCTCCGCCTGAAGGCCGGTGTCGTGCAGGACGAGATCCTCGCCCCGCTGGACGGCGACGAGTGCGATCAGCTGCACGCGCTGCTCAGCCGGGTGTACGACGGGCTCGACTCGGCATAAACTCACACTGCTAGTTTCTCGTCCGAGGAGTCCGCGATGCGCCCAGTCCACTTCGCCGCCGCCCGCCGCACCCCGATCGGACGGCTCCGCGGTGCGCTCGCCACGGTCCGGCCGGACGACCTCGCGGCCACCGCGATCCGCGGCCTGCTGGACGGGGTTCCCGCGCTCGACCCGGCCCGGATCGACGACGTGTACTGGGGCGCCGCCAACCAGGCCGGCGAGGACAACCGCAACGTGGCCCGGATGGCCGTGCTGCTCGCCGGCCTGCCCGACACCGTGCCCGGCGCGACCGTCAACCGGCTGTGCGCCTCCGGCATGGAGGCCGTCACCTCCGCCGCCCGCATGATCGCCGCCGGCGAGGCCGACATCGTGCTGGCCGGCGGCTCGGAGTCCATGAGCCGCGCGCCCTTCGTCCTGGCCCGCCCCGACGAGGCCCTGCCCCGCGCCCTCCAGACCCACGACACCCGCCTCGGCTGGCGCCTGACCAACCCGCGGATGCCGGAACTGCACGGCGTGCTGGCCATGGGCGAGACCGCCGAGGAGGTCGCGGAGCGGTACGGCGTCAGCCGCGCCGACCAGGACGCCTTCGCGCTGCGCAGCCACCGCAACGCGGCCGAGGCCCGTAAGAACGGCCTGTTCGACGCGGAGATCCTGCCCGTCGCCCGCCCCGACGGCGTGGTCGTCAGCCAGGACGAGAGCATCCGCGAGGACACCACGGCCGAACGCCTCGCCGCCCTCAAGCCCGTCTTCCGCGCCGGCGGCACCGTCACCGCGGGCAACGCCTCGCCGATGAACGACGGCGCCGCCGCGCTCCTGCTGGTCAGCGAGGACGCGCTCGCCGACCTCGGAGTGGAGTCCCTGGGCCGCTACGCCGCGGGCGCGAGCACCGGAGTGCACCCCGACGTCATGGGGATCGGCCCCGTCCCGGCCACCCGGCGCGCGCTGGACCGGCTCGGCCGCGGTATCGACTCCGTCGAAGAGGCCGAGTTCAACGAGGCGTTCGCCGCCCAGGCGCTCGCCTCGGTACGGCAACTCGGCATCGACCCCGACCTGGTCAACCCCACCGGCGGCGCGATCGCGCTCGGCCACCCGCTCGGCTGTTCCGGCGCCCGTATCCTCACCACCCTCCTGCACCGGATGCGCCGCACCGGCGCGGCGCGCGGTCTGGCCACGATGTGTGTGGGCGTCGGCCAGGGCTCCGCCGTCCTCGTCGACCGGGCCTGAAGCGCGCCACCCGCGAGCGGGCGCACCGCGCCACAGGGGTGTGGCGCGGTGCGCTGCTGGGGAGTTCGGGTCGGGACGGTCAGGACGCGCTGCACGAGACGGACGGCCAGGTCCATGTCCCGTTGGTCTGGATCGTGACGCCCCAGTTGTTCCCGTTGCCGTTGGGGGTGGCGGTGAGTACCTGGCTGCTGGGGTAGGCGGCCGAGATGTTCCAGGTCGCGATGATCTTCTCGGGGGAGGGGACGTTCATGGTGACCGTCCAGTTGGCGGCGCCGCTCACCGTGACATCGAGGTTGTACCGGTCGCTCCACTGCTCGCCCGCGGACAGGGTCGCGGTGCAACCGGTGCCCCCGCCGCCGCCCGTGGTGCCGCCGGTGGTCGAACCGCCAGTCGTGGAGCCGCCGGTGGTGCTGCCCGTGGTGCCGCCGCCGCTGCCGCCCACCGTGATGTTGGAGTTCCCGCTGCTCTGGTAGCCCTCGGTCGCGAGGATCTGGTAGTTGAAGGTGCCGAGGTTCATGCCGTCGCGGGCCCACGCGTCGAAGTGGTTGCCCGCGGTGATGGTGCCGCCGGTCCGCTTGGCCTGCCGGACGCTCCAGTACTGGTTGAAGGTCGCGGTGCCCTCGATGGAGGGGGCGTTGGTGCGCGTCGTCTCGTAGATGTCGTACGTGCCGCCGTCGCTGGTGACCGTGCCCTTGTAGGTGCCGGTGGGCCGGTAGGTGCCCCAGTTGTCCACGATGTAGTACTCGACGAGCGGGTTCGTGGTCCAGCCGTACAGCGACAGGTAGGCGTTGCCGGACGGGTTGAAGCTGCCCGAGTAGCTCACGTTCTGCCGGGAGCCGGTGCTCCAGCCCTTGCCGGCGACGAAGTTCCCGACGTTGCTCCACGAGGTGCTGTAGTTGCCGCCGGAGCCCAGGTCCATCGAGACCGACCCGCCGCCGTCGGTCCAGAACGAGTAGTAGTAGCCGTTGTCGGTGCCGGTCTGGCTGGTCGTGATGATCGTGTCGGCGTTGGCGGTGCCCGGCAGGATCAGCGCCGCCACGGCGACCAGGACGACGGCGCAGGCACCGCCGATGAGCAGTCTGAGGCGGCCGGGCAGGTCGAGCCGCGCGCGGGCGCGGCTCGCGGGGCGTACGGGTGTGTCGTTCATGTGCGTGCTTCCTCCTGGTGAAGGCGGGTGGGGGGCCGGGCAGCGTGGAACGACCCTGCGGGCTGTCGGTGTTCGGGCGTGACGGCGACCGCGCGTCGGCTCGTACGACGCGGCCGGGACCGACCGGTCGCCGTCGTACGGACGGCGACCGGAGGACCGGGCCGTGGGGGTGGCCCGGGTCGACGACGGTGGAGACCTGTCGACGGCGAACAGTGTTGGTCGGGCCGGTCGGGCTGTCAACACTTTCGGCATGAATGGCGAAAGAGTCGCCGTCAACCAGGTCTGCCTCGGGGGCAGTTCATCCCAGGTCAATTGCCCTTGTGGGCGAGGCTTGTTCGGCCGCGATCCGATGTGCTCCGAAATATGTGGTCCGGTTCGCGGGTCGACAGTGCCGAAAGTTTCGACCTGGTGACCGATCATGCTGTACGGCGTGTGAGCGAGCGAGCGCGCGGAGGTGGCGGTCCGTCACCCGTACGGGCACGGGCCGGCCGTCACCACCGCGGCGGCGCGGACCGGAAAACACCGGCACACGGGCGAAGTCGGCCCGCGGGCGGGAACCGTCTGGGAGGATCGGAACCGTGCAGACATCGACCGCCGGCGCCCCGCACCTCCTCGCGATCAGCGACCTGCACGTCGGCTACGAAGCCAACCGCGACATCGTGGAGAAGATGCGGCCCGGCGGCGAGGACGACTGGCTGATCGTGGCCGGCGACGTCGCCGAGCAGGTCGAGGACATCCTGTGGGCGCTGCGCACCCTCAAGGAGAACTTCGGCACCGTCATCTGGCTGCCCGGCAACCACGAGTTGTGGACCCCGCCCAAGGACCCGGTGACCCTGCGCGGCGAGGCCCGCTACCGGCACCTGGTCGAGGAGATCCGCCGGCTGGGCATCGTCACGCCCGAAGACCCGTACCCGATCTGGGAGAGCGCCACGGGCCCCGTCGCGGTCTGCCCGATGTTCCTGCTCTACGACTACACCTGGCGCGACGGCACCCCCGGCGCCACCACCAAGAAGGCCGCGCTCGACCACTCCAGCGAGCTGGGCGTGGTCTGCACCGACGAGATGCTGCTGCACCCCGACCCGCTGCCCGGCATCGACGACTGGTGCCGTGCCCGCGTCGCCGCGACCGCCGACCGCCTGTCGGCCCTCGACCCCGGACTGCCCACGGTCCTCGCCAACCACTGGCCGCTGCACCGCGATCCCACCAGAGTGCTGCGCTACCCGTCGTTCGCGCTGTGGTGCGGCACCGAACTCACCGAGGACTGGCACGTCCGCTTCCGCGCCACCGAGGTCGTCTACGGCCACCTGCACATCCCGCGCATCACCTACCGCGACGGCATCCGCTTCACCGAGGCGTCGCTCGGGTACCCGCGCGAATGGGGCGCGCGCGACGCCGGCCCGCTCGGCCCGCGCCGCATTCTCGCCGGCCGCCCCGGGGCCGGGCGATGATCGAGCACCTGCTCCCCGCCGCGGTCCGCACCCGGGCCGCCTACGGCGACGAACTCGACCGCGTCCCGCTCCACCCCGAGGAGGAGCCCGCCGTCGCCCGGGCCGTGCCCAAACGCCGGGCCGAACACGCCGCCGGGCGCGCCTGCGCGCGGGAGGCGCTCGCCGCGCTCGGCCTGCCCGCCGGCCCGATCCCGCGCGACAACGCCGACCGCGGCGCCCCCGTCTGGCCCAAGGGCGTCGTCGGCAGCATCACGCACTGCGAGGGATACCGGGCCGCCGCCGTGGCCCGCGCCGCCGACATCCTCGCGCTCGGCATCGACGCCGAGCCCGACGGCCCGCTGCCCGACGGTGTCCTCGACGTCATCCACTCCACCCCCGAAGAGCGCGCGGCGCTCGCGGAGTTGACCGCCGCGAAGCCCGAAATGCACTGGGGGCGGCTGCTGTTCAGCGCCAAGGAGACCGTCTACAAGGCGTGGTACCCGTACCACCACCGCATGCTCGGCTTCGAGGAGGCCGAACTCCTGCTGGCCCACGACCAGTCCGCGTCCGGTCCGGCCCGCGGCACCTTCACCGCCCGTGTTCTCGTGCCCGGCCCGCTCCTCGCCGACGGGGTCGGCCCGGCCCTCTTCACCGGCCGCTGGATCGCCCACGCCGGCCTCGTCGCCACCGTCATCGCGATCCCGGCCCCCTCGGAGAGCTGAGCGGCGCCGGCGCGAACGGTCGGACGGAGGGGCGGGGGCAGACGGTCAGGCGGAGTGGCGGCGGACCAGGGTGGTCTTGAAGATCACCGAACGGAGCTGCTGGGCCGGGTCGTCGATCAGTGCGAGCAGCAACCGGGCCATCTCCGCGGCCATGTCCTCCACCGGCTGCCGCACGGTGGTCAGCAGCGGGCGGGAGGCGGTCGCCGCGCTGCTGTCGTCGAAGCCGACGACGGCGATGTCCTCCGGCACCCGGCGGCCCAGCTCGCGCAGCGCGAGCAGCGCGCCCTGCGCCATCAGGTCGTTGGCGACGAACACACCGTCGGTGTCGGGGTGTTCGGACAGCAGCGCGCGCATCGCCGCCTCGCCGCCCTCCTGCGTGAAGTCGCCCTCGATGTCGGGCGCGTACGGGTGGCCGTGCTCGGCCATCGCGTCGCGGAACCCGGCCAGCCGGTCCCGGCCGGCCGGTGAGTCGTACGGGCCGGCGATGGTGGCGATCCGGGTGCGGCCCAGGGACACCAGGTGCTCGACGGCCAGTTTGACGCCCGCCTGCTGCGCGATGTCCACGAAGCTGATCGGCACCCGGGTGGTGGGGCGGGCGAACAGCACCGTCGGCAGCCCCGCCTCGGTGAGCAGGAGCGGCAGCGGGTCCTCGGGCGCTATCGACACCAGCACCACGCCGTCGATGTGCTGCTGGCGGAGGTTGTCGACGAGTTCGCGCCGCACGTCGTCGGAGTCGGCGAGCATCAGCACCGGGTGCACGCCCCGCGGCCGCAGCACCGTCAGCAGGCCGCCGACGATCCGGCCGAAGAACGCGTCGCTGAACACCCGTGCCATGAAAGGGTCGTCGGCCGGGTGCTCGGGCACCGAGAAGACCAGCGCGACCGAGTCGGTGCGACGGGTCACCAGGGTGCGGGCCGCCCGGTTCGGCACGTAGCCGGTCTGGGCCACCGCCTCCTGGACCACCTTCTGGATCTCCGGGTCGACGTTCCGCGTGCCGTTGACCACCCGGGACACCGTCGCCCGCGACACCCCCGCGGACCGTGCGACGTCTTCGAGGGTGGGCAGGCGCGGACGGCCCGGACGGCTGGTGGTCATAACTGCCTTTATACCACGACGGGAGAGCGCTCTCCCGTTGGCCCTGGGCGACGACAACCCGCAGATGGGGCGGGGTGCGGCGGCCCCCCGCCGACTGCTGAGCCCCGCTCCGCGCCGCGGGCCCGGGGCCTGCGGTGCCGCTTTCGTGCTGCTGTCGTGCCGCGTTCTTGCGGCATTCCTGCCTCCTTTTCGCCTCCTTCCTGCTGCCTTTCTGCGGCCTTCGATGCCTCCTTCCTGCCGCCTTCCTGCGGCCTTCGCGTCGGCGGGGATTGATCGGCGGCGCCGGCGGACTTAGGGTCGAGGCCGTCCGGTCACACCTCCGATGTATTGGAGCGGTTGCGGCTCATGCCCATGCAGCCCTGGTTCCCCGACGCCAAGCTCGGCATCTTCGTGCACTACGGCGTCTACGCGGTCGACGGCGTCCCCGAGTCATGGGCGTTCTACGACGGCCGGGTCAGCCACGAGCAGTACCTGGGCCAGCTCGGCGGGTTCACCGCGTCGCGGTACGAACCGGATACCTGGGCGCGGCTGTTCGCCCGCGCGGGCGCGCGGTACGCGGTGCTCACCGCCCGCCACCACGACGGTGTCGCGCTGTGGGACACCGAGCAGCGGGGCCTGTCGGTGGCGCGCGACACCCCGGCCGGCCGCGACCTGATCGGCGGATACGCCGACGCGCTGCGCGCGCACGGCCTGCGCGTCGGGCTCTACTACTCGCACTCGGACTGGTCGCACCCGGACTACCCGACCGTCCGCCACCCGTCGCCGCCGGCCGAGATCCCGGTCAACGACAACCGCTTCAGCGCCCCCGCGCCGGGCGCGGAGGACCCCGCCGCGTGGCGCCGCTACCTGGCCTACCGCAACGCGCAGGTAGCGGAGTTGACCACCCGCTACCGCCCCGACCTGCTCTGGTTCGACGGCGAGTGGGAGCGGTCCGCCGAGCAGTGGGGCATCGACGCGCTCGCCGACGAGATCCTCGCGGCCACCCCGGAGGTGGTGCTCAACTCCCGCATGCTGCACCGCGGCGACTACGCCACGCCCGAGCAGGGCGTCCCGCTGCAAGCGCCGGAGGGCCCCTGGGAGTTGTGCCTGACGGTCAACGACTCCTGGGGCTACCAGCCGCACGACCACCGGCAGAAGTCGGTCGGCCAGCTCGTGCGCTACCTCGCCGAGACGGTCGGTGCCGGCGGCAACCTGCTGCTCGACGTCGGCCCGCGTGAGGACGGCACGATCACCCCCGAGCAGATCGCCCGCCTGGAGGGCCTGGGCGAGTGGGTCTCGCGGCACGCGGACGCGGTGTACGGCACGGTGGCCGGACTGCCGCCGGGCCACCACTACGGCCCCAGCACCCTTTCCGCCGACCGCCGGACCCTCTACCTGACCTGTTTCGACCCGCCGCGCGAGACGGTGTCGGTGCGCGGTCTGCGCAACGCGGTGCGCCGGGCCACCGTGCTGGGCACCGGGAGTGAGCTGGGGCACCACGTCACCGGCGGGCTGCACGACGTGCCCGGCGTGCTGTGGATCGACGCTCCCGCGCCGGGCGACGTCGACCCGTACGCGACGGTGCTGGCGCTGGAGTTGGACGGGGAGCTCGACCTGTACCGGGGGACCGGCCGGGACTGAACCTCGGGTTCGCCGCCTGCCGCCTGCCGCCCGGGCGGGGGTGAGGCATCCGATGTCTGCCGGGCGGCAGGCGCGGTGACGGCTGCCGGCCGCTCCCCGCCGGCCCGGTGGAGAGCGCTCACCGGGGGACCGGGAGAGCGCTTCCCCCCTGGTGGCGGCCGACCCCCGATCTGGCACGATGTGCCGGGTACGGCGACAGGGGGAGCCCGGTGAGGCACGACGTGGGGCGGACGACGAGGGATCTGCGCCGGCACAACCGCACGTCCGTCCTGACCAGGCTCTACCTGAACGGCCCGGCCAGCCGGTTCGACCTGGCGCGGGTCACCGGGCTCAGCGCGGCGACGGTGAGCAACGTGGTCACCGACCTGGTCGGCGACGGCCTGGTGGCGGAGGCGGGGCTGCTGGACTCCGACGGCGGCCGCCCGGCCGCTCTGCTGGCGGTCGAGCCGGGATACGCGCAGGTGGTCGGCGTGGACATCGGCGAGACACATGTCGAGGTCGGCCTCTTCGACTGGACCCTCGACACGCTGGCGACCGCCACCCACCCGATGGACGGCGGCCGTTCGGACCCCGTGCTGCTCGCCGCGTCGGTGCTCGCGGGCGTCGCGGAGGTCACCGCCGAGGCAGGGGTCGACCCGGCCGGGCTGCTCGGTGTCGGCGTCGGCGTGCCCGGCGCGGTGCTGCCCGGCGGGCTCGTGCACGCGCCGACCCTCGGCTGGTCCGGCGTGCCCTTCGGCGACCTGCTCGGGCCGCACCTCGCCGCCCCGCTGCACCTGGACAACTGCGCCCGCACCCTCGGCCAGGCCGAGATGTGGCGCGGCGCGGGCCGGGGCGCGGAGCGGGCGATCGTCGCGCTGCTCGCGGTCGGCGTCGGTGCCGCGGTGGCGACGGGTTCACCCGGTGGCGTCACCAGCGTGACCAGCGAGTGGGGCCACACCGTGGTGGAGAAGGACGGCGCGGCCTGCCGGTGCGGGTCGCGCGGCTGTCTGGAGGCGTACGTCGGCGCCGAGGCGATCCTCGCGTACTACGAACAGCAACCCGGGGCGGTGGAGTTGGGAGGGGGCGACACCGAGCGGCGGCTGGCCGCGCTGATCGCCGCCGCCCGCACGCCCGGTGCCGCCGCGGACACGGTGCGCCGGGCCGCGGAGTACCTCGGCGTGGGCATCGCCAACCTGGTGAACCTGCTCGGTCCGGACCGGGTGATCCTCTCCGGCTGGGTGAGCGCCGCGATGGGCCCCGTGATGCTGCCCGCGGTGCGGGAGGTGATGGACCGTCACGTGCTCGGCTACCTCGCCGGTGGGACCGTGGTCGAACTCGGCCGGCTCGGTCAGGAGGCGGTCGCCCTCGGCGCGGCCACCCTCCCGGTGCACGAACTCCTCACCGCCGGCGGGAGTTGACCCGAGGGCGCACGCGAGAGCCCGCCGGGCGGATCGGGTGCACCGTACGGGGAGCCGCCCGAGGGCGCGCGCTCAGCTCTCGCGGCGGTAGTGCGCGGTGACGACGACCGTGGACGGGCTGAGCAGCATGCCCAGTTGGTTCCACGTGATGCCGAACTCCGCCCGGTCCACGGGGACATCGGCTTCCAGGGTGGCCTCCTGGGGCGAGGCGAGGGTGACCCGGGCGGGGAAGGCGATCGGGCGGGAGACGCCGCGGACCGCGAGGTCGCCGGTGACCTGGACCTCGCCGGAGCCGTCCGCGGGGGCGGTGACGGAGTTCGCGGTGAAGACGATCGACGGGTGCTCGTCGACGGCGAAGAAGTCGGCTGAGCGCAGGTGGGTGTCGCGCTTGCCGTTGCCGGTGTCGAGGGAGGCGGCGTCGATGGTGAGGGTGCCGCGCCCGGTGCCGTCGGGCGCGACCTCGCCCTCGCCGCTGACGGTGCCGAAGGTGCCCTTCACCGTCAGCAGCCCCCAGAACGTCTTGCTGCGGAAGCCGACGGAGGAGCGTGCGGGGTCCAGCACCCAGCGTCCGGCTTCGGCGGTGGTCTGCGACATGGATGTCGTCCTCTCCGGGCACGGGCGGGCCGGATCGGCCCCTCGGGCTGATGGAACGCTCAATACGTTACCAGTAATTAGCTAACCAGCGAGATGATAGCTCGAAGGCTATCCTGGAGTCATGGTGGTGGAACCCGTACGGAGCAACGCGGCGCAAGCCTGCCCCGACGCCGACGAACTGGCCCTGCTGAAGCGGTGGCACGCCCTCCAGTCGGGCGTGCGGCGGCTCACCGACGACATGCTGGCCGACGTCGAGGCCGAGCAGGGGCTGGCGCCTAGCTCCTTCCAGGCGCTGATGTTCCTGGTCACCGCGCCCGGTCAGGCCGCGCCCATGAACCAGCTCTCCGCGGCGCTCGGCTTCTCCACCGCCGGCACCACCAAGCTCGTCGACCGGCTCGCCGACGCCGGACTCGTCGAGCGCCGCCCCTCCGACGCCGACCGCCGGGTGGTCTACACCGCGCTGACCTCGGCCGGCGCCGAGTCCGTGCTCGCCGCCTCCCGCTCGCTCGCGCGGACCCTGCGGGCCCGGGTCGTCGCGCCGCTCGGCGAGGACGTCTTCCACGCGCTGTCGGAGGCCGTGGGCTCCCTCGACCCGTTCGGTACGGCGCCGGGCACGCCGCCGAACGGATCACCCGCGGTTCCGTCCTGCCCGTGATCCGCTCGTCGCCGTTCGCGGCGCGGCCACGTCGGGCACACGCGTCGGGCACAGTGGACGACATGGTTCACGAGGTCCCGTCCCTGCACGACCACCACGTGCGTCACCTGCGCCGGATGTTCCTCGCCGTCGTCACCGGCAGCTTCCTCTTCCTGATCCCGTGGATCGGCTACCTCTCGGCCAGCCTGCCCACCCACCACGAGGTCGACCAGTGGCGCTTCGCCTGGGTCGGCTTCGACGGCGCGCTGATCGTGGCGATCGGCATCACCGCGCTGTGCGCCTGGCGGCGGCTGCAGATCTTCATCCCGTGGGCGCTGGTGACCGCCGCGCTGCTGTGCTGCGACGCCTGGTTCGACATCGTGCTGGACTGGAACAGCGACGAGCTGACCGGCGCGATCATCACGGCGGTGGTCGCCGAACTCCCGCTCGCCGCCCTGCTGGTGTACGTCGCCCGGAAGATGATCCGGCTGACCGTGCTCGTCGCCTGGCGCCGGGCCGGCCGCACCGGCAACGTGCCTCCGCTCTCCCGGCTGACCCTGGTCAGGTTCGCCACCGAGGACGAGCACGGCCGGATCTGCGAGTACGGCCACGACCACACGTCCCCGGCGGCCGCCGCCCACCCCGAACCGGACAGCCGCCCCGAGCACGGTGGCGACGGCTGAGGCAGGCACGGCCGCCACGGCGGGCGGCAGGAGGCGTACGGCTCCTGCCACCCGGCCGAACCGGTCAGCCCGCCTCGATCCGGCGGACCGCCGTGTCCAGTGCCGCGTCGCGCGAGGCGTAGACCTCGCACACCGGGCTCCCGTTCGGGGTGCGGGTGTGGTCGATCTCCCACAGGCTCAACTCGGTGCCGTCGAGCAGGAGGAACGCGTGCTCGTACAGCGACCAGGTCACCGTGCGGCCGGCGACGAGCGTGCTGCGGCGGGTCACGATGCCGATGGTGTGGGCGATGGCCGCGTGCAGCCGCCGATGGACCTCCTCGCCCGGCGGGTTGGCGTTCGACGCGCGGCGCAGCAGGCGGCGGGCGTGCTCGGGTGAGTCGGCCTCGGTGTAGGCGCGGTGGCAGCCGTGCGGCTCGGGTGACGGCGGCAGGGGGAGCGGCGCCGACCGTGCCAGGCCGCCCAGGACGTCCACGTCGTCGAGCCCGCCCGGACCCGCCGCGCCGCCCGCGCCGGCCTCACCGTCCAGGTCCGCGAGCCCGCCGATTCCGCCGACGCCGCTGAGGTCGGCCCCTGCCGGATCGCTGCCGCCGTCCGGGCCGGTCCACGGCGGCGGCCGGCCGAACGCCGTGTCGGCCTCCCACTCGGCGAGCGCGAGTTCGCCCCGGTCGGTGAAGACCGCGTACCGGAGTTCGCCGCCCGGCCCGGTGTTGTGCTCCAGTTCCCACACCAGCCGCACCCCGCCGTCCGGCAGCAGGAAGCTGTGCCGGTAGGTGCGCCGGTCGATCGGCCGCGGCGGCCCCTTGGCGTGGCGGCACGACTGGAGACCGCAGTAGTGCATCAGCGCGCTGTGCACCTCGGCCAGGTGCCGCGCGGCCTGCGCGCCGTTCTCGGCGCGGGCCAGTAACCGCGCGAGCTGCTCGGTGGGCCGGCCGCCCACCCGTTCGATGTCCGTCTCCACCGCCCTCGCAGGTTCAGCGTCCATACGGCCCTCCCGACTCCCCGGCGCCGTCACTCTCCTGCCACCACTCAGCGTAGTAGCGCCGTCGCCCGTGGCGGATACGAAAGGCCGTAACTACGGGCGTGTACGCCAGAACGCGCGCCCCCGGTGGGCGATCGGGATGAGACTCACTCCGCCGTTCCCGCGCACCACAGCAGCGCGCCGTCGAGATGGCGGCGGAAGTCCGGGTCGGCGTAGGCGGATTCGAGGTGGCCGAGCGCGGTGTAGAACACCCTTCCCTCGCCCACCCGGTGGCACCACACCAGCGGATGGCCGGCGCCCATCGAGCCGCCCTCGTAGCTGTCCTCGTCGGCGGACGCGAGCACCCGCACGCCCCGACCGGCCGGTCCCGCGCGGAAGTTGTACCACTCGTCGGTCCAGCGCCAGGTGGCCGGGAGGTGCGCGGTCGCGGGGTGCGTACGGTCGTGCACGAGCACGTCGGCCGGCTGGACCCGCGGATGCCCGTCGAAGCGCGCGCCCAGCAACTCGCCGTAGTACGGCCAGTCGTACTCCGCGCAGGTCGCCGCGTGGACGCCGAGGAAGCCTCCGCCGCCCGTCACGAAGTCGCGCAGCGCCGCCCGGGCCCGGTCGTGCAGGACCTCGCCGGTGGGGGAGAGGAACACCACGGCCGCGCAGCCCGCGAGCGCGTCGGGCCGCAGGTCGTCCGGGTCCTCGGTGTGGCGGGCGGGCATGCCGTGCCGGCCGGCGAGTTCCGCGAGCGCGGCGGCCCCCGCCGTGATCGAGGCGTGCCGGTATCCGGCGGTCGCACTGAAGACCAGTACGGCGCCGGTGCCGACGGTCACTGGTCGGCTCGCCGGCCGTGCGGTCGGAGCGCTGACGGTGGTCGAGGCGCGTTCTCCCGGTCGGACGGGACGTGTTCCGAGGGGAGCGGGCGCGGTCCCGCCGGACTTGACGGGCCGGCGCCGGGGTACGGGCGGCCGCAGCGCGCGCACGTCGGGTCCGCGGTCTCCCGGAAGGCCCCGCACTCCTCGCACACCCGGTCCGACCAGCAGACCGGGTCGCCGCCTTCGCTGTACTGGGCTCGCTCGGTTCCGTCGGTCACGCCGTGCCCGCCTCCTGTGGTGTGCCGGACCGCTCACCGGTCCCGTCGCCGTCGGTGCTGTGGTCGCCGATGTCGTGGTCGCCGCTGCGGTCGGCGCCGCCGTCGGTGCGTGCGCCCTCGCCGCGGTTGTCGGCGTCCCAGCGGTTCATCGCGCGCCGGAGCGAGCGCGACTCGGCGAAGCCCAGCCGCACCGCGCGCTGCGCCGAGCCCGCGCTCCCGTGCCGGAGTGACTGCTCGCGCCGTACCGCGTCCAGTTCGGCCCGCCAGGTGGTGCCGGAGTCGCCGAGCCTGCGTTGCAGGGTACGCGTGCTGATCGCGAGGCGCCGCGCGGCCTCCGCCAACGAGGGCCGCCCGTTGGGCAGTTGCTCGGCGATCACCTCGCGCAGTCCGGGTACGGCGACCGATCGCGGTATCCGCGGTGCCGGCATCTCGGCCGCGGCGCGCAGCATGATCGCGGCCAGCGCGGGATCGGCGGTGTCCAACCGCCGTTCCAGGTCCTGCCGGTGCAGTGTGATCGCGTCGGCCGTCGCGCCGAACTCCAACCGGGCGTTCCCGAAAGCCTCCTGGTGCGGGGCTTGCCTGAGGGGTGCCCGATGGGCGAACTCCACCCGGACCGGGGAGAGTTCCCGCCCGGTCGAGTGCCGCAGTTGCCTGGCCAGCACCGCGAGCGCGAACTCCGCGACCACCCAGCGCAGTTCGTCGTCGCCGTGCCGTGCGGCGTAGCCGATGGTCACCTCGTCGTCGGACTCGTCGATGGTCAGCAGGGAGTTGCTGCTGATCAGATGGATGTGGGCCGCGCCGCGGGCCAGGCCCTCGCCGACGGTCGGCGCGGAGGTCATCAGGTAGTCGAACACGTCGAGCAGGCCGGGCCGGTAGCCGGCCGCGGCCAGCAGCCCGGCGTCGACCCGCCCGGTGCGCGCCAGCACCGCGCCCCACAGCCGGTAGGTGCGCGTGGACGGGGTGCGCGTGGTCTCCGGCTGGCCGAGTACGTGCGGCAGCCCGGCGGCGCGTACCAACTGTTCCGCCTCGCGAGGGTCGTTCGCGGTGGCGGTCGCGATCAGGCGGGGCACCACGACGGAGTCGGTGAGCGGGGCCCCCGCCAGCGAGGCGGGGACGGACGTGCGAGCCGTACCGCCGTACGGGCCCTGCGCGTTGTCCCCACCGCCTTCGCCCTGCCCGCCGCGTCCGTCGTACTTCTGGTGCGCGGGCCCCTGGTGTACGGGCGGGCACGGGCACGGGGTCACGCCGGGGTGCGGGTGCGGGTGCGAGGTGGGCAGGTCGGTTATGGGCGCTGCTGGCGGCATACCGGAACTCCGGCGGTCGGCGGTCGTCCTGGGCGTCCCGCGGCGGTCCGCCGGGGACGTGCCAGCAGCCTACGCGCGATCTGGCGCGTTTCGACCATCAGGTGGCGCGTTCCGTCCTCCCGCCGGGACGGGGGTCCGACCCATGATCGGTGGACGGCGTCCCGGGATGCCGTGTGTGCCCGAGGGGGGCGCAGGCCCGCGGGGGAGAGCCGGTGCGGGCGCGGACCGTGTCCGTACCGACTCCAAAAGGCCCTGTCCGCCCCCCCTCGCGCCCGCCCCGTGAGGCTCGGGGCCGTGCTGTCCTGTCGCACGGTCCCGTACTCCACCGAGGGGCCCGCCGGCCTCCCCGCGTCCGCTCGCGACGCCGCCCCCCCGGGTCAGCCCGGTTCCGGGTCGAGCCAGTGCCGCCGGCCCACGCTGATGATCCGCATCCGCAGCCGGGCCGCGTGCATGATCCGCCGCCGCACGGCGGTGTCGTCGCGCGGCGCCTCCAGGAGTTCCGCGGCCGTCATCACCATGTGGTCGACGTAGAGCCCGGCGAGCACGTGCAGTTCGGCGCGGGACCAGCCGGCCGACGAGGGCTGCGCGGCCAGGCCGGCGGCCACCTCGTCGGTGAACCGGCCGAGTTCGGCCGCGATGGCCTCCCGTACGGTCCGCACGCCGCCGTGCCGCTCGCGCGCGATGAAGCGGATGTGCGGGCGGTGCTCGTCGACGTAGGCCGCGGTGATCGCGACGGTGCGCTCGATCAGGACGTCGGGCACCGAACCGTCGGCGCCGTCGGCGAGCACCGCGCGGACCATGTCGTGCAGGCTGCCCAGCGCCTCGTCGACCAGGGCGACCCCGAGGCCGGCCATGTCGGGGAAGTGGCGGTAGAACGCGGCGGGGGAGACGCCCACCTCCCGGGTCAGCTCGCGCAGTCCGAGGCTGCTGAGGTTCTGGTGCTCCAGCAGGCGCAGGCCCGCGTCGAGCAGCGCCTGCCGGGTCTGCTGCTTCTGGGCCTGGCGGATGCCCGGTTGGTGCCCCTCGGCGGACGGCTGCGCGGCAACGCCAGCCTGCTCCGCGCGAGTTGCCCGGGCCGCCCCGGTCCCGGGGGCGTCGGAAGTGTGACTCATGTCATTCAGTAAACAACCGTTCTCCGACTTTGGCCACCGTACACTGGAGAAGTCAGTGAACAACTGTCATCTGAAATCTCAACTCGCTGGAGGTGCAGCAGACATGAGCCTCGTCGTCCTCCTGCTGGGGATGGGCATCCTGATGGGTGCCGCCGCCCACACCTCGCTCACGGTCTTCACCGTCCTCGCCGCCGCCATCGCGGCCTGGCTGCTCGGTTTCGCCGTCCGCGAGGGTGTCGCCCGCCGCCACCGCTGAGCGGGCCGCCCGTCCGGCGCCGCCCGATCGGCGGACCGGAAGAACCCACCATTTCCGAGAGGAACACCGTGAACACCGCAGCGCACCCGGTCGACGCCGGCTCCTCGGCCGCGCGCACGACCGCCGCGATCCGCACCGCCCCGGCGGCCTCCGCCGTCTCCCGCAACGTCCGTGACGCCGACGGGATGGCCGTCGCGTCCTTCCTGCTCGGCCTGCCCGGCCTGCTGGTGATGAACGTCGTGCTCGGCCCGGCCGCCGCCGTCCTCGCGCTCGTCGCGTTCGCCCGCGGCACCCGCCGCCGCGGCCGCGCGGCCCTCGGCCTGGCGCTCGGCGTGGCCGACTTGGCCGTCATGGTCGCGGTCACCATCGCCAACCACGGCGTGATCTGGTCCTTCACCTGATCCTTCACCCGGGCACCCGGGCACCCGGGCACCCGGGCAGTCCGGCGCTCGGGTTCGCCCGATCTGCCCGGGGACATGGATCGGCCCGCCCCTCGTACGTCGTCGCGCGTACGAGGGGCGGGCCGTTCCGGTCCGGCGGGCCGGTCAGCTCAGGTCGATGCCCGGGTAGAGCGGGAAACCGGCGAGCAGGTCGGCGGAGCGGGTGGCGACCTGCTCGGCGACGGCCGGGTCCAGCACGTAGTTGGCCTTCGACGTCCCGCCCTTCGCCGCCGCGGCGGGCGTCGTGGCCGCCAGCACCGTGTCGATGAGGCCGGCGATCTCGTCCATCTCCGGCGCGCCCAGGCCCCGGGTGGTCAGCGCGGGGGTGCCGATGCGGATGCCGGAGGTGTACCAGGCGCCGTTCGGGTCCTGCGGCACCGAGTTGCGGTTGGTGACGATGCCCGCGTCCAGCAGTGCCGCCTCCGCCTGGCGGCCCGTCAGGCCGTAGGAGGAGACGTCGATCAGGGCCAGGTGATTGTCGGTGCCGCCGGTGACCAGCGTCGCGCCGCGCCGCATCAGGCCCTCGGCGAGGGAGCGGGCGTTGTCCACCACGGCGTGCGCGTACGTGCCGAACTCCGGCCGGGCCGCCTCCGCCAGCGCCACCGCCTTGGCCGCCATCACGTGCGGCAGCGGGCCGCCGAGCACCATCGGGCAGCCCCGGTCCACGTGCTCGGCGAGCGCGTCGTCGCACAGCACCATGCCGCCGCGCGGGCCGCGCAGCGACTTGTGGGTGGTGGTGGTGACGATGTTCGCGTGCGGCACCGGGTCGAAGTCGCCGGTCAGCACCTTGCCCGCGACCAGGCCGGCGAAGTGCGCCATGTCCACCATCAGCGTGGCGCCGACCTCGTCGGCGATCTCGCGCATGATGCGGAAGTTGACCAGCCGCGGATAGGCGGAGTAGCCCGCGACCAGGATCAGCGGCCGGAACTCGCGGGCCGCGGCGCGCAGCGCGTCGTAGTCCACCAGGCCGGTCTGCGGGTCGGTGCCGTAGCTGCGCTGCTCGAACATCTTGCCCGAGATGTTCGGGCGGAAGCCGTGCGTGAGGTGGCCGCCCGCGTCCAGGGACATGCCGAGCATCCGCTGGTTGCCGAAGTCGGCGCGCAGCCGGGCCCAGTCCTGCTCGGTCAGGTCGTTGACCTGGCGGACGCCGGCCTTGTCCAGCGCCGGGCGCTCCACCCGCTGCGAGAGCACCGCCCAGAACGCGACGAGGTTCGCGTCGATCCCGGAGTGCGGCTGCACGTACGCGTGCGCGGCGCCGAAGACGTTGCGGGCGTGCTCGGCGGCGAGCGCCTCGACGGTGTCCACGTTGCGGCAGCCCGCGTAGAAGCGGCGGCCGACGGTGCCCTCCGCGTACTTGTCGCTGAACCAGTTGCCCATCGCCAGCAGCACCGCGGGCGAGGCGTAGTTCTCGCTCGCGATCAGCTTGAGCATCTCGCGCTGGTCGGCGACCTCCGCGGCGATCGCGTCCGCGACCCGCGGCTCGACGCCCCGGATCACCTCAAGGGCGCTGCGGAACGCGGTGGACTCGACGGACTGGCGGGACTGGGGAGTGTGCGGGGACTGCTGGGTGACAGACGGTTCGGCCATGGCGGGTCCTCCGGAGATTCGGCAACGGGGTGGCCCAGGCGCACGGCACTTCTGTTTCGCGCGAGCCGCTTCCCGATGGTTGCACCCATCCCAGCACGCCAGTCACGGCTCCCGGGCAGCGTATCAACCCGCCCGACCCGCCGCGTACTGTCGGTTCCGGGATCACCCGCCGGCCGGGCCCGGGTACCTGCCGGTCCTCCCGCGGGGAGCCGCGCGGGGAGCCCGCGCCGGCCAGGGGCTCCGTAGGCACGACGTTGGGAGCGGTACATGGGCAGGGCAGAGACCTCGGCTACGGTGCGCGGCGCGGTCACCGCCTCAGGTGCGGGCGTCCTGGAACTGGACCGCCCGGGTGCGCTGAACGCGCTGGACCTGGAGATGGCCCGCGCGATCGACACGACGCTGCGCGAATGGCGGGAGGACCCTGCGGTCCGTTCGGTGCTGGTGCGCAGCACCTCCCCGAAGGCGTTCTGCGCCGGCGGTGACATCCTGGCGATGCGCGCCGCGGGCCTGCGCGGCGACGACGCGGCGGTCCGCACGTACTTCAGTACGGAGTACACCCTGAACGCGCTGGTCGCCCAGTTCCCGAAGCCGTACACCTCGCTGGTCGACGGGTACGCGATGGGCGGCGGGCTGGGCATCTCGGTGCACGGCTCGGCGATGGTGGTCACCGAGCGGGCGGTGCTGGCGATGCCGGAGACGGCGATCGGGTTCTTCCCGGACATCGGCGCGACCTACTTCCTGCCCCGGCTGCCGGGCGCCGTCGGCTGGTACCTCGGGTTGACGGGCGTACGGATCTCGGGCGCCGCCGCGGTCGAGTGCGGCCTGGCCACGCACTACGTTCCCGCCGCGGACCTGCCCGCGCTGGAGGAGGCGCTGACGGGGGCGGACGGCGGCGCCCCGGACGCGGTGCTGGAACGGTTCGCCGTGGCCGCGCCGCCCTCCGAACTCGCCGGGCACCGCGCGGCGATCGAGCGCTGCTTCTCCGCCCCGGACCTGGCGGAACTGCGGGACCGGCTCACCGCGCAGACCGGTGCCGGGGACGCCGCGGACCGGGCGTGGGCCGAGGACACCCTCGCGGTGCTGGACCGGGCCAGCCCGATGAGCCTGGAGCTGACCTTCGGGCTGCTGCGCGCGGGCGCCGGCGCGAGCCTGGCGGAGTGCCTGGCCCTGGAGTTGGAGAGCGCCTGCCGCACCGCCCGCGAGCCCGACTTCCACGAAGGGGTGCGTGCCGCGCTGGTGGACAAGGACCGCAACCCCGTCTGGGCGCCGCGCCCGTAGCCGGGCAGAACCTGCGCCCGGTATCCCGCACAAACGGCACCCGGGACCAGGCGTCCTGCGCCCGCACCCGGCGTCCTGCGCCCGTATCCCGCACCCCGCCCGCACGCCGTCCCGGGGGTCGGCGCGCCCCGAGAGCTGACCATTATATGAGACGCCGGTATCACCATGCGGTCAGCGCGGCGTACTGTGGCGGTCGGTGATCACCGGACCGCCGCCGTCGGGCGGCCGGCCGTGGTCGCGCGATGATTGGAGCGCCATGCCCCGGGAATGGGATGCCAGGACGTACGACTCCTTGCCGCTGCCGCACCTCGGCTGGGGGCGGCGCACGCTCGCCCGGCTGCCGCTGCGCGGCGACGAGCGGGTGCTGGACGCGGGGTGCGGTACCGGGCGCGACACGGAAGGGCTGCTGGACCGGCTGCCGGACGGCCGGGTGGTCGCCATGGACGGTTCCGTCCGCATGCTGGACCAGTTGCGCGAGCGGCTGGCCGGACGGCTGGACCGGGTGGAGGTCGTGCTCGCCGACCTGACGAAGCCGCTGCCCTTCGACGGCGAGGTGGACGCGGTCTTCAGCGTCGCGACCTTCCACTGGGTCGAGGACCACTCCGCGCTCTTCGCGTCGCTCGCCGAGCGGATGCGGCCCGGCGCCCGCCTGGTCAGCGACTGCGGCGGCCGCGGCAACATCGCCGCGGTGAACGCGGCTGTCGCCGACGTCACCGGCACCGTCTCCGACACCTGGGAGTTCGCGGGCGTGGACGACACCCGCGAACGGCTGGCCGCCGCCGGGTTCACCGACATCGACGTCCGGCTGCGCCCCGACCCGGCCAGGTTCGAGCGCGGCGAGCAGTTGGAGTCCTTCCTCGCGACCGTCATCCTCGGCCCCCGGCTCGACGCCATGGCCGACGCCGACCACGAGCCCTTCGTCCAGGCGGTCGCCGCGCGGCTGGAAGAACCCGTCGCGGACTACGTCCGGTTGGAGATCTCGGCCGTACGCGGTTGAACCGGGGCGGGACCGCGGCGCTCAACCGGTTGAGCCGGCGGCGCCGTCGCGGAGATCCCGCGGCCACGGTGCCAACGCCGCTGCCCCGGTTCAGCGTTGTTAAGGTGGGCGGGCCGTATCGCCGCACACGGCCCGCCCGCGGGCCCCGCACCACCCGAGGCCGCATGTCCCCCGTGTCCCCCAAGAAGCGCCCCACCATCGCCGACATCGCCGAGGCGGCAGGTGTTTCGAAGGGCGCGGTGTCCTACGCGCTCAACGGCAAACCGGGCGTGTCGGAGGGAACCCGCGCGCGCATCCTGGAGATCGCCGCCCGGATGGGCTGGCACCCCAGCAGCGCCGCCCGCGCGCTGTCCGACGGCCGGGCCGGCGCGATCGGCCTGGTGGTGGACCGGCCCGCGTGGGTGCTGGGCATCGAACCGTTCTTCATGCGGCTGATCTCCGGTGTCGAGGCCGGGCTCGCCGCCACCGGCACGGCGCTGCTGCTCCAGGTCACCGAGGACGCCGGCGCCGAGGAGGAGGCGTACCGGCGCTGGTGGGGCGAGCGGCGGGTGGACGGCGTGCTCCTGGTGGACCTGCGCGAACCCGATCCGCGCCCCGCGCTGCTCGCCGAACTCGGCCTGCCCGCCCTGGCGGTGGGCCACGCGGGCCGGGTGCCGGGGGTGCCGTCGGTCTGGATCGACGACGCCGTCGCCGTCCGGGAGACCCTCGCCTACCTCGCGGCGCTGGGGCACCGCGAGATCGCCCGGGTGGCCGGCCCACCGCACTTCGTGCACACCCGCGAGCGCGGCGAGGCGTTCGAGGCCGCCGCGGAGGAACTGGGACTCGGCGGCATCACCTGCGTCTACACCGACTACTCCGGGGAGGACGGCGCGCGGGCGACCCGGCGGCTGCTGTCGGCCGCGGAACGGCCCACCGCCATCGTCTACGACAACGACGTGATGGCCGTCGCCGCGCTCGGCGTCACCCAGGAGATGGGAGTGTCGGTGCCGGGCGAGCTGTCCCTCGTCGCCTGGGACGACAGCGAGTTGTGCCGCCTGGTGCACCCCGCGCTGACCGCGGTGAGCCGCCGCGTGCCGGAGTACGGCCACCGCGCCGCGCAGGTCCTGCTCGCACACGTACGGGGGGAGCGGGTGGCGGACGTCCTGCTCGAACCGCCGGTGCTGGTCCCGCGCGGGAGCACCGCCCCGGCCCGCCCCGCCGAACGCCCGCTGCGGGCGCGCCGCCCGGCATAGACGCCGCCCGGCCCGGTCTCTCCGCCCGGCCCGGTCTCTCCGCCCGGCCCAGTCTCTCCGCCCGGCCCGGACACGCCGCTTGGCGCACTCCGCGCGTTTTCCGCGGTCCAGACCAACGTCCCGCAGGTCATCGCCCTGCACCGGGTCGACGCACTTTTGTTTCACCGTGTTTCAGACGTCTGAACCGCGTTCGACACCTTGACGGCCTTGTGGAGCGCGAGTTAAATCACGTCGCGATATAAGCCGTGAAACAAGTACGGGAACAAGCGTGTGGGCCCCCTCGCTGCACGGTTGCCCCGGACGGTGCACGGCCCGTAGGACGAAATGTCAGGCCCATGCCATCATTGCCGAGAAAGGCAACGAACCATGAGCGCAGCAACGCGCCCCCGCGCGGGCAGAACCCGTATGCGGCGCACCCTCGTCGGGGTGGTGACGGCGGCCGCGGCGGCCGTCGCCCCCATGCTCGCGATGCCGGCCACCGCGCACGCGGCCGGTGAGAGCGTCCAGGTGTACCTCACCACCACCAACGACTCCGGTGGCCGCAACGTCACGAAGGGCCTGGAGCAGCAGGCCCCGCTGACCTTCGCTGCCGGGACCGGCGGCTCCGGCCAGCAGGTCGCGGTGGACGAGGGCACGCAGTACCAGCAGTTCACCGGCGGTGGCGCGTCGTTCACCGACACCGCCGCCTATCTGCTCAACTCCAGCGGCGCCCTGTCGGCCTCGACCCGCGACTCGGTGATGCAGAAGCTCTTCGACCCGGTCAACGGGATCGGCCTGGACTTCCTGCGCAACCCGATGGGCGCCTCCGACCTGGCCCGCAACAACTACACGTACGACGACATGCCGGCCGGCCAGACCGACCCGACGCTCGCCCACTTCTCCATCGCCCACGACCAGACGGACGTCCTGCCGCTGACCAAGCAGGCCGAGCAGATCAACCCGGACGTCACGGTGATGGCCACCCCGTGGACCCCGCCGCCGTGGATGAAGGACAACGGCAGCTACGTGCAGGGCTGGCTCCAGTCGCAGTACTACGCGGCCTACGCGCAGTACTTCGTGAAGTACATCCAGGCATACCAGGCCGCGGGCGTGCCGATCGACTACGTGTCGGTGCAGAACGAGCCGACGGTCGGCGGCGACTACCCGGGCGCGAACTGGAACGGCTCCGGGCTGGCGTACTTCACCAAGAACGACCTGCTGCCCGCGCTGCACACCGCCGGCCTGTCCACGAAGGTGCTCGCGCTGGACTGGAACCCCGACTCGTACGACAGCTTCGCCGCGCCCACCGTGGACGACGAATCCATCCGCGACGACCCCAACTTCGGCGGGATCGCCTGGCACGGCTACGAGGGCAGCACCAGCGAGCAGACCACGATCCACAACCAGTACCCGAACGTGCCGGACTTCGACACCGAGCACTCCGGCGGCACCTGGATCGGCAACCAGCAGAAGGAGGACATGGAGAACCTGATCGACTACACCCGCAACTGGGGCCAGAGCTGGGTCAAGTGGAGCCTGGCGGTCGATCAGAACATGGGCCCGCACAACGGCGGTTGCGGTACCTGCACCGGCCTGGTCACCGTGCACAACGGCGACAGCCGCAGCGGGCAGGTCGACTACACCATCGAGTACTACACGATGGGCCAGTTGACGAAGTTCGTGCGGCCCGGCGCGCACCGGATCAGCTCCGACGACAACTCCACGATCCGCAACGTCGCGTGGAAGAACCCGGACGGCTCCAAGGCCCTGATCGCCTACAACGAGTCGACCTCCGCGCAGCCGGTCACGGTCAACTGGGGCAACGAGCACTTCACTTACACCATGCCCGCGGGCGCCTCGGCGACGTTCACCTGGTCCGGCACCCAGGGCAGCGGCGGCGGCACCAGCCCCGGCCACACCGGCGCGATCACCGGCTACGGCGGCAAGTGCGCCGACGTGGCCGGCGGCAGCTCCGCCAACGGCACCGCGGTGCAGCTCTACGACTGCAACGGCTCCGCCGCCCAGCAGTGGACCGCCTCGGGCGACACCCTGCAGGCGCTGGGCAAGTGCCTGGACGTCACCTCGGCCGGCACCGCCGACGGCAGCCAGACGCAGTTGTACGACTGCAACGGCACCGCGGCCCAGCAGTGGACCAGAGGCCCGGACAACGAGCTGGTGAACGCCGGCTCGGGCAAGTGCCTGGACGCCACCGGGCCGAGTTCGGACAACGGCACCCGATTGCAGATCTGGACCTGCACCGGTGCCGCCAATCAGCAGTGGACGGCGCCCGCCGCCTGATCCGCTGCCCGGAACGGCCGGGTGGTGGACCTCTCACCACCGCCCGGTCGCGCTGAGGGAAGAGCCGCCGGTCCGCGCGTCCCGCGGACCGGCGGCCGGCGCGCGCCCGTGTCCGTATCCGCACCCCGTGTCCGGGCCGTTCGGGGGCGGCGTAGTCGTCCATTGCGGGGCAGCGAAGTCGTCCCGTCGACTGATGTTCCCCGGTGCGTTGACCCAAGTGGCCCTGCGCGGGTAGGAGAGCGGGTCCGTTACGTCCTAGCCTGGACGGGCCGTCCCCACGCGCCGAGGAGCCGCCGTGTCCGTCGCACGCACCGATGGAGCCTTGTGGCAGCGCGCTTCCGTGCGTTCGACGGCGATGGTGCTGCCGCTCGCCGCCGTCGCCGTGCTGCTGGCCAGCAAGTGGACGCTCATCAACTCCGGGGCGGGGCAGCTCGGTTCCGCCGACGGCGAGTGGCTCGCGGTGGCCTGCCTGGCCGCGGTCATGACCTGGGTCTTCTCCGCCGTCGCGCTCCAGGGCGCGGTGCTTCGTCCGGTCCCGCCCGGGCGGTTGCTGGCCGCGCAGTTCGCCGCCTCGGCCGCCAACCACGTGCTGCCGGCCGGCGTCGGCGGCAACGCGGTGAACCTGCGGTTCCTGGTCCGGCGCGGGATGACCCCCACCGCCGCGCTGGCCGCCCTCGCGGTGCGCGCGGCGGCGGCCGTGGCCGGGCGGATCGTGCTGCTGCTGGTGGCGCTGCTGGTCTTCCCCGACGCGCTGCACATCCGGCGGGTGGTCTCCGGGCGGCCCGCGCTGCCGGACCACCCGCTGCTGCTCGCGGTCGGCGGCGGCGCCGCGCTGGCCGGGATCGTGCTGCTGCTGCGGTACGCCCGCAGGCTCGGCGCGCGGCTGCGCGGCTTCGTCGCCTCGGTCGCGCACGACGTGCGGGCGGTGCACCGCGACCGGTCCAGGGTGGCGGCCCTGTGGGGCGGTTCGCTCGCCTTTCCGATGATGCACGGCGCGGTGGTGGCCGCCGTGATCCGCGCGGTGCACGCGCCGGTGCCGGTCAGCGGGGTGATGGTGGCGTACCTGTGCGCGAGCACCGCTGCCGGCTGGCTGCCGACGCCGGCCGGGATCGGTTCGCTGGACGCGGCTCTCGCGCTGGCGCTGGTCACCGCGGGCGCCTCCGCGGTCGCCGCGACCTCGGCCGTGCTGGGATACCGCCTGCTCACCACGTGGCTGCCGCTCATTCCCGGCGCCGCCGTGCTCGCGGTGCTGGTACGCCGCGGGGAACTTTAAGGTACGGACCTTTGCCGTTTCTCTTGACGACTCACAGGTTCGCCATTTAAATCACGTCCTGAACTAAGACGTGGCGTAAGTCTTGCCGGGGTCGCGGTGGCCCCGTTCTCCCCGAGCGTTCCCCCATGTTCCCCCCACAGCGTTTCGCCCAGCACGCGGGTCTGTCCCTCGCCTCGCGCCCGGTCCCGTTCCCGGCCGACCGCGTGTCAGGGGCATGACCGAATCTGCCCGCTCGATCGCTGCCCCGCCCCCCACCGACCGAGGAGTCCGGCATGTCGGCACCACCCCGCACCCGGCGTATCCGTCCCTTCGCGCTGCTCGCCGTGGCCGCGCTGCTGCTGTTCGGCTGGCTCCAGCAGGCCGCCGCCGCGACGAGCGCGAGCGGTTCGGCGGCGCCCGCGGCGGCGTCCCCCGCCGCGGCCACCTTCACCGACGACTTCAACGGCCCGGCCGGAAGCGCCGTCGACAGCTCCAAGTGGGGCTACGAGACCGGCGACAACGTCGACAACCACGAGCGCGAGTACTACACCAGCGGCACCCAGAACGCGGCGCTCGACGGGCAGGGCGACCTGGTGATCACCGCCCGCAAGGAGAACCCGGCCAACTACCAGTGCTGGTACGGCACCTGCCAGTACACCTCGGCGCGGCTGTCCACCCCGCAGAAGTTCACCCAGGCGTACGGCCACTTCGAGACCCGGATGAAGCTGCCCCGCGGACAGGGCATGTGGCCCGCGTTCTGGCTGCTCGGCGACGACATCGGGTCGGTCGGCTGGCCGAACAGCGGTGAGATCGACATCATGGAGAACGTCGGCTTCGAGCCCGGCTCCGTGCACGGCACCATCCACGGCCCCGGCTACTCCGGCTCCAACGGCATCGGCGCCGGCTACACCCTGCCCGGCGGCCAGAGCTTCTCCGACGCCTTCCACACCTTCGCCGTCGACTGGGCGCCGAACTCGATCTCCTGGTCGGTGGACGGCCAGGTCTACGAGACCCGCACCCCCGCCGACCTCGGCGGCAACCGCTGGGTCTTCGACCACCCGTTCTACATCATCCTCAACCTCGCGGTCGGCGGGTACTGGCCCGGCGACCCCGACGGCAGCACCTCCTTCCCGCAGCAACTCGTCGTGGACTACGTCCACGTCACCACCAGCGGCTCCTCCGGCGGCGGCACCGGCGGCACCATCACCGGCATCGGCGGCAAGTGCGTCGACGTGACCGGCGCGAACAACGCCAACGGCACGCCCGTCGAGCTCTACGACTGCAACGGCACCGGCGCCCAGCAGTGGACCTCCACCGGCGGCACCCTCCAGGCGCTCGGCAAGTGCCTGGACGTGACCGCGGCCGGCACCGCCGACGGCACACCCGTGCAGCTCTACGACTGCAACGGCTCCGCGGCCCAGCAATGGGTGGTCAACAGCGCCCACGACATCGTCAACCCGGCGGCGAACAAGTGCCTGGACGCCACCGGGAACAGCTCCGCCAACGGCACCAGGCTGCAGATCTGGACCTGCACCGGCGCCGCCAACCAGAAGTGGACGTACACGGGCTGATGCGGAAGACCACCGGAATCCTCGCCGGCGCGGCGCTCGCCGCCGGCGTGCTGAGCACCCTCGGCCCGGCCCAGAGCGCGTTCGCGGCCACCGGCGCCATCACCGGCTACGGCGGCAAGTGCGTGGACGTCGCCTCGGCGAGTTCGGCCAACGGCACCGCGGTGCAGCTCTACGACTGCAACGGCACCACCGCGCAGAGTTGGACCGTCGGCTCCGACAACTCCCTCCAGGCGCTGGGCAAGTGTATGGACGTCACCGCCGCGGGCACCGCCGACGGCACGCCGGTGCAGCTCTACGACTGCAACGGCTCCGCCGCCCAGCAGTGGACCGCGAGCAACGGCGCACTCGTCAACACCGGCTCCGGCAAGTGCCTGGACGCCACCGGCCCGAGCTCCGCCAACGGCACCCGGCTGCAGATCTGGACCTGCGCCGGGTCCGCCAACCAGCAGTGGACGCTGCCCACCGGCGGCGGCACCACCCCACCGCCCGCGAGCGTCCAGGCGGTCGCCCCCTACCTGTACAACGGCTGGGGCAACCCGCCCGACCCGACCACGATCATGAACGCCACCGGCGTGAAGTGGTTCACCCTCGCCTTCGTGCTCAGCAACGGCACCTGCAACCCCCAGTGGGACGGCAGCCGTTCACTCACCGGCGGGGTCGACCAGAGCACCATCGACAAGGTGCGCGCGGCCGGCGGCGACGTGGTCCCGTCCTTCGGCGGCTACAGCGGCAACAAGCTGGAGCAGTCCTGCACCAGCGCGAGCGCGCTCGCCGGGGCCTACCAGAAGGTGATCAGCGCCTACGGCCTGAAGGCGATCGACATCGACATCGAGGCCGACGCCTACAGCAACGGCACCGTCCAGCAGCGGGTGGTCGACGCGCTCAAGACCGTCAAGGCGGACAACCCGGGGCTGACCGTCTACGTCACCATCGGCACCGGCCAGTCGGGCCCCGACACCGGACTGATCGACAAGGCCGCCGCCTCCGGCCTGACCGTCGACGCGTGGACCATCATGCCGTTCGACTTCGGCGGCGCCGGACAGAACATGGGCACCCTCACCGAACAGGCCGCGGACGGGCTGAAGAACGCCCTGAAGAGCGCCTACGGCTACAGCGACGACGTGGCGTACCGGCACAGCGGCATCTCGTCGATGAACGGCATCACCGACAACAACGAGACCGTCACCCTGGACGACTTCCGCACCATCCTCGGCTACGCCCAGGCCCACCACCTGGCCCGGCTGACCTTCTGGTCCGCCAACCGCGACCGGCCGTGCCCCGGCGCGTACCCCAACGACGACACCTGCTCCGGAGTCTCCCAGCAGGCCTGGGACTTCACCCGCATCCTCGCGCAGTACGCGGGGTGAGGCCCCGCGTACCGGGCTCCGACGGCGGACGCCCGGTACGCGGCTTCCCGCTCCCCGGCGTGCGGTCCCGGCCCGTGCGATGCGACCATGACCGCTGCCGGATAGCGGAGGGTCGTTCGGATGAGCGGGACAGCGGCAGACGGAAGCGGCACGGACGCGTCCGGGGCGGATGCGCACGGAACGGGCCGCGGCGGGACGGGCCCGGGTGGCGGTGAGGGCGGGGCACCGACCGGGCGGGTACTGGTGGTGGACGACGACGCGGCGATCCGCCGCTCCCTCGGCCGCGCGCTGCGGCTGCGCGGTTTCACCGTCGCCGAGGCGGGCGGCGGAGCGGAGGCGATCGAACTGCTCGCACGCACGCCACCGGACCTGCTGGTGCTGGACATCTCCATGCCCGACGTGGACGGCATCCAGGTCTGCCGCACGCTGCGCGGTGCCGGCAACGACCTGCCGGTGCTGGTGCTGTCCGCCCTCGACGAGGTCGCCGACCGCGTCGCCGGACTCCAGGCCGGCGCCGACGACTACCTGGTCAAGCCGTTCGCGCTGGAGGAACTGGTGCTGCGGCTGCACGCGTTGCTGCGCCGCCGCCCGCCTCGCCCCGACGACCAGGTGTGTGCCTGCGGCCTCGTCCTGGACCCCGCCGCCCGCACCGCCAGCCGCGACGGTACCGCGCTCGACCTGACCCGCCGCGAGTTCGAGCTCCTCGAAGTGCTTGCCCGCAACCACGGCCTGGTGCTCACCCGCGACCAACTCCTCGACCGGGTCTGGGGATACGACTTCGCGGTCCGCTCCGACGCCGTCGACACCTTCGTCAGCTATCTGCGGCGCAAGCTGGAGGCCGGCGGGCGGCCGCGCATCCTGCACACGGTCCGCGGGGTCGGCTTCGTGCTGCGCGCTGACGCGGCGGGCCCGGACGAACCGGGGGGCGGGCACGGCGGGGACGTCGCCGGTGCCGGGCGGGACGCCGGCCGGTGAGGCTGTCCACGAGGATCGCCGTGGCGGTCGGCGTCCTCGTCCCGGTGCTGGTGATCTCCTCCGGCTGGATCATGGTGCGGCTGGTGGCGGGCGACATCCACCGGCAGGCCGACGCGCACCTGCGGCAGCGTGCCGCCGACGTCGAACCGCAGGCCCGCGACCTGCTGCGGGCGATGGCCAACGACCGCCCGCCCGATGTCGAGGAGGCCCGCAGCCGCAAGCTGTTCAGCTCCGCGCTCGACGTCGGCATCCGGGTCACCGGCTCCGGCGGCACCGTCTCCGGTGGCCCGCAGCCGGCCGGCTCCGCACCGCTGCCGTCCGCCGCGAGCGCCGCCGGCCCGGTCACCGTACGGGCCGGCGGCCAGAGTTGGCGGGTGCTCGCCGTGCCCGTGCGCGGTGTGCGCGCCGCCGCCTCCGGCACGCTGTGGGTCTTCGGCAGCGACACCGCGGGCCAGGCACAGATCGGTCAGGTGCGACGCCGTGTCCTCACCGTGGCGCTGCTGACCGCACCCGTCGCCGGCGCCGCGGCCTGGTTCGCCGCCACCCGGCTCGCCCGCCCGCTGCTGCTCCTCCAGCGCCGTGCCGCCGGTATCGACCCCCGGGCCCGCACCGCGCGGCTCGACCACACCCCCACCCGGGTGCCCGAGATCGACGACCTCGCCCGCACCCTCACGACCGTGCTGGCCCGGTACGACGAGCAGGCCGCCCGCAGCAGCGAAGCCCTCGCCACCGCCCGTACGTTCGCCGCCAACGCCTCGCACGAGTTGCGCACGCCGCTGATGAGCATGCGCATCAACCTGGACGTGCTCGACGGCACGCCCGCGCCGGGTGCGGCCGAGCGCGCCGAGATCGTCGCCGATCTGCGTGCCGAGCACGAACGGCTGCTCGGGCTGCTCGTCATGTTGCGTGCCCTCGCGGAGGGCGACCTGGTCGAGGCCGGGTCCTTCAGCTGCGTCGACCTCGCCGAGGTGGTCGGCGCCGCCGTCGCCGACCTGCGCCGTACCCACCCCGCCGCGCGGGTCACCCTCGACCTCGCGCCCGGCTGCGCGGTGTACGGCTGGCCGCAGGGACTGCGCTCCGCGGTCGACAACCTGCTCACCAACGCGGCCGTGCACGGCCGCGGAGGTGACGGCACCGCGGCCGTCGAGGTCCTGCTGCGGCCGTCCGCCGACCGGGCCACGGTCCGCCTCACCGTCGCCGACCACGGTCCCGGCATACCCCCGGCGGCCCGTGCCGACGTCTTCCGCCGCTTCCACCGCCGCCCCGGCAGCCCCGGCTCCGGCCTCGGTCTGGCGCTGGTCGGCCAGCAGGCGGCGCTGCACAGCGGCACCGTGGCCGCGGCGGGCCGCCCCGACGGGCGCCCGGGCATCGCCATCGTCCTCGACCTGCCCGCCGGTGCCGCAGGTGACGCGGACACCCTCGTCCTGCCCCGCCGCCGGGACTGGCTCTCCGGCCCGCCGCCCGCCTGACGTCCCCGCGGGAGCGGGCGCCGGACGGCCACATGGTTTCCACAAAAAGCCTTCCTACGGTGACCGCGCCGGCGGGCGAAGGGCCCGCGGAGCGAAGGGAGCAGGACGATGCGCAGGTTCCGCAGCGCGGTCACGGCGACCGCGGCGATGGCGGCGGTGCTCGGGGCGGCGGGAAGCGCGGCGGCGGACACCGGGAGCGGAGCGACGCCCGGTGCCACGTCGAGCACTTCGGCCGGGACGGGAGACACCAAGGGCGCGGGCGGCTCCAGGGACGGGGCGGTGCGCCTCTGCAAGCGCGTGCCGGCCATCGACGCCCGGATCGACCGCGCGCTGGCCCGCCTCAACGGCCCGGCCACGAAGCGCGGTTCGATCGCCCGCTTGCAGAAGCGGGTGAGTGCCGCGCAGAGCAAGGGCCAGACGGCCGTGGAGACCTATCTCAACGACAGGCTGACGTTCCGCAAGTCGCTGGTGCCGACCCTGACCCAGCGCAGCAGCGACCTCGACGCCGTGCGGACCTGGTGCGGCGCACAGGGGTACACCTCGAAGCCGGCAGCGAAGTGACCGCTCGCAAAGGGGCGTTGGCGGTACTGCCCGCGGTCGTTCTGGGAGCGGCTCTGCTGGCGGGGTGCGGGCAGCACGACCACGCGGCCGCCCCCGGCGCGTCCGGCACGGCATCGGCCCCGCCCGCGCCGTCCGCGTCCGAACTGGCCCACATGCGCAAGCTCGTGGACGGTGCGGACGCCGCGGCCTCGGCCGCCGAGAAGGACGCGGCCGGCGACAACTGACGGCCCGGCCGGCAACCCACCAGTTGCCGGCCTCCGTCGCTGCCCGGCCGCGGAGCACCCTCGATCCGCCCCGGCGACGAGATCCCCGATGAGTTTCCGCCGGTCCGGCGGTCTGCCTTCCGTGGGGCCGGGCCGGATAAGGCCGAGGGCATGGCGGACGACGTCGGGAAAGGACGGGCGGTGTGGGCGAGGTCATCGTGATCGAGCACCTGACACTCGACGGGGTGATGCAGGCCCCGGGGCGTGCGGAGGAGGACCGGCGGGACGGCTTCCGGCACGGCGGCTGGGCGAACCTGCACCAGGACCCCGCCCAGCAGCAGGCCATGGCCGCGTACATGTCGAGCGCCTGGTCCCTGCTGGCCGGCCGGACGACCTACGAGCAGTTCGCCGGCTACTGGCCCGGGCAGGCGCTGAACCCGATGAGCGTGGCGCTCGACCGGGTCCGGAAGTACGTGGCCTCCACCACCCTCACCGAGCCGCTCGGCTGGCGGAACTCCACGCTGCTGACCGGGGACGTCCCCGGCGCCGTGCGCCGCCTGAAGGCCGAACTGCCGGAGAACCTGGTGGTCTTCGGCAGCGGCGTGCTGGTCCGCTCGCTCCTGCGCAGCAGCCTGGTAGACACCCTGGTACTCCTGATCCACCCGGTGGTACTCCGCTCGGGCCGCCGCCTGTTCGCAGAGGCGGGCTACGGCCCGGCCCCGGAGACGTCCGCCTTCCGTACGGCCCGTACGGAGACGACCGGCAGCGGGGTGATCATCGCGACCTACCGGCCCGCCTGAAGCCGGGCCCGCACGGAGCCGGGCCCGCACGGAGCCGGGCCCGCACGGACCCGGGCCCGCACGGAGCCGGCCCGGACGGAGCCGAGCGGCCGAGCCGGCGGGAGGTCAGGCCGCCTGCCTCGCCGGATCGCTGCCTCGCCGGGTCGCCGGGTCGCCGGTCGCCTCGGGTGCTCAGCCGGCCACGGAACTCGTGGTCAGACCCGCCTCGTCACCGCCGGGCTCGCCCTTGACCGCCACTCCGCTGCCCTGGCGTTCGACGCTGAGGACGCCGCCCGAGCTGCTCATGCTGCTCGCCCCGCCCTTCCCGGCCGTGCCCCGGGGAAGCGCGGGCGGCTTCGGGCAGTCCTTGTTCAGCCTGGCGCCGGGCACTTCCTTCCCGTTGACGTAGACCTTGCCGTCCACCGACTTGACCGTGGTCTTCGCCACGCCCAAGGCGCCCACCTGCGAGCGGAGTTCCCGATGCCGGCCCGCGCGGCGTCCGGAGCTGAGTCGGGCGGAGCTGAGCCGGGCGGAGGTGAGCTGCGCGGGTGTGAGCCGCGTGGTGCTATGAGGCCGCCGTTCGCGCAGCCGGGGCGGCCGGCGCCTGGGCGGGCTCGTCCGGGGTGGCCGCCTCGGGCGGGGTGCGCAGCGAGCCGGCCGCGGCCGCGGCCACCGCGCACAGCACCAAGGGCAGCAGGAACGCCACGTTGAGGGGGACGATCCGGGTCAGCGCGCCGATGGCCGCCGGGCCGGCGAGCATGCCGAGGTAGCCGAGCCCGGCCACCCGGGAGACGTTGGCGCCCGCCGCTTCGTGGTCCGCGTGGCCCGCCACGCTGAAGAGCTGGGGCACGCACCCCGACAGGCCGATGCCGAACACCGTCCAGCCGACGAGCGCCAGTGCGATCCAGGGCGAGCAGACGACCGCGACCATCCCGACCGCCGCCGTGCCCGCACCCCACCGGACCACCGCGACCGGGCCGAACCGCCCCGCCACCCGGTCGGTGAGCAACCGTCCGGCCGTCATGGCCGTGGCGAAGCAGCCATAGGCGAAGGCGGCGGTGGCCGGCGACGCGTGCAGGACGTCGCGGGTGGCCAGCACGCTCCAGTCGTTGGCGGCGCCCTCGGAGAGCATGACCATCAAGGCGAGCGCGGCCAGCAGCCAGATCCGCCCGGGCACCCGGCGCCGGGTCCGCTTCGCGGCGGCAACCGTGTCGGGCCCGGCAGCGTCCGGGGCCTGCGCAGCCGTATCCGCGCCGGGTGCCTGCGCTTCCGGAGTCGCCCCCTGCTGCCGGGGCAGCAGCGCGGGCGCGACCATCAGGGCGGCGACCAGGCACACCCCGGCGGTACCGCTCAGCGTGGCCGGCGCGCTCCAGCCCCAGCCGAGCGTGCGGGCGCCGACCAGCGACGCGGCCACCCCGCCGAGCGAGAACACCGCGTGGAACGAGGACATCACCGGCCGCCCGTAGCCGCGCTCCACCTGGACGGCGTGCGCGTTCATGCCGACGTCCAGGCAGCCGTTGCCGAAGCCGAGGACGAGCAGCGCCGCGCCGAGCGCCCATCCGCTGGTGGCCGTTCCCGGCAGGGCGACCGCAGCCGCGCACAGCGCCGCGCTGACCGGGACGACCCGGCGCGCGCCGAACCGGTCGGCGAGCGGGCCGACCAGCTGCATCCCGGCGAACGCCCCCGCGCCCAGCAGGAGCAGCAGTGAGCCGAGCACGGCGTGGCTGATGCCCGCACGCTGCTCGATCGCCGGGATGTGGACGACCCACATCCCCAGGACGAACCCGTTCAGGGCGAAGTACGCGAAGGTGGCCGCCCGGGCGGCACGAAGGGTTCGCTGCATGGCCGCGAACCTAACAAACATTCTTGGTGTTCGTCACTGCCGATATCGCACACCAATTTTGTTCGTGGTGTTCAATGGGGGCATGGCAAGCAGCGAGCGACACCAGCAGATCGTCGAGGCGGTACGAGCGGAGGGCCGGCTGGGCGTCGCCGAACTGGCCGCCCTGACCGGCGCCTCGGAGATGACCGTCCGCCGGGATCTGGAGATCCTCGCGGGGCAGGGCGTCCTGGAGCGCTACCGGGGAGGTGCCCGCAGCCTGCTGCTGCGCGGCGAGGAACCGCCGTTCGCGCTCCGGGAGACCGAGAGCCGCGCGGTCAAGCAGCGGATCGCGGCCGAGGTCGCCGCCCTCGTCGCCGACGGCGAGACCGTCGTGCTCGACAGCGGCACCACCTGCCTGGAGGTGGCGCGGGTCCTGCAGCAGCGGCGGCTCACCGTGATGCCCCTGTCCCTGCACGCGGCCAACGCGCTGACCGGCGCGGCGCGGCTCCGGCTGATCATCCCCGGGGGCGAGCCCCGCCCCGGCGAACTCGCCCTGACCGGCCCGCTCACCGAGTCGGCCCTGGCCGCACTCCGGTTCGACACCGCCGTGCTCGGCTGCTGCGGGCTGAGCGCCACCGACGGGCTCACCGCCTACGACCTCGCCGAGGCCGCCGTGAAGCGTGCCGCGGTTGCCTCCGCCCGCCGGGTGATCGCGGTCGCCGACGCCGCCAAGTTCTCCCGTACCGCCCTCGCCTTCGTCGTACCGGTCACCGCGCTGCACACCGTCGTCACCGACGAACGCGCCCCGCAGGACGAACTGTCGGCCCTGACCGCCGCCGGCGTGACCGTCCGCACGGTCCCCGCCGCTCCCGCCGCCTGACTCCTGACGTCCGGGTCAGGTGGTGGGGTTGGCGGGACGCGAACCCGCTGCTCCGGGGCGCTACTTCGCGTCCGCGTAGCACTCGACCGCGTGGGTCTCCAGCGGGAACGGCACCGGGGTCGGGCCGAACACCAGGCGGCGGGCCTCGTCGCCGGCCGCGGCGACGGCCGACTCGACGGCGGGGGCGAGCGCGGTGGGGGCGTGGACGATGACCTCGTCGTGCTGGAAGAAGACCAGGCGCGGCTCGGGGCCGATCGCGGTGAGCCGGCGGCGGAGCGCGGCGAGCATGGCCAGCGCCCAGTCCGAAGCGCTGGCCTGGATCACGAAGTTGCGGGTGAAGCGCCCCCAGGAGCGGGCGGCGCGCTGATCGAGGGCGGAGGCGTCACCCGCGTCGGCGGCGTCCCCGGCGAAGCCGCCTTCCGTGTCGATGAAGCGACTTGCCGAGGGCGTGGGCGAGGTACGGCCGAGCTGGGAGCGCACGACGCCGCCCGCCTCGCCGGTGCGGGCGGCGGCCTCTACCAGGGCGAGCGCGGCGGGGAAACGGCGCCGCATCACCGCGAGGAGCTGCCCGGCCTCGCCACTGGTCTGCCCGTACATCGCCGCGAGCAGGGCGATCTTGGCGCGCGGCCGGTCACCGGCGAAGGCGTCCAGGGCAAGCGCCGCGTAGAGGTCACCGGCGGCGGAGGCCTTGGCGAGCCCAGGGTCGCCGGACATCGCGGCCAGCACCCGCGGTTCGAGCTGGCCGGCGTCCGCCACGATCAGCCGGTACCCCGGGTCGGCGACCACCGCGCCCCGCAGCAGCCGCGGGATCTGCAGCGCGCCGCCGCCGCGTGTCGCCCACCGCCCCGACACCACCCCGCCGACCACGTACTCCGCCCGGAACCTGCCCGCCCGCACCCACGCCTCGCGCCACGCCCAGCCGTGCGCGGCGTGGATACGGGACAGCTCCTTGTAGCGCAGCAGCAGGGCGGCGGCGGGGTGGCCGACCTCGCGCAGTTCGTGCGAGCGGGTGGTGCGCAACTGGACGCCCACCCGGGCGAAGGCGGGCAGCACCTGGGCGGGGGAGTCGGGGTTGACCGGGCGGCCCAGCTCCTGCTGGATGCGCAGTGCGAGGTCGCCCAGGATCGCGGGGCGGGCGCCGCCGGCCGGGCGCGGGCCGAGCAGGCCGGTGAGGAGTTCGTCGTGGACGGCCGCGCTCCACGGCAGGCCGTCCTGGCCCATCTCCACCGCGGCCAGCGCGCCCGCGGACTCCGCGGCGCACAGCAGCAGGGTGCGGTCCGGGTGCTCGCTCGCCGCGATCCGGCGCCGCTGGTCGGCGTAGACGGCGACCAGGGCCGTCAACGGGTCGGTGTCCTGCGGCAGATGGTGCCGGTCGGCCGCGAACAGCACCGGCTGGTCGTCGGCGCCCGGCTCGGGCGCGTCCGGCGGCTCGGGCAGGTCCCGCAGCCGCGCCCACGCGGCGCCGAGCGACCGCGGCCGGCCGTGCCGCCCCGCCATCCCCAGCAGCAGCGACTCGACGAGCTTCACGTCATGGCACCGCGCCGGCCGCACCGCGGCGCGCTCCAGTAGCCGCGGATACATCTCGTCGGTGGCCGCCCACACCCAGCGCGGCCGCTCGGCCGCCTCGCGCCGCGCCACCGCGGCGGCCAGATCGGAGACCGTCTCGCCGGCTCCGATCGGCCGCCCGTCCGGGCCGAGCGGGCACAGCCGACCACCGGACCCCACCGGGTCCGGCACCACGGCCACCACGCTTTCCATACCCCGACCCTAGGTGCGACCTCTGACAATTCCCGCCGCCCGCGCGGGCGGCGGCTCCGGCCGCCGCGGCCGGACAGCGAACGGTGCCCCTCTCCCGCGGACGGGGGAGGGGCACCCGGGGTCGATGGGAGCACGGCTCGGGCAGGGCGGCGAAGACGCCGAAGCGCCGTCCTGGTCGGCGTCATCCCGTCGGCACCAGCTCGGCACCCTGCCGACCGGTCCGGCCACGCCGACGGCTTCCGCCACGGCCGCGGGCTACGCGGAAGCGCCGCCCGCCGCGTCGCCGGCCTCGCCGGCCTGCGCGTCGGCGACCGCCTTGTGCACCTCGCCCATGTCCAGCGCGCGGGCCTGCGCGATGACGTCCTCGAGCGCCGGCTCGGGCAGCGCGCCGGGCTGGGCGAAGACCGCCACCTTGTCGCGCACGATCATCAGCGTGGGGATCGACTGGATCTGGAAGGCGGCGGCCAGCTCCGGCTGCGCCTCCGTGTCGACCTTCGCGAAGATCAGGTCGCCGTGCTTGTCCGACGCCTTGTCGTACACAGGCGCGAACATCCGGCACGGTCCGCACCAGGCGGCCCAGAAGTCGATGAGGACGAAGTCGTTGTCGGACACGACCTCGTCGAAGTTCTCCTTGGTCAGCTCCACAGTGCTCATGGCAGGAGAACGGGCGGTGCCCGCCGGAAATTCCGGGTCCGCGCGGTGCCGTTGTCACTCGTTCGTGTGCCGCGTCCGCCGTCGCAGTGGCGCACCTGACTTGTCCTCGTTGATCGGCGTATGGCAGCAACGAAGTGGATTCGCCAGGATCTCACGGTCAGTGGCACCGCCGCGGCCCCGCCCACCGGGGCGCCGGCGGCCTGGCGGTCGGGGAACGCTCCCGCCCCCGGTGGCGTAACGGTTCTGCAGGCGCGCGACGCGCCCCTCTTCGCCGCCTTGGTCGCCCAATGGCAGTCCGCCGGCCGCATGGTGCCCGGCCAGACGGACTCGGAGTGGGCCGAACTCGTCGGCCGCGTCCCCCGCCTCACCGGCGTCTGAACCGGGCGACACGGCCGACCCTCACGTCCTCCCGGCCCGGTCAGTCCTGGCCGGCCCGGGGGAGGGGGCGTCCGGGCCGCGGGCCGGTGTAGGCGCCGATCAGGCGCATGCGCAGCGGGGGCTCGGCGTACTCCTCCAAGGCGTGGGCGATCCATCCGGCGGTACGGGCGACCGAGAACACGGTCTCGCCCGCCTGCGCCGGCATCCCGTGGGAGACGGAGAGCACGCCCAACGCCAGATCCACGTTGGCGTGCAGGTCGCGATGGCGGGCCGCGGTCGTCGCAACCACGTCGCGGGCCGCGCCGAGCGCGGACGCGGCGGCGGGCACCTCGTCGAGGACCGCGAACAGGGTACGGGCCCGGGGGTCCTCGCCCCGGTAGAGCCGGTGGCCGAGGCCGGGAACGCGCTGCCCGGCCCGCAGGTACTCCGCGACGACCGGACCCGCGCCGCCTTGCGCCGCGACCTCGGCGAGCATCCGGTGGGCGAGCGCGCTGGCCTGCCCGTGCAGCGGCCCGTCGAGGGCGCCGAGCCCCGCCGAGACGACGGCGTACGGGTGCGCGCGCGCCGAGGCGGCGACCCGTGCCGCGAGGGTGGATGCGGCCAGGTCGTGGTCGATGAGCAGCGAGAGCGCGGTGTCCAGGACGCGCAGCGCCGCCTCGCCGGCGGGGGCCGCGGTCAGCTTCGGCCACAGCCGCAGGGCCAGCGGGCCGTCGCCTTCGTGGGGCCGGCCGACCGGCGGCAGCGCGTCCACCAGCGTCGCGATCAGGCTGCGCGCGGTGCCCAGGACGGCCGGCCCGGACAGGTCGAAGCGCAACGGGTCCGCGCTCGCCGCCGCCGCGACGGCGACCCGCAGCCGGTCCATCGGACCGCTCCCGGCGGGCAGCGCGGCGGCCACCGTACGGGCCGCGGCGAGCGGCGCCGGGGCGGCGGTGAAGCGTGTGCCGGGCCGCAGCACCCCCGTCCACAGCCACTCCGCGACCTCCTCGTAGCCGTACGCCCCGGCGAGGCCGACCGCGTCGACGCCCCGGAAGAAGTACCGGTCGGAGTCGATCAGGGTGATCCCGGTGCGCAGCCGGCCCCAGCCTTCGGTGATGCCGCCGCCCGGAGCCGCGCCGGGGCCCGATCCCGCCGCCGGGTCCGGCTGCGCCGCGGGTCGCCCGCGCCGGGCCAGCGCCGCGACCTGCTCCGGGTCGAAGGTGCTGCCCCGGCCGCCCTGCGCGCGGCGGCTGTCCAGCAGCCCGCGGCTGACGTACGCGTACAGCGTCTCCGGCTTCACCCCGAGCCGCCGTGCCGCCTCCCGGGTGCCGATCCGCTCCTCCGTGGCCGGACCGCCCAGGATGCCGCTCGCTGCGTCGGCCGGCGCGCCGACCGTACCCGGGGCGGTGCCCCCGCCCGTCCTGTCGACGCTCTCCGCGCTGTCCGTGCCCGCGTCCCGCGGTCCCGGCCGTCCTGCCTGCTCCGGCTGCTCCCTCGTCATGGACCCCACCGTATCTGTACTCGACCACCCATGCATTGATTCAATCAACATTGACACGCCTGAATCAATCATGGACAGTCACGTACATACCCAAGGAGGAAGACCATGCCGACCACCGAGCCCAGCGCCCCGATCGACGTACCCCGCGGTCTCAAGGGCGTCGTCGTCACCGAGACATCCATCGGCGACGTGCGAGGGGCCGAAGGCTTCTACCACTACCGCGAGTACTCGGCGGTGGAGCTGGCGCGCACCCGCACCTTCGAGGACGTGTGGCACCTGATGTTCCACGGCGCGCTCCCGGACGCGGCGGAGCTGGCCGCGTTCCGGGCCCGCACGGCGGAGCTGCGGCACCTGCCCGCCGACGTCGCGGACGCGCTGCCCGCGATCGCCCGCTCCACGGCGCTGTCCGGGCCGCTCGCGGGACTGCGCACCGCGCTGTCGCTGGCGGGGGCGTCCGCCGGGTTCCGCCCGGTGTACGACATCGACCCCGAGCGCCGCCGGGCCGACGCGCTGGCCGCGTGCGCCGCCGTACCCACGCTCGTGACGGCGCTGCACCGGCTCGGGCAGGGCCTGGCGCCGGTCGAGCCGCGCGACGACCTGCCGTACGCGGCGAACTACCTGTACATGCTGACCGGGCGGGAGCCGGAGGCGGCCCAGGCGCGGGCGGTGGAGAGCTATCTGATCTCCACGGTCGACCACGGCTTCAACGCGTCCACGTTCACCGCGCGGGTGATCGCCTCCACCGGTGCGGACCTGGCCGCCTGCCTGGTCGGCGCCCTGGGCGCGCTGTCGGGGCCGCTGCACGGCGGCGCGCCGAGCAGGGCGCTCGACACCCTGGACGCGATCGGCACCCCGGACCGGATCGACGACTGGCTGCGCGAGCGGGTGCTCGCCGGCGACCGGATCATGGGCTTCGGCCACCCCGTGTACACCACCGAGGACCCGCGTTCGCGGATGCTCAAGGCCATCGCGCGCGAATTCGGCGGCGACCTGGTCGACTTCGCCCTCCAGGTGGAGGAGCGGGCCGAGGCGATACTCGCCGAGCTGAAGCCGGGCCGCGACCTGCACATCAACGTCGAGTTCTACGCCGGTGTGGTCATGGAGCTGTGCGGCCTGCCCCGGGAGATGTTCACCCCGACCTTCGCGGCCGCCCGGATGGTCGGCTGGAGCGCCAACGTGCTGGAGCAGGCGGAGGACAGCAAGATCATCCGCCCGCTGGCCCGCTATGTGGGTCCGCCGCCCGCGCGCCCGGTGCCGGCCGCCTGAGCGGTCCGTCGAGCTGCTCATCCGCCGATCGGCCGAGCCGACCATCCGCCGATCAGCCCGGGGCGCCCGGGTCGCCCGGATCACGGGGCCGGGCGACACCTGGGCGACACCCGGGCGCCCCGGGTGCGGTACATACCGACCAGTCGGTAGTCTCTGGGGTCGAGGTTCCCGTCACCCGGCGGGGACCGCCCCACCCGGAGGAGTGGCGACCGTGCGCGCGATCCAGATCACCGAGTTCGGCGGCCCCGAGGTGCTGCGCCTCACCGAACTGCCCGACCCCGTCCCGCAACCCGGACAGCTCCTGATCGAGGTCGACTCCGCGGGCGTCAACTACGCCGACACCCACACCGTCGAGAACAGCTACCTGGCGGCCTCTTCGCTGCCGATGGTGCCCGGCGCGGAGGTGGTCGGCCGTACCGCCGACGGCCGGCGGGTCGTCGCCCTCACCGACAACGGCGGCTACGCGGAGAAGGCGCTCGTGGCCGACCGCCTCGCCCACGACGTGCCCGACGGCGTCGGCGACGGGCAGGCCCTCGCCCTGGTCATCCAGGGCGTGACCGCCTGGCACCTGCTGCGCACCTGCGCGCGGCTCGCCCCCGGCGAGAGCGTCGTGGTGCACGCGGCGGCCGGCGGCACCGGGTCGCTGGCGGTGCAGCTCGCCAAGGAGTTCGGCGCCGGCCGGGTGATCGCCACCGCGTCCACCGAGGAGAAGCGGGAGCTCGCCCTGGAACTGGGCGCCGACACGGCCGTCGACGCCGACCCGCAGGACCTCAAGGAGCGCCTGGTCGAGGCGAACGGCGGCCACAAGGTCGACGCCGTCCTGGAGATGACCGGCGGCCCGGTCTTCGACGCCTCGCTGGCGGCGCTCGCCCCCTTCGGCCGCCTGGTGACCTACGGCATGGCCTCGCGCGTCCCGCCGACCCCGATCGAGCCCGCCCGGCTGATGGGCCGCTCGCGGGCCGTCATCGGCTTCTGGCTCGCGCACTGCCTCGGCCGCCCCGGCATGTACCACGAGCCGCTCGGCGAGCTGCTCGCCATGACCGCCGAGGGCCGGCTGCGCCCCCTGATCGGCGCGGTCCACCCGCTGGCCGACGCCGCCCGCGCCCACGAGGACCTGCGGGCCCGCCGCACCACCGGCAAGCTCGTCCTCGACGTGCGCGCCTGACCCCTAGGGCGTGGGTCGTAGCCCGGCCGGGGCGCCGCTGTGGGCAAGACCACCCGAATGCCGTGGTGGAAGTGGAACCGGGCGGGACGTCCGAAACGTTGCATCGTTGGGTAGGTAGCCGACAGGCGCACCTGTTCACCAACCTAGGGAGTACGTCGGGCCGCGGCCTAGCGACCCGCGCGCCCCGCACGACTCGGGAGGGGCCATGCCACGTAACCGCTTCGCCCCCGACCGGGGACTGACGACCCGCATGGTCGTCACGATGTTCCTGATCGGACTGCTCTACGTCGTCTTCGTCGGCGTGCTGCTCGCTCTGCTGCGCGGCGCCTGGCCGATGATCCTCCTCATCGCGGGCGGACTGTTCATCGCGCAGTTCTGGTTCAGCGACAAGATCGCCGCCTTCAGCATGGGCGCCCGTGAGGTCACCCCCGAGCAGGCCCCCGAGCTGCACGGCGTCGTCGACCGCATCTGCGCCCTGGGCGACATGCCCAAGCCCAAGGTCGCCATCGCCGACTCCGACGTGCCGAACGCGTTCGCCACCGGGCGGAACAAGAAGAACACGATGGTGTGCGCCACCACCGGCCTGCTGCGCCGCCTGGAGCCCGACGAGCTGGAAGGCGTCATCGCGCACGAGATGTCGCACGTCGCCCACAAGGACGTCGCCGTCATGACGATCGCGTCGTTCCTCGGGGTGCTGGCCGGCATGATGACCCGTGTCGCCCTCTTCGGCGGTTTCCGGCGCAGCCGCGATCCCAACAGCAGCGCGCTCATCATCCTCATCCCGCTGGTCAGCGCCGTCGTCTACGCGATCAGCTTCCTGCTCACCCGGATGCTGTCGCGCTACCGCGAGATGTCCGCCGACCGCAGCGCCGCGCTGCTCACCGGCCGCCCCTCCTCGCTGGCCTCCGCGCTCACCAAGGTCAGCGGCCAGATCGCCGCCATCCCCACCGAGGACCTGCGCAGGTCCCAGCCGTTCAACGCGTTCTTCTTCGCCCCCGCGCTGAGCGCCGGCTCCACGGCCTCCAAGCTGCTCGCCACCCACCCGACGCTGGAGCGGCGGCTGGAGCAGCTCAGCCAGATCACCCGCGAACTGGACCGCCGCTGATGGGCCTGCTCGATGTGCTGCTCGGCCGCAGCAAGCCGGTCCGCCCCGACCTCGACCAGCTCTTCGGCCTCACCTCCGCCGCGATCACCCTCCAGGCGGCGAGCGACCTGCGCCCCACCGGCATGGGTGCGGTGTGCTTCGCCGCCGTCGAGGGCGGCGCGTTCGCCGAGATCCAGCAGGACCTGCGCGCCCTGCTGCCGACGGTCGAGACCAGCCAGGACGGCTACGGCTACACCTGGCTGCTGTCGCGGCACGGTCCGGAGGAGACCACCGACCTCGTCACCGACCTGCACGCCATCAACTCGGCGCTCGAACAGCAGGGCTTCGGACCCCAGTTGCTGTGCTCGCTGGTCAGCTTCAAGGACCCGGCCGGCCGCACCCTCGCGCTGGTGTACCTCTACAAGCGCGGCAGCTTCTACCCGTTCTGCCCGCTTCCCGGCGAGAAGCGCGACAGTGCCCTGGAACTCCAGGTCAAGGCGCTCGTGGCGAACGACCTGCGGCTGGAGGAGGACCTGTCGCGCTGGTTCCCGGTATGGGGCGCGCCGGGGCTCGCGGACTGAGCCCCGGCGCGTGCCGCCGGGCGGAACCGGGCCGAGGCCGTGGCGAACCAGGACCCGGGGAGGACCAGCGCCGGGGAAGGGTCAGGCGGTGCCTTCCGCCGAACCCGCGGCCGCGGCCGCCTTCTCCAGCTGGAACGCCTCGTTGCCCTTGCCGATCCTGGCGTGTACCTCCGGCCGCCGGGCCCGCAGCACCGTGCCGTAGACCAGGCCGATCACTGCGGCCAGCGCGATGATGCCCGGCAGAATCCAGCGCAGCCCGTGGCCCGGGTTGGCGCCGAGCAGCACCGCGAAGTCCTTCACCGAGTAGACGAAGATGACCAGCAGCCCGATCGCGGCGAGGCCCGAGGTCACCAGCCGCCAGCCCTGCACCGCGGCCGCGCCGCGCTTCACGAAGAAGACGATCACGGCGACGGCCGCCGTCGCCATCAGCAGCACCACGCCCAGCGCGCCGACGTTGCCCGCCCAGGTGAACAGCCGCAGCACCGGCGCCGTCGGGTCAGGGCCCTGCGGCCCGAACTTGCCGTGGTCGGTCACCGCGAAGAGCACCACGACGACCAGCGCCACCACCGACTGGAGGAACGACCCGACCGCGGGCGCGCCGCTGGACTTCGAGGTCCGCCCGACCGCCGGGGGCAGCAGGCCGTCGCGGCCCATCGCGAACGCGTAGCGGGCGACCACGTTGTGGAAGCTCAGCATCGACGCGAAGATGCCGGTGATGAAGAAGACGTTCAGCGTGTCGGTGAACGCCCCGCCGAGCCGGCCCTGGTTGAGCGCGAAGATCAGGTTCGCCGACTGCTCCTGCGACTGCCCGACCACGTGCGAGGGGCCGGTCGCCACGGTGATCGCCCACGAGCTGAACGCGAAGAAGAGGGTGGCGAAGCCGATCGCCAGGAACATCACCTTCGACACCACGCGCTGCGGCTCGCTGGTCTCCTCGGCGTAGACCGGCGCCTGCTCGAAGCCGACGAAGCCGGCGATCACGAAGCACAGCGCGGTGCCGAGCCCGGCCCCGCTCAGCGTGCTGGGGTTGAACGCGTGCATCGACACGCCCTGCGGCCCCGGGTCGCCCAGAAAGCTGAAGTCGAAGACCAGCGTCAGCAGGGTCTCCACGATCAGCAGCACGCCCAGCGTCCTGGCGTTCAGGTCGATCTTCAGCGCGCCGAAGACCGCGGTGATCACCACGCCGCACAACGCCGGTATCCACCAGGACACGTTGTGGTGCCAGTGCTGGAAGATCTGCCCGGATATCTCGAAGCCGAAGATCCCGTAGGTGCCGACCTGCATGATGCTGTACGCGAACAGCGCCACGTAGGAGGCACCCGCGCCCATGGTGCTGCCCAGGCCGCGCGAGATGTACGCGTACAGGGCGCCCGCGTTGTGCACGTGGCGGCTCATCTCCGCGTAGCCGAAGCTGAACAGGGCCAGCACGACACCGACGATCACGAACAGCAGCGGCACCCCGATGATGCCCATGGTGCCGAAGGTGGTCGGAATGACACCCGCCACCACCATCAGCGGCGCGGTCGCGGCGAGCACCGACAGCAGCAGTGCGGGTGCGCCGATCCGGTCCGCGCGCAACGCGCGTTGCTCGCCCTTGAACGTGCTGATCTCGTTGGTACTACCCGTCAGCATGGCCGCGGTTCCTTCCGGTGCAAGGTGGGAGGTACGGGAGGTACGGGTGGAGCAGGGTCTGTCGGGGGGAGTTCGGGGGGAGTCACGAGGAACCGAAACCGAGCGCGTAGTTGCGCGCGGCGCGGAACGCCTTCTTCGGGTCGCGGTCCGGGTACGACCAGGGCACGCGGGTCGCGTCGGCGCCGATCCGGTTGAACAGCGCGGCCGCGGCCACCGTGTCGCCGGAGTGGAACTTGCCGTACGCCAGGTGGTTGAGGTCGACGGGCAGCCGCGGGTACGGCACCCGGTCCCAGTCCAGCCACCAGTCGAAGCCCGCCCGCACGCTGTTGCGGGCCCGCGCGCTGGTCCAGTACGGCAGCCGGGCCGGGTCGGACGGCAGCGCGCCGGACGCCGCCAGCGCGCGGTACCGCTCCACGAGCGCGACCAGCGGCAGCGCGGCCAGCGGCGAGGTGCGCCCGGCCTCGCCGGCCGCCCACTCCGCGAACTCGTACACCTCGTGGAACGGGTCGTCCCCGTCGGTCTTCTGGCGCTCGGAGAGGCACTGCGTCATCAGGTGGTGCGCGTGGTGGTGGCCGCGGTGCCGGCCGCGCACCTGGTCGAAGGCGCGCACCTGCTCGTCGTCGCTGCCGGTGCGCCGGGCCAGGACCAGCAGGAACAGCCAGGGCGTCGGGTCGGTCGGCGCCATCCGTGCCACGCGCAGGCACAACTCCCGTGCGTCCTCGGGCTTCTGCTTGCCTCTGATGGCCCGGAAGACGCCCGCGGCGGCGGCCAGTGCCGCGGCGTCCGCGCTCTCCGGCTCGGCGAGCCGCCACTCCTCGGCCCACGCGGCGGAGGACTTGCCCTCGCCGAGGACCATCAGGCGGTGCCCGCGGGAGTCCCAGTCGTCACCGGTGGAAGCCAGCAGCGCGCGGACGTCCGTCCAGCGGCCCTGGGTGAGAGCGGCGCGGGCGGCGACCAGGTCCTGGTCGCCGAGAGCGGGATCGAAGGTGACGTCGTCCTTGCCTCGCGTGAAGCGGAAGGGTGGGGGCGGTGGGGTCATCCGCGGGCAGCCCTCCACGGCGCACGTGACGTCCAGTGATCGCGAACAGCCAATCGGTATGCGCCGGTTCAGGACAAGACCGGACCTGTTGTCTCGGTGTAGTCCCGTATTGTTGCCGGGGTTTGGGAACCGGATTCGGACCCGGGACGTCCGGGTAGGCCGGTCGCCGACAGGTGTGAGACACGGCATAGTTGACATTCGAAAACCTGATCGTCGCGCGCGGGCGCCGCGCGATGAGACGGGTGAGTCCAGTGGGGACCAGGTGAATGGACGAAAGTAACGTGGCAAGAGAGGGTACGCCCGCCGCGTCCACGCATCCACTGGCCCATGTGCGACGCCGGCACGGCTGGAGCTACCAGGACCTGGCGCGGGTGATCGCGGACCACGCGCGGGTGCTCGGCGTACCGATGGCCGCGCGGCGCGAGAAGGTGTGGCGGTGGGAGCACTGGGGTGTGGTGCCCGAGGCCGACAGCCAGCGCGCCCTCGCCCGCGCGCTGGGCATCGCCCCGCGCGAGCTCGAACTGCACCCGTGGCCGCGCTGGTTGCCCGCGCACACCGGGATGCCGGACGGCCTGCCGTGGGACGTGGACGGCAGTTGCGCCGCCCTCGACGCGCTCCTGGACGACGCGGCGGACGACTCCCGCGGCTTCCCGATCGCGGAGGGCATCGGGCTGCGGAACGCGATCGCCGACTGGGACACGGCCGTCGCCGCGCCCTGCGTACCTTCTTCACCACCGTCAGTTCCCGTCCCGGACGAGGCACTTCCCGCTGCCGGCGGGCCGGGCGCGCCCGTGCGGAGCGCGGGGCCGCGCGGCTCCGCCCTTCGCGGGGGACGAACAGGCCCTGACACACGGGCGGTTCCCGGTGCGTGGCCCGGTCCCGACGTACGGGCCGTTCCCGGTGCGCGGACGGGTCCTCGCTCCGCCGGCCCCGCGAGCCGGGTGGCCGTATGGCCGGTCGGGCCGGGACACGGCGCTCAGCCGGCGCCCCCGGGCCCGGCGCCCGGATCTGCCCGGCGCACGCGGGTGCCCGAGCAGGTGGGAGCCCCCGGGACCGTCGACAGCGGGGTGCTGGACTGGCTGGAAGCCGGTGCGCTCGGGCTGCGGCGGCTGGACGACCGGCTCGGCGGCTCGGCCGTACGGCATCGGGTCGAGGCCGATCTGCGGCTGGTCCGCGGGCTGTTGGAGCGGCAGCCGCAGAGCCCCGCCATCGAGCGGCGCCTGCTGCGGGTCGCCGCCGACCTCGCCCAGCTCGGCGGCTGGGCGGCCACCGACGGGGGCCGGTACGGCGCCGCCCAGCGCCACTACCTGACCGGGCTGCGGCTCGCCCACGCCGCAGGGGACCGCCCGCTCGCGGTCGCCCTGTGGGGCGGCCTCGCGCTCCAGGCCGTCACCACCGGACATCCGCAGGACGCCGTCGCCGCGTCCGAGGCGGCGGTCCGCGCCGCGGGCGGCACCCCTTCGGCGGTCCGCGCGCTGGCCGCGATCCGGCTGGCCCGCGCGCACGCCGCGCTCGGCGCCGAGGGCGCCTTCCGGCGGGCCGCCGCCGAGGCCGAACGCCGCCTGGACGCCGCCGAGAGCGAGTCCGCCCCGCCCTGGCTGTACGGGTTCGACACCGCCGAACTCGCCGCCCAGCAGGGCCTGGCGCTGCTCGACCTCGGCCTGCCCTACGAGGCCCGCCCGCTGCTGGAACAGGCCCTGGCGATGCAGGACCCCTGCTTCGTCCGCGACCGCGCGCTGTACTCGGCGCGCACCGCCCAGGCCCGCGCCCTGACCGGTGACCACGACGCCGCGCGCTCCCTCGCCCGCGACGCGGCCCGGCTCGCCCGCCACTGCACGACCGCGAGGCTCACGCAGGCGCTCGACGCGCTCACGCCCCTGCTCACCAGTCCGCACTGACGGTGCGTCCACCCCGCTGACGGTGCGGCCGGCTCGCTGACGGTGCGACCGGCCGCGTCATGGCCGGGCGGTCGAGGTGCGGGTTCCCCATCGGGCGTGGCGCGGCCCCGTCGTGCCCGCGTACGGCCCGCTCCCGACGTCGCCCGGCCGCGTCGCCTCGGTCGCGTCGCCCCGGTCGTGCCGCGCGGGCCATGACGGCGTGTCCGATACCGGCCGCCGCAAGTACCTAACCGTGACTGATTCGGCCGGCCGGCTCGCTCCGTACCGTCTTGACCTGCAAGGACAACGCGCAAGCGGCCCGGCTCCCAGGAGCCGGGGACGCGTCCCGCGATCCGGCCGGACCGTGGTCCACCACGGTCCGGCGGTCCCGCAGACAAGAACAGGAGCACCGTCATGGCCTCGGCCTCCTCCACCCTCAGCCCTTCCGTGCCCCACCGCCCCGCCGCGGCCTCGGGCCGGTCCGGGCTGGGCCTCATGGTCCTGCTGGCCGCGACCTTCATGGCGGCCCTGGACATCTTCATCGTCAACGTGGCGATCCCCGCGATGCAGAGCGACCTGCACGCCGGAGCCGCCTCGATCCAGTGGGTGGTCGCGGGCTTCGGTCTGGCCGTCGCGACCGGCCTGATCACGGCCGGCCGCCTGGGCGACATCTTCGGCCGCCGCCGGGTGTTCGCGGTCGGGCTGGCCCTGTTCACCGTCACCTCGGCGGCGTGCGGAGTGGCGCCGACCGCCGACACCCTGATCACCGCCCGCGTCCTGCAGGGCCTGTCGGCGGCGCTGATGGGTCCCCAGGTGCTCGCGATCCTCCAGTCCGCCTACACCGGCAAGGCGCAGGCCCGCGCGTTCGGCATGTACGGCATGACGATGGGCGTCGGCGCCGTCTTCGGGCAGCTCATCGGCGGTCTGCTGATCAAGGCGGACATCCTCGGCCTGGGCTGGCGCGCCTGCTTCCTGATCAACGTGCCGGTCGGGCTGGCCGCCCTGGTGCTCGCGCCCAGGGCGCTGGCCGAGTCGCGCGCTCCGCGCCGGCCGCGGCTGGACAACACCGGTGTGGCGCTGTCGACCGCGGCCGTGGTCGCCCTGGTCCTGCCGCTGATCCAGGGCCGCGCGCAGGGCTGGCCGCTGTGGACCTGGCTCAGCCTGGCCGGCTCGGCGATACTCGGCGCCGCGTTCGTCGCGCACCAGAGCCGGCTGGGCCGGGCGGGCGGCGACCCGGTACTGAACACCGCGCTGTTCCGGGAGCGGGGGTTCGCGTGGGGCGCCCTGGCGCAGTTGGTCTTCTGGACCGGGCAGGGCTCGTTCTTCCTCGTCCTCGCCCTCTACCTCCAGGCCGGCCGCGGCCTCGGCGCGCTGGAGTCCGGCACCGTGTTCCTGTCCATAGGCGGCGGTTATCTGATCACCTCCACCACCGCGCACCGCATCGCGGCCCGCATGGGCGCCGCCACGGTTCCGGTCGGCGCGCTGCTGATGGCCGTCGGGCTGGGCGGACTGTGGGCCGCGGTGCACGCCTCGGGCACCACCGGCAGCCTGTGGGAGCTGGTGCCGGGCCTGGCCGTGGACGGTATCGGGATGGGCCTGGTGATCGCGCCGCTCACCCACACGGCGCTGGGCACGGTCCGGGCGGACCTGGTCGGGTCGGCGTCCGGAGTGGTGGCGACCATCCAGCAGATCGGCGGTGCCCTCGGCATCGCGCTGATCGGCATCATCTTCTACGGCGCGACCGGCGACGGGGCTCCGGCCCGCTACCCGCACGCCTTCGGGGTCGGCCTGATGTTCCTGCTGGCGCTCGAAGTGGTGCTCGCGGCACTGACCGCGACGCTCGCCGCCCGCGGCAGGAAGCACGGGAAGTAGCCGCCGGGCCTCGCGGGGCCGGGCCGGCCGTACGGGGTCGGGGAGCAAAGGAGTAAGGGGCATCCTCCAGGGAGGGTGCCCCTTACTCGTCCTACTCGTCCTACTCAGCGCGTTACTTGTCGCGCGGAGGCGGCTCGCTCAGACCCGGCGCAGGCGGACCACCGGGATGTCCCGCTCGGTCTTCTCCTGGTACTCCTCGTACGGCGGGTAGACCTCGACCAGATGCGGCCACACCCGCGCCTTCTCCTGCGGCGAGAGCACCTCGGCCCGCGCGGCGAAGCGTTCGGTGCCCACCCGCAAGTGCACCTCGGGATTGTCCCGCACGCTCAGGAACCACACCGGGTGCTCGTCAGCGCCGCCCTTCGACGCGACGATCAGATAGTCCTCCCCGTCCCGCCCGTAGATCAGCACCGTCCGGTGCCAGACGCCGCTGCGGCGCCCGAGGTAGTCGATGAGCAGGCAGGGCGAGCCGTTCATGTCGGTGCCCTCCGTGCCGTTGGAGGACTCGTACCGCTCGGCCTGTTCGGCCACCCACGTCGACGGGCTGATCTTCACGTTGTTCGGGTCGTACGCGCTCATTGGCAACGCTCCATCGCAAAGGGTCGTGGAAGTGACGTTCAAGCGTAGGTACACCTGCCCACCGGGTCGCCACGCGACCCGCTGAGCGAGCGCTCAGTCAGCCCTTGCCAAAACTGGAACACGTTCCTACCATCGCGGAAGTGACACGAGAACCGTCGAACCCGGCCGCCGGCTCCCCACCCGGCCCGCTGGCGGGAGTGCGCGTCGTCGAACTCGCCGGCATCGGGCCCGGTCCGTTCGCCGCCATGCTCCTCGCCGACCTGGGCGCCGACGTCGTGCGCGTCGACCGCCCCGGCGGCCAGGGCCTGGGCGTCGACCCCGCCCACGACGTCACCAACCGCAACAAGCGCTCCGTCCTGGTGGACCTCAAGGCCGCCACCGGCCCGCCCGCCGTCCTCGACCTCGTCGCCCGGGCCGACATCCTCATCGAGGGCTACCGCCCCGGCGTCGCCGAGCGACTGGGCGTCGGCCCGGAGCCCTGCCTGGCCCGCAACCCCCGTCTGGTCTACGGCCGGATGACCGGCTGGGGCCAGGAGGGCCCGCTCGCGCACACCGCGGGCCACGACATCGCCTACATCGCGGTGACCGGAGCCCTCGACCTGGCCGGCGCCCCCGACCGACCGCCCGCCCCCACCGCCAACCTCCTCGGCGACTACGCGGGCGGCTCCCTCTACCTCGTCACCGGGGTGCTCGCCGCCCTCCACCACGCCCGCGCCCACGGCCGCGGCCAGGTCGTGGACGCGGCCATCGTGGACGGCACCGCGCACCTGACCGCGATGCTCCACGGCATGCGCTCCGCCGGCGCCTGGCAGGACCGGCGCGGCTCCAACCTGCTGGACGGCAGCGCCCCCTTCTACGGCGTGTACGCCACGGCGGACGGCGGCCACATGGCGGTCGGCGCCCTGGAGCAGCGCTTCTACGACGAGTTCACCGCGCTGCTCGGCCTGCCCGCCGATGCCGCGGCCCTGCGCACCGACCCCGCCCGCTGGCCGGAACTGCGCGAGGCCGTCGCCGCCCGGTTCCGTACCCGCACCCGCGAGCAATGGGCCGGCGTCTTCGACGGCACCGACGCCTGCGTCGCACCCGTACTGCCGCTCGGCGAGGCCCACGACCACCCGCACCTCGCGGCCCGGGGCACCCTGGCGGCGTACGAGGGCGTGATGCAACCCGCTCCCGCGCCGCGCTTCTCCGCCACCCCGGCCGCGCTGCGCCGCCCGCCCGCGCTGCCGGGCGCGCACACCGCGGAGGTGGCCCGGGACTGGGACACCCCCGCCCTGATACGCGCCGACCCCGCGCCCGCCGCCGGCTCCGTACCTGCCGCCGGCTCCGTACCCGCCGACGACCCCGCGCCCGCTTCCGACGACTCCGGACCAGCCGGCGGTCCCTCCGGCTGACCGGGTCCGACGCACCCAGCGCCACCCCACCCGCGAACCCTCACCGAAAGGCACGACGTTGAGCACCGACGCCTACGTCTACGACGCCGTACGCACCCCGCGCGGGCGCGGAAAGGCCAACGGCTCCCTGCACGGCACCAAGCCGATCGACCTCGTCGTCGGCCTCATCCACGAACTGCGCCGCCGCTTCCCGAACCTGGACCCCGCGGCCATCGACGACATCGTGCTCGGCGTGGTCAGCCCGATCGGCGACCAGGGTTCCGACATCGCCCGGATCGCCGCCATTGCCGCGGGCCTGCCCGACACCGTCGCCGGCGTGCAGGAGAACCGCTTCTGCGCCTCCGGCCTCGAAGCGGTCAACCTCGCGGCGGCCAAGGTCCGTTCGGGCTGGGAGGACCTGGTGCTGGCCGGCGGCGTGGAGTCGATGTCCCGCGTCGCCATGGGCTCCGACGGCGGCGCCTGGGCCATGGACCCGATGACGTCGTTCGAGACCGGCTTCGTGCCCCAGGGCATCGGCGCCGACCTGATCGCCACCATCGGCGGCTGGAGCAGGCACGATGTCGACACGTACGCGTCCTTGTCGCAGGAGCGGGCCGCCGAGGCGTGGAAGGAGGGCCGCTTCGACCGCTCCGTCGTCCCGGTCGTGGACCGCGCGGGCCTGACCGTCCTGGACCGCGACGAGCACATGCGGCCGGGCACCACCCCCGAGTCGCTGGCCGCCCTCAAGCCGTCCTTCGCCACCATCGGCGACGCCGGCGGCTTCGACGCGGTCGCGCTCCAGAAGTACCACTGGGTGGAGCGGATCGACCACGTCCACCACGCCGGCAACTCCTCCGGCATCGTGGACGGCGCGGCGCTGGTCGCCATCGGGAACCGTGAGGTCGGCGAGCGCTACGGCCTCACCCCGCGCGCCCGCATCCTGTCCGCGGCCGTCTCCGGTTCCGAGCCGACCATCATGCTCACCGGCCCCGCGCCCGCCTCCCGCAAGGCGCTGGCCAAGGCCGGGCTGAGCGTCGGCGACATCGACCTGATCGAGATGAACGAGGCGTTCGCGGCGGTCGTGCTGCGCTTCGCCGCCGACCTCGGCGTCAGCATCGACAAGGTCAACGTCAACGGTGGCGCCATCGCGCTCGGCCACCCGCTCGGCGCGACCGGCGCGATGATCCTGGGCACCCTCATCGACGAACTGGAGCGCCGCGACCAGCGCTACGGCCTCGCCACCTTGTGCGTGGGCGGCGGCATGGGCGTCGCCACCGTCGTCGAACGCCTCTGATCCGGCCGCGCCCCCGCGCCCCGCGGCCGCCCGAGTCCCGCACCACCGCGCCCCGCCGTTCCACCCCTCGCCCGCACCTCGCCGGACCAACCGGACCAACGGAGCTTCGAAGACCATGAGCGAGACCACCACCATCCGCTGGGAGCAGGACGCCGAGGGCGTCGTCACCCTCGTCCTCGACGACCCGGCGCAGTCCGCGAACACCATGAACGCGGCCTTCGCCGACTCCCTCGACGCCACCCTCGACCGCCTGGAGGCCGAACTCGACGGCATCCGCGGCGTGATCGTCACCTCCGCCAAGAAGACCTTCTTCGCCGGCGGCGACCTGCGCGACCTCATCCGCGCCACCCCCGAGACCGCCGAGAACGTCTTCGCCGGGTCCCTGCGCATCAAGCGCCGCCTGCGCCGCCTGGAGACCCTCGGCAAGCCCGTCGTCGCCGCGATCAACGGCGCGGCGCTCGGCGGCGGTTACGAGATCGCGCTCGCCTGCCACCACCGGGTCGCCCTGGACGCGCCCGGCAGCAAGATCGGCTGCCCGGAGGTCACCCTCGGGCTGCTGCCCGGCGGCGGCGGCGTGGTGCGCACCGTCCGGCTGCTCGGCATCGCCGACGCCCTGCTCAAGGTGCTGCTCCAGGGCCGCCAGTACACCCCGGAGCGCGCCCTGGCGGCCGGTCTGATCCACGAGGTGGCCACCGACCGCGACGACCTGCTCGCCCGCGCCCGCGCCTTCATCCACGCCAACCCCGAGGCCCGGCAGCCCTGGGACGCGCCCGGCTACAAGATCCCCGGCGGCACCCCCAAGAGCCCCGCGTTCGCCGCGAACCTGCCCGCGTTCCCGGCGAACCTGAGCAAGCAGCTCGCCGGCGCCCCGTTCCCGGCGCCGCGCGCCATCCTGGCGGCCGCCGTCGAGAGCTCCCAGGTCGACATCGACACGGCCTTCACCATCGAGGCGCGCTACTTCACCGAACTCGCCTGCGGGCCCGTCTCGAAGAACATGATCCAGGCGTTCTTCTTCGACATGCAGGCCGTCAACTCCGGTGCCAGCCGCCCCAAGGACGTGCCTGCCCGCCAGGTCGCCAAGGTCGCGGTGCTGGGCGCCGGCATGATGGGCGCCGGCATCGCCTACTCCTGCGCGCGCGCCGGCATCGACGTCGTCCTCAAGGACGTCACCCAGGAGGCCGCCGAGCGCGGCAAGGCGTACTCCGCCGGGCTGCTGGACAAGGCGCTCGCCAAGGGCCGCACCACGCCGGAGAAGCGGGCGGCGCTGCTCACCCGGATCACCCCGACCGCCGACCCGGCCGACCTCGCGGGCTGCGACGCCGTCATCGAGGCGGTCTTCGAGGACGCCGCCTTGAAGCACAAGGTGTTCCAGGAGATCCAGGACGTGGTCGCCCCGGACGCGCTGCTGTGCTCCAACACCTCCACCCTGCCGATCACCGCGCTCGCCGAAGGAGTCCGGCGGCAGTCCGACTTCGTCGGACTGCACTTCTTCTCCCCGGTCGACAAGATGCCGCTGGTCGAGATCATCCGCGGCCGGGACACCGGCGACGAGGCGCTGGCCCGCGCGTTCGACCTGGTCCGGCAGATCCGCAAGACGCCGATCGTCGTCAACGACTCGCGCGGCTTCTTCACCTCCCGGGTGATCGGCCACTTCCTCAACGAGGGCGTCGCCATGGTCGGCGAGGGCATCCCGGCCGCCTCCGTGGAGCAGGCCGCCGCGCAGGCCGGCTACCCCGCGAAGGTGCTCTCCCTGGTGGACGAGCTGACCCTGACGCTGCCGCGCAAGATCCGGGCCGAGGCCCGCGCGGCGGTCGAGGCGGCCGGCGGCACCTGGCGCGTGCACCCGGCGGAGCAGGTGATCGACCGCATGGTCGACGAGTTCGACCGCACCGGGCGCGCCGGCGGCGCGGGCTTCTACGACTACGAGGACGGCCGCAGGACACGGCTGTGGCCGGGCCTCGCCGAGCACTTCGGGGCGGCGGAGCCCGCGACGGCGGCCGGGTCGTCGCTGCGCGACATGCAGGAGCGCATGCTCTTCGCAGAGTCCCTGGACACCGTGCGGCTGCTCGAGGAGGGCGTCCTGACCTCCGTCGCCGACGCCAACATCGGCTCGGTGCTGGGCATCGGCTTCCCGGCGTGGACCGGGGGAGTGCTCCAGTACATCAACGGGTACGAAGGCGGCGTCGCCGGGTTCACCGCCCGCGCCCGGGAGTTGGCCGCCGCGTACGGGGAGCAGTTCGAGCCGCCCGCGCTGCTGGTGGCCAAGGCCGAGCGCGGCGAGCGGTTCGCGGACTGACGCGTCCACGAGCGCCCGGTGTCCCGGGACACTGGGCGGCACCCATGGCACCGGGAGGGTCGCGGTAAGCCCCGCTCTCCTGGTGCACGGGCCTTACGGTCTGGACCCAGGTCCGTCAGGCCCGCGGCGCGCCACCGGCCGCCTGGGCGCGGCTACCGGCCGGACACCTCGTACGCTGGCCGGCGTGCGCCTACGCCCGCCGCCGCGCGCGGTCCCGCTGCCGCTGCTCGCGGGCTGCCTGCTCGCCTGTTGCCTGTCCTGCACCGGCGGCGACCGGGCGGGCGGCCCCGACACCGGCGCGCCGGGGGTCGGCGACCGGCTCTTCCCCGACGCGGGCAACGGCGGCTACCACGTCGGCCACTACACGCTCGACCTCGACTACGCCCCCGCCTCCGGCCGGCTGCGCGGCACCGCCACCCTCACCGCCACCGCCGACCAGGACCTGTCCCGCTTCGACCTCGACCTGGCCGGGCTCGACGTCCGGCGCGTCACCGTCGACGGCACGAAGACCCGCACCTCCCGCGCCGGCACCGAACTCCGGATCAGCCCCGCCCACCCCCCGCGGCGCGGCGCGCATTTCACCACGACCGTCGAGTACCAGGGCGTGCCGCGGCTGCTGACCGACCCGGACGGCTCCCACGAGGGCTGGTTCCGCACCGACGACGGCGCCCTCGCGCTGGGCGAACCCGTCGGCTCCATGGCCTGGTTCCCCGGCGACGACCACCCCTCCGACAAGGCCGCCTACGACATCACCGTCACGGTCCCGCACGGCCTCACCGCGGTCTCCAACGGCGAACTCCTCACCACCCGGCCGGCCTCCGGCGGCCGCACCGCCTACCACTGGCGCAGCGCCGCGCCGATGGCCACCTACCTCGCGACCGTCGCCATCGGGCACTTCGACGTCACCCGTTCGACGACACCGGACGGGCTGCCGCTGTACGTCGCGGTCGACCCGCGCTCCGACGACACCGAGACCGCCGCGACGCTGGCCCGTATCCCCGAGATGCTGCGCTGGGAGGAGGGCCTGTTCGGGCCCTACCCCTTCGCGTCGGCGGGCGCGATCGTCGACCACCTGCCGCGCGGGCGGGTCGGCTACGCGCTGGAGGCGCAGAACCGCCCGGTCTTCCCCGGCGACGGCCCGCCGCCCGCGGTCGATCCCGTCACGCTCGTGCACGAGCTGTCGCACCAGTGGTTCGGCGACTCCGTCACCCCCGCCGCCTGGCAGGACATGTGGCTCAACGAAGGCTTCGCCACCCTCACCGAGTGGCTGTGGAAGGAGCACGAGGGCGGCCCGTCCCTCGACGCGAGCGCCGCGGACGCCTTCGCCGACAGCGCCAACTGGGCCTTCCCGCCCGCCTCCCCGCCCGACGCGGCCGCGGTCTCCGCCGCCCCCGTCTACGGCCGCGGCGCCCTGGTGCTGTACGAACTGCGCCGCACGCTCGGGGCGTCCGCCTTCGACCGGCTGCTCAAGGCGTGGCCGGCCGCGCACCGCCACGGCAACGCGTCCACCGCCGAATTCACCGCGTTCTGCGCACGTTTCACCTCCCAGGACCTGCGACCGCTCTTCGCCACCTGGCTGTACGGCGCGGAACGGCCCTCGCACCTGTGAGGCGCGCCTCCCTGCCCCGCCGGCAAGGGGCGATCCACGGCCGGCCCGTCAGTCGTGGTCGTAGACCGTGACGGAGACCCCGCGCTCCACCAGCCGGGCGGTGACCAGTGGCTCGACCCGCTCCCACTTCCCGCCGGCCAGGCCGCACCCGATCCGCGGCATGTGCACCGACGCGCCCAGCTCCAGGGCCCGGTCGGCCAGGGACCCGAGCGCGGTGCCGATCGCCTCGTACCGCACCGGCACGCCCTTGCTGCCGGTGCGTATGCCGCGCTGGCCGACCATGTTGGCCACCCATGTGTACGTGCCGACCCGGACGAGCTGGACCCCGCCCAGACCGAAGTCGTTGCGCGCCCGCTCGCGGTGCCAGCGCCGGTAGGCCGTCTCGGGCTCCGGCCAGCGGCGCGAGACCGCCAGCACGAACCCCTTGCCCCAGCCGCCCAGGTCGTTGCAGACGTGCGCGATCACCTTGACGCCCTTGCCCTGCGGTGCGGTGGCGTCCCCCCGCACATACACGATCTCCCCCATGCCTCCACGCTAGCCCCGGCCACCGACAACCGGCCCGGCCACCGACGACCGGCTCGGGCCCGGCTCCCGGCGCGGTCCCGGCCCGCTCAGCGAAGCGGCTCGCCGACCGCGTGCATGTGGCTCAGCGCCTGCCGGTAGGAGTCGATCAGCCCGGTCTCGGTGTACGGGATGCCGAGGCGGGCGCAGTGCGCGCGGACCAGGGGCTGCGCCAGCCGCAGGTGCGGGCGCGGCAGGCTCGGCACGAGGTGGTGCTCCACCTGGTAGTTGAGGCCGCCGAGGAAGAAGTCGGTCACCGGGTTGCCGCGTACGTTGCGCGAGGTGAGCACCTGGCGGCGCAGGTGGCCCCAGCGCGAGCCCTCCTCGGGCATCGCCATCCCCTTGTGGTTGGGCGCGAACGCGCACCCCAGGTGCACCCCGAACAGCGCGTGGTGCAGGGCCGCGAACGCGATCGCCTGCGCCGGAGACAGCGCGGTCAGCAGCAGTGCCGCGTATCCCACCAGGTGCGCGACCAGCAGGCCGCCCTCCACCAGCCGCTCCCGGCGGTCCAGCCGGCGCAGGTCCTGGAAGCTGGCGACCTTCAGCGCCAGCCCTTCGAGCAGCAGCATCGGGAAGAACAGCCACGCCTGGTACTTCGTCAGGAACCGCGCGAAGCCCTTCCGTTCGATCGCCTGCGCCCGCGTCCACACCAAGGCGCCCACCTCGACGTCCGGGTCCTTGCCGACGTGATTGGGGTTGGCGTGGTGCTTGTTGTGCTTGTCGGACCACCAGGCGGCGCCCATCCCCAGCAGCAGGTTCCCGTGCAGCAGCGCGAGCACCCGGTTCGCCCGCCGGCCCGCCGCGATCTGCTGGTGCCCGGCGTCATGCCCGACGAAGCCGGTGCGGGCCGACAGCACCGCCGCCGGCAGCGCCAGCGCGAGCACCCACCACGACCCGGTGTCGCCGACCAGGAAGACCGCCGCCCACACCGCGGCGAAGGCCAGCAGGTTCACCGCCAGCGACATCGCGTAGTGCCCGCGCCTGCGCCGCAGCAGGCCGGCGTCCTTGATCTGCCGCAGCAGCGGGGCGAACTCGCTGCCCGGGGCCCGTTCCTGCGCGCGTGGGACGGCTTGCGTGGCGGTCGGCGCTGCGGCAGGCGCGACAGGCGGCGGCACGGGCGGCGCTACGGCGAGAGTGCGGCTGGCAGGCGGCATGGGCGCTCCTCGGGCATGGTCCCGCACCGCGTGTGCCGCGGGCCGGGAAAGTCGGTGGGCGGCCTTCGTCGGCCGCACTCCTGACGCTAGGAACCGGCGCGGCCCGCGGCCATGGCGCCATCACCCGGCTTCCCCTGGGGCGGCCCCACGGAGAACCGGGGGATAACCCCACCCCGCTACTGCCAGGATGGCGCCGTGACCTCACCCGACCACCCCGACCGGAGCCGTACCGCGGGCCCCCATCCCGTCGCCGCGCGCATCCTCCTGGACACCCGCGAGGACCTGGTCGAGGCCCGCGCGTTGTACGCCCGGCTCGGCTACCGCGAGATCGAGGCGTACAACGAAAGCCCTTACGCGGACCACTGGTTCGGGAAGAAGCTGACCTGAGCCGCGCGTCCCGCCCGCACCGGCCGGCCCGGGTGCCGCGGCGCGGCCGGACCGCGCGGGCGTTCGGGTGCACCTACCGCTCCTGGTGCGGCCAACGACGTCCACCGCCGCCCGGCGTCTACGATGCAAGACACACGCGGGGCGGTGCGCGGGAAGCGCCGCCCGGCAGGCGAGCTTAGGAGCGAGATCATCAGCGGCAACGTGTCGGTGGAAGCCAGGATCGCCGAGGAGCTTGGCGTACGCGAAGGACAGGTCCGGTCGGCGGTCGACCTGCTGGACGGCGGTGCGACCGTGCCGTTCATCGCCCGCTACCGCAAGGAGGCGACCGGCACCCTGGACGACGCGCAGTTGCGCACCCTGGAGGAGCGGCTGCGCTACCTGCGGGAGTTGGACGAGCGCCGCACCGCCGTCCTGGAGTCCATCGACGCTCAGGGCAAGCTCGACGACGCGCTGCGCGCCCAGATCATGGCCGCCGACTCCAAGGCGCGTCTCGAGGACATCTACCTGCCCTACAAGCCCAAGCGGCGCACCAAGGCCCAGATCGCCCGCGAGGCCGGTCTCGAACCGCTTGCCGACGCGCTGCTTGCCGACCCCGGCCTCGACCCGCAGGCCGAGGCGGCCGGATACGTGTCCGCCGACAAGGGCGTCGAGGACGCGGCGGCGGCACTGGAGGGCGCCCGGGCCGTGCTGACCGAGCGTTTCTCGGAGGACGCCGACCTCGTCGGAGAGCTGCGCACCCGGATGTGGAACCGCGGCCGGCTGGTCGCCAAGGTGCGCGACGGCAAGGAGGAGTCCGGCGCGAAGTTCGCCGACTACTTCGACTTCGGCGAGCCGTTCACCAAGCTGCCCTCCCACCGGGTGCTGGCGATGCTGCGCGGCGAGAAGGAGGAGGTCCTCGACCTCACCCTGGAACCCGAGGAGCCCGCCGAGGGCCCGACCAGTTTCGAGCGGCGCATCTCCCAGCAGTTCGGGATCACCGACCGCGGTCGGCCCGCCGACCAGTGGCTCGCCGACACCGTCCGATGGGCGTGGCGCACCCGCTTCCTGGTCCGGCTCGGCATCGACCTGCGGGTCCAGCTCCGGCAGCAGGCCGAGGACGAGGCCGTTCGGGTCTTCGCCGCCAACCTGCGCGACCTGCTGCTCGCCGCCCCCGCCGGCACCCGCGCCACCATGGGTCTCGACCCGGGACTGCGCACCGGCGTCAAGGTCGCGGTGGTCGACGGCACCGGCAAGGTCGTCGCCACCGACACGATCTATCCGCACGCCCCCCGCAACCGCTGGGACGAGTCCCTGGCCGCACTCGCCCGGCTCGCCGCCGCCCACCGGGTGGATCTGATCGCGATCGGCAACGGCACCGCCTCCCGCGAGACCGACAAGCTCGCCGCCGACCTGATCAAGGCGCACCCGGACCTGAAGCTCACCAAGGCGGTCGTCTCCGAGGCCGGCGCCTCGGTCTACTCCGCCTCGGCGTACGCCTCGGCCGAACTCCCCGAGATGGACGTCTCGTTGCGCGGCGCGGTCTCCATCGCCCGCCGCCTCCAGGACCCGCTCGCCGAACTGGTCAAGATCGACCCACGCTCCATCGGCGTCGGCCAGTACCAGCACGACCTGTCCGAGGTGAAGCTGTCGCGCTCCCTGGACGCGGTCGTCGAGGACTGCGTCAACGGCGTCGGCGTCGATGTGAACACCGCGTCCGTGCCGCTGCTGCGCCGGGTGTCGGGCATCACCGAGGGCCTGGCCGGCAACATCGTCGCGCACCGTGACAGCAACGGCCCGTTCCGTACCCGCAAGGACCTCAAGGACGTCGCCAGGCTCGGCCCGAAGGCGTACGAGCAGTGCGCGGGCTTCCTGCGCATCCAGGGCGGTGACGACCCGCTGGACGCCTCCAGCGTGCACCCGGAGTCGTATCCGGTGGTGCGGCGGATCAGCGCGAGCGCGCAGACCGAGATCCCGGCGCTGATCGGCAACGGCACGGTGCTGCGGGCCCTTCGGCCGCAGGAGTTCGTGGACGACTCGTTCGGCCTGCCGACCGTCACGGACATCCTCGCCGAGCTGGAGAAGCCCGGCCGCGACCCCCGCCCCGCCTTCAAGACCGCGACCTTCAAGGAGGGCGTGGAGGAGATGAAGGACCTGCGGCCGGGGATGCTGCTGGAGGGCGTGGTCACCAACGTGGCGGCGTTCGGCGCGTTCGTCGACGTCGGCGTCCACCAGGACGGCCTGGTGCACGTCTCCGCGCTGTCCGACTCCTACGTGTCCGACCCGCGCGACGTCGTCAAGCCCGGTGACATCGTGCGCGTCAAGGTCCTCGACGTGGACCTGCCGCGCAAGCGGATCTCGCTGACGCTGCGGCTCCAGGACGAGGCGCGTCCGCGCGGCGGTGATCAGCGCGGTGGTGAACGGCAGGGCGGCGAGCGGCGCGGCGGGCCGCCGCGCCAGGGCGGTCGCGGCGGTCAGGGCGGCGGCCGAGGTGGCAACGGCGGCAATGGCGGTCAGGGCGCCGGGCGGGGTGGCAACGGCGGCCAGGGCGGCGGGCGGCGCGGTGGCTCCGGTCAGCCCGCGCCGAGCGGTGCGATGGCCGACGCCCTGCGCCGGGCCGGCCTGACCGGCGGCAAGTAGGCCCCACGACCCAGGAGGGGCACCCCGTACATCCCGGGCGACACCCGTGATGCCTTGCCCGGTTTTTACCCGCCGGGTCTTGCGTCGCGGGGCCCGGGGAACCAGGAGGGCTCGCGGCGCGTTCCACTGGGTAGGTACGGTGAGCGCGCGGCGCGGGCCGCCGTGAGACGGAGGCTGGGGAGCATGACGAATCGTACGAAGGTCGCCATCGGCGGCGTGGTGGTGGGGCTGATCCTGCTCGCCTGGATTCCCTGGTGGGTGTTCTTCCTGGTCGTGATCGGCGTGCCGGCCGTCGCGTACTTCACGCTCGACTCCTCCCAGCGCCGTCGGCTGCGCCGGGTGAGCCGCCGGCAAATCGGTCGCTGACCTCGCGGTCCCCTCGATAGGGTGAAGCTTCGGGTCAGGGAATCCGATCGAGGGGAAAAACCTCATGCTCAGCGGTTCCGTCGTCGCGGTCAGCCGTGACGCCACGCACCGGTTCAGCAAGGCAAACCAGGACAGCGTCCGGCTGCTCGCCGGGCTCGGTGTCGAGGGTGACGCGCACCTCGGTGTCACCGTCCAGCACCTGTCGCGGGTGGCCCGGGACCCCACCCAGCCGAACCTTCGGCAGGTGCATCTCATCCACGCCGAACTGTTCGACGAACTGCGCGCGGCCGGGTACCACGTAGGGCCCGGCGAACTCGGCGAGAACATCACCACCAGCGGCCTCGCGATCCTCGACCTGCCCGCGGGCACCCGGCTTCGGCTCGGGTCCGCCGCGGTGATCGAGGTGACCGGCCTGCGCAATCCCTGCCGTCAGATCGAAACGTTCCGCAGCGGCCTGCTCAAGCAGGTCGTCGGCCGTGACGAGGCAGGGGCGATCATCCGCAAGGGCGGTGTGATGAGCGTCGTCCTCGAGGGCGGCGTCGTACACCCAGGCGATCCGATCGCCGTCGAGCTGCCCGCCGCACCGCACCGCCCACTGGAAAAGGTCTGAAGCCGCCCATGACGGCCGACACCCCCACAGCCGCTCCGGGGCGCACCCCGGTGTCCAAGGCCGGCGCCGTGCGCTCCGTCCCCGAACTGGCCGCCCTTGTGGCCTCCGGCACCCGGGTGAAATACCTGCACTTCTGGGGCCACCGCCCGCAGCGCGACGGCAGCGTCGGCCCGGGCTGCCTCAGCCAGTGGTGGCCGGCCCCCTTCACGGTGGACGGCGTCACCTATGCCACCGCCGAGCACTGGATGATGGCGGGCAAGGCCCGGCTGTTCGGCGACGAGGACGCGGCGCGCCGCGCGGTCGCCGCCGGCCACCCGAAGGCCGCGAAGTCCGTGGGCCGAAGTGTCCGCGGCTTCGACGAGGCGGTGTGGGAGCGGGAGCGCTTCGCCCTGGTCGTCGCGGGCAGCGTGCACAAGTTCGGCCAGCACCCCGACCTGCGGGCCTACCTGGTCGGTACGGCCCGCCGGGTGCTGGTCGAGGCCAGCCCGCTGGACCGGGTCTGGGGTATCGGCCTGGCCGCCGACGACGACCGCGCCGAGCGCCCCGACGCCTGGCGCGGCCTGAACCTGCTCGGCTTCGCCCTCATGGCGGCCAGGGACGAGCTCGCCGCCCCCCAAGGGGCCGCCCTGGAGGGTCAGGCGCCCGGAGTGCGGACTCTCGACGGGCCGGTCCTCGGAGGACAGGGCCTCGACGGACAGGCCCCCGACGAGCAGGCTCTCGGACGAGAGGCACCCTTCGCCCCATGACCGAACGCCTCGTGGTCGTCGGTGGCGACGCCACCGGCATGTCCGCCGCCTCCCAGGGCCGCCGCCGCAGGCCCGCCGACGACCTGGAGATCGTCGCCTTCGAGCGCGGCCGGCACGTCTCCTACAGCGCCTGCGGCATCCCGTACTGGATCGCCGGCGACACCACCGGCCCCGACGCGCTGGTCGCCCGCACCGCCGCCGAGCACCGCGACCGCGGCATCGACGTACGCCTGGGCACCGAGGTAACGGAGATCGACCGCGACGGCGCCCGCGTCCTGGCGCGCGACGCCGACGGCCGCGAGCGGTGGACGGGCTACGACCATCTGGTGATCGCCACCGGTGCGCTGCCCGTACGGCCGCCGATCCCGGGCATCGACGCGCCCGGTGTCTTCGGGGTGCAGACCCTGGACGACGGCGAGGCCGTACTGCGCGGCCTGGACCGCGACGGGGTGCGGCGGGCCGTGGTGGTCGGCGGCGGCTACATCGGCGTCGAGATGGCCGAGGCGATGCTGCGGCACGGCCTCGACGTCACCCTCGTCGACCGCAACCCGCAGCCGATGACCACCCTGGACCCCGACATGGGGCGCCTGGTGCGCAAGGCCCTCGAAGGACTCGGCGTCACCGTCGTCTCCGGCGCCGCCGCCCGCGAGGTGCTCACCGACGCCGACGGGCGGGCCCGCGCCGTCGCCACCGACGACGCGGAGTACCCCGCCGACCTGGTCGTCCTCGGCCTCGGCGTCCGGCCGAACACCGCGCTCGCCCGCGACGCAGGACTCCCGCTGGGAACGCATGGCGGGCTGCTCACCGACCGTTCGATGCGGGTACGCGACACCGAGCGGATCTGGGCCGGCGGGGACTGCGTCGAAGTGCTCAACCTCGTCTCCGGCGCCTGGCAGCACATCGCGCTGGGCACCCACGCCAACAAGCACGGCCGGATCATCGGCACCAACATCGGCGGTGGCTACGCCACGTTCCCCGGTGTGGTCGGCACCGCCGTCAGCAAGGTGTGCGACGTGGAGATCGCCAGGACCGGCCTCAAGGAGTCCCAGGCCAGGGCCGCGGGCCTCGACTTCGTCAGCGCGGTCATCGAGTCCACCAGCCGTGCCGGGTACTACCCCCAGGCGGCCTTGATGACCGTCAAGATGCTCGCCGAGCGCGGCACAGGACGGCTGCTCGGCCTCCAGATCGTCGGCGGGGAGGGCGCTGCCAAGCGCGTGGACGTCGGTGCGGTCGCGCTCACCGCGGGGATGACCGTCGGGCGGATGGTCGATCTCGACCTCGGCTACGCCCCGCCGTTCTCGCCGGTATGGGACCCCGTGCTGGTCGCCGCGCGCAAGGCGGCGGACACGGTGGCCGCCGACATCGCGCGCACGGCGGGCGGCGCCGACACCCGGGGCGTCAGCCCGACCTGACCTCGGGGGTGGCGAGCCGGCCGAGGGCTTCGAGCAGCGGCGGCAGGGCCGGGCCGCGCCCCACCGGCAGGACCTCGCCGGGCGCGTCGTCCAGCAGCACGAACGCCATGTCGTCCGTCCTGGCCACCAGGCTCCAGCCGGGCCCGTCGGCGCGCACCGCCCCGTACGTGGTGCGGACCCGGCCGGGCGGAGGGGGCTCGCGGGTGTACGCCTCGGCGCTTTCCAGGGCGCGGCGGACCCCGTCGTGGGAGAGGGCGGGGACGGGGGTCTCCACGTCGGCGTCGGTGGCGGTGCCGGCGCCGGTACGCGGGCCGGGTGCGTGGCTGCTCTCGGGTGCGTCGGGTGCCTTCGTGGCGGGGGCGTCGTCGCTGGTGTCCGCGTCTGCGGTGTCCTCGGCGGCTGGGCCGATCTGGTCGCGCCATTCGCGCCAACGGATCGCTATCTCGTCGGCGCCCAACCGCCGTTGCTGCGGCCCCCACACCGATGTGTCGGGCGGGGCGAGAGCGGGACCCGCGCCGGCCGTCTCGTCGGGGTCGTGCGGCGCGGGGACGCCCGGCGCCGCGACGGCGACCGGCAGCGGCCAACCCGGGAGGGACGCGACCATGGTGCTCTCGTCCGGCGACAGGTCGTACTCGAGTCCGCAGTCCCACGCGGCGAGCGCGCAGGCGACCATCGCGGCGTCGGTCGTGGCCACGGTCCAGCGCGCCCCGGCGGAGTCCTGACCGAACACCAGCCCGTAGCCGCCCGCCAGCGGTTCGAGCCCCAACCGCGAGCACGCCGCGGGGTAGTCGTCGCCCAGCACCCCAGGGAAGCCGCCCGGCGTCAGCATCGCCGCGGTCAGCACGAGCAGCGCGTCCTCCTCCGGCGTGTCCTGCGCGTTGCCGTCCATCCCTGCCTCCCTGTCACCGCCCGGTCCGCCGCACCCTAACCAGCGGGTAACCTCCGCGTCGAGGGGCCTGGACGTGAGGAAAACGTGCGTGCGGTGCTCCGGTGCCGCGCAGGAAGGCGCGTGCTCGGCGCAAATCGTTGGCAGCAGGGGGGAGTTGCCGCCTACGATCGCGGCCATGGCCCGGATCATGCGCTCCCACTTCGTCTGCGTGCCGTGTCGCGCTTCGTGGAAGAAGCAGGGCAACGGCGTTCGCGGGGACGTCTGTCCGCGCTGCGGCGGTGCGCTCGTGGACGCGGGCGCGCAACTCGCCGTGCCGCGCAGGCGGGACACCGCCGGTTGGCGCGCTCTGGCCGCCGTGCTGGCCGCGGGGCTCCGGTTCACCCCCACCTGCATGTGCTGCCTGGACGGGCCCGGTTACCGTCCGCGCACCCCCGCGCGAGGTCCGGGAACGGCTCGCACACGCGGCGGCCACGGGCGTCCCGGTCGAGAGGGCGCTCGCCTGCGAGGACCCCACCCACGCTGATGTCCGCCGGGCGCCGGGGTCGGGGCGTGCCGCGCGGTCGGGGCATGCGGTGCGGTCGCGGCGTGCGGCGGCGGTGAACAGCGGCTTCGCCACGGCAGGTTCCGCCCGGTCGTTCAGGGCTTCCTGACCGCCAGCGCCAGATAGCGCGCGTCGGAGTCGTCGAGGAGCAGCAGTTCCCACCCGGTGCTGCCGAGCAGCCGGCCGAGTCGGGGCTGGGCGCGCATGTCGTCGGGCGAGAGCGGGCGGCCGTGGCGGGCGGCGAGGGCGGCGCGGCCGAGCGGGTGGAAGAGCGCGAGACGGCCGCCCGGCTTGGTCACACGGGCGAGTTCACGCAGGCCGGCGGCGGGGTCGGGGAGATGGTGCACCAGCCCCGAGGCGAGCACGGCGTCGAACGTGCCCGACGCCAACGGCAGGCGCCCGCAGTCGGCTTCGACCAGCACGCCATGCGCCCGGCGGCCGAGCGCCACGGCCTCGCGCAGCATCTCGGAGGTCAGGTCCACGCCGACGACGACGCCGTCGGGGCCGACCGCGGTCCGCAACTGCGGTAGCGCGCGCGCCGTACCGCATCCCGCGTCGAGCACCGTGTCGCCCTGCCGCGGTTCCAACTCGGCGACCACGGCCGCGAACGCCGGGCTGTCGTCGGGAAAACGACCTTCCCAGCCGGCGGCCCGTGCCGCGAAGAACTCCCGCACCTGCTCGTTTCCGCGCTCCATTCCGGCCATGCATCATGGTTGCATGATCACGCTGCGCTCCGTCGCATTGTTCCTGCTGGCAGCCGTTCTGGAGATCGGCGGTGCGTGGCTGATCTGGCAGGGCTTGCGCGAGCACCGCGGAATCGGCTGGATCGCCGCGGGTGTCGTCTCCCTCGGCTGCTACGGATTCGTCGCGACGCTCCAGCCGAGCGGGGACTTCGGGCGCATCCTGGCGGCGTACGGCGGGGTGTTCGTCGCGGGATCGCTGGTGTGGGGCATGATCCTCGACGGCTACCGGCCGGACCGCTTCGACGTGATCGGCGCGGTGGTCTGCCTCGTCGGGGTCGGCGTGATCATGTACGCCCCGCGCGGTGGCTGATTCCGTCCGTCCGAGGCCGGGCGAACTCCCGTCCGGTCGTGCTCGCCACCGGGAGGGGCTTGCCCTCGCGCGCCCGGCGTACCAGGCTGCGTACCGCAGCGGAGACGGGAGGTAGGCCATGACGGTGGGCAACGGGCTCGCATGGCTGCTCGATGACCTGACCAAGCGGGTGCCGCACGTGCAGCACGCGCTCGTGCTGTCCAACGACGGCCTGGTCACGGGTGCCAGCGGTGACCTCGACCGGCCGACCGCCGAGCACCTGGCCGCTGTGTCATCGGGTTTCCACAGCCTCGCCAAGGGCGCCGGCCGGCAGTTCGGCACCGGCGGGGTGCGGCAGACCATGATCGAGTTCGAGGAGGGTTACCTCTTCGTCACGGCGGCGGGCGACGGCAGTTGCCTGTCGGTGCTCAGCGGGATGGACGCGGACATCGGCCAGGTCGCGTACGAGATGACCCGGCTGGTGCGGCGGGTCGGCGAACATCTCGGTGTCGCACCGCGGCAGTCCGGTACGACACGCGCCTGACCTGCGGATTCGTCCTGATTTCGGAGTTATCCACAGGCTCTCCGCGGGATATCGGCCTTTCACGCTAGTTTTGGTCACTGTCAGTGATCGAGCTTCGCGGAAGGTGATGGACATGGGTGCGACGCAGCAGCGGCAGGAGCGGGTCGGACGGGCGGGCGCGGACCGGGCGCGGGTCGCGCGGTCGAAGCAGGATCGGCGCCGTGTGGACCGTGGACTTCCGGGCCACGGTGGTCCGGTTCGCGGTGGACCGGGTGGACCGGGCGGGGCGGGGCCGGAGAGCGTCGGGCCGGACCGCGGTGGGCCGGAGCGGGTGCGGCAGGACCGGCTCGTGGCGGACGGCCCGCCCCCGGCGGTGCCGGACGGCCCCCTGATGACGCTCGCCCGGGCCCGGGACGCGCTCGGCCTCGACTACGACGAGTTCGACCTCGCCGTGCAGATCGGGGAGGTCCCCACGGTCGCCTGCGGCTCGCGCAGTTGGAAGGTCGGATCGGACGAGGTGGACCGGCTCGTCGCCGAGGACAGCCACCCGCTCCCCCTGCTCGACCGGATCAGGCTGGTCGGCAGCGCCGAGGCGGCGAAGGAACTCGGTGTGGGCCGGGAGCGGTTCGTCCGGCTGGCCAGGGCGGGGCACATCCGCCCGGTCCGCTGGTATGTGAACCGTTATCACGCGCTGGTGTGGATGTACCTCGCCCGGGACCTTACGGTGCTCGCCGAGCACTGCCCGGCGCTGTTGCGCGGCCCCCTGCCCGAGGGGCTGCGGGCGGCGGTGGCCGACGGCGAGGACGAGCGGGCCCGCGGTTGGCGGTCCCGCCGTGTCGCCCAACTCGTGCGCGACGCCTACGACGCGTGGGACGAAGCCGCCGTGTGGTCGGCGCTGCTCGGGCCGGAGCTCGTCGACAGCGCGCTGCCCGACCCATACGAACGCGCGCATCTGCGCAAACTGCGGGCGGCCCTGCCACCTGGCCGTCCTGGTCTGGCCACGCCCGAGCAGATCAAGGCGATCAGCACCGCCGACCATCCGGACGAGATCGCCCTGGCCCTCGTGGCCCTGGCCGACGCGCTCGGCCGGGCAAGGGAACTGCGGCCGGCACCGGGCCGGGCCGTCGGTGCCGCCGCGGAACTCGCTGCGGAGCCTGTGTCATGGGACATGCCACTGTCCGCCACGGCGCCGCTGCTTCCGCGCCCGCTTCCGCTTTCGGACGAGCTTGCCGCTGAGGTCGGGGAAGGCGCGGGAGGAGCAGAATCCGGCGGAGCCGTCGACGGCGCCGCCGGCCCGGCCCGGCCGGACGGTTCCGGCGACGACGGCCGGCCGGGCCTGCGGGGGCTGCTGCGGCTGCTGGGGCGCAGAAACCGGTCAGCGGGTGCAGGTGCTGCGGGTACGGCTGGTGGTGGGGTGCGCGGCGGCCCTCACAGTTCGCCGACGTCGGTGACCCGGAGCACGGCGCGGCTCTCCTCGTCGGAGGCCGCCAGGTCCACCTCCGCCGAAATGCCCCAGCCATGATCGCCGTTGGGGTCGGCGAAGGTCTGCCGGACCCGCCACAGGCCGTGCTCCGGCTGTTCCTCGATGAGCAGCAGCTTCGGCCCACGGGCGTCCGGCCCGGTACCGAGGTCGTCGTACTCGTCCCAGTAGGCGTCCATGGCGTCGGCCCAGGCGTCGGCGTCCCACCCGGACTCGGCGTCCAGCTCGCCGAGCTGGTGGTACTTCTCCAGCGCCGCCAGCTCGACCCGGCGGAAGAGGGCGTTGCGGACCAGCACACGGAAGGCACGCGCATTGGCGGTCACCGGCTTGACCTGGTCGGCGCGCTCGGCGGCCTCCTCGGCGCTCTCCACCTCGGGGTTGGCCAGTTGCTCCCACTCGTCGAGCAGGCTGGAGTCGACCTGCCGCACCAGCTCGCCGAGCCAGGCCGTGAGGTCCTGGAAGTCCTCCGACTTCAGGTCGTCGGGCACGGTGTGCTCCAGCGCCTTGTAGGCGCCGGCCAGGTAGCGCAGCACGATGCCCTCGGTCCTGGCCAGCTCGTAGTTGGAGACGAACTCCGAGAACGTCATGGCCCGCTCGTACATGTCGCGGATGACGGACTTCGGCGACAGCGGGTGGTCGCCGACCCACGGGTGGCTCTTGCGGTACACGCCGTAGGCGTGCAGGAGCAGCTCCTCCAGCGGCTTGGGGTAGGAGACGTCCTGAATCCGCTCCATCCGCTCCTCGTACTCCACCCCGTCGGCCTTCATCTCCGCGATCGCCTCGCCGCGCGCCTTGTTCTGCTGGGCGGCGAGGATCTGGCGGGGGTCGTCGAGGGTGGACTCCACCACGGAGACCATGTCCAGGGCGTAGGAGGGGGAGTCGGGGTCGAAGAGCTCGAAGGAGGCGAGCGCGAAGGTGGACAGCGGCTGGTTGAGCGCGAAGTCCTGCTGGAGGTCGACGGTGAGCCGGACGATCCTGCCCTCGGCGTCCGGCTCGTCGAGGCGTTCCACCACACCGCCGTCGAGCAGCGAGCGGTAGATCGCGATGGCCCGCCGGATGTGCCGGAGCTGGGACCTGCGGTCCTCGTGGTTGTCCTCCAGCAGGTGCCGCATCGCGTCGAAGGCGTTGCCCGGCCGGGCGATCACCGACAGCAGCATCGCGTGGGTGACCCGGAAGCGGGAGGTCAGCGCCTCAGGCTCGGAGGCGATCAGCTTCTCGAAGGTGTTCTGCCCCCAGCCGACGAACCCCTCCGGAGCCTTCTTGCGCACCACCTTGCGGCGCTTCTTCGGGTCGTCGCCGGCCTTGGCCAGCGCCTTCTCGTTCTCGATCACGTACTCGGGAGCCTGCGCCACCACGAACCCGGCGGTGTCGAAGCCGGCCCGCCCGGCCCGCCCGGCGATCTGGTGGAACTCCCGGGCCCGCAGCACCCGCACCCGCTGCCCGTCGTACTTCGTCAGCGCGGTGAACAGCACCGTGCGGATCGGCACGTTGACGCCGACGCCGAGGGTGTCGGTGCCGCAGATCACCTTCAGCAGCCCGGCCTGCGCCAGCTTCTCCACCAGCCGGCGGTACTTCGGCAGCATCCCCGCGTGGTGCACCCCGATGCCGTGCCGGACGTAGCGGGAGAGGTTGCGGCCGAAGGCGGTGGTGAAGCGGAAGTTGCCGATCAGCTCGGCGATGGCGTCCTTCTCGGCGCGCGTGCACATGTTGATGCTCATCAGCGCCTGCGCCCGTTCCACCGCGGCGGCCTGCGTGAAGTGCACGATGTACACCGGCGACTGGCGGGTCTCCAGCAGCTCGGTGAGGGTCTCGGTCAGCGGCGTGGTGCGGTACTCGTAGCTCAGCGGCACCGGCCGCGTCGCGGACCTGACCACCGCGGTGGGCCGCCCGGTGCGCCGGGTCAGGTCCTCCTCGAACCGGGCCACGTCGCCGAGCGTCGCCGACATCAGCACGAACTGCGCCTGCGGCAGCTCCAGCAGCGGGATCTGCCACGCCCAGCCGCGGTCCGGTTCGGCGTAGAAGTGGAACTCGTCCATGACGACCTGGCCGACGTCGGCGGTCCGCCCGTCGCGCAGCGCGATCGAGGCGAGCACCTCGGCGGTGCAGCAGATCACCGGGGCGTCCGGGTTGACCGAGGCGTCGCCGGTGAGCATGCCGACGTTCTCGGTGCCGAACATCTTGCACAGGTCGAAGAACTTCTCGGAGACCAGCGCCTTGATCGGCGCGGTGTAGAAGGTGACCTCGTCGCGGGCCAGCGCGGCGAAGTGCGCACCCGCCGCCACCAGGCTCTTTCCGGAGCCGGTGGGGGTGGAGAGGATCACGTTCGCCCCCGAGACCACCTCGATCAGCGCCTCCTCCTGGGCCGGGTAGAGGGCGATGCCCTGGCCCTCGGCCCACGTCGAGAACGCTTCGAAGAGGGCATCGGGGTCGGCTTCGGAAGGGAGCTGATCGATAAGGGTCACCCCTCCATCTTGCCCGTCCGGACGCCCAAGGGCGGAACCGGCGGTGAAGCCGATGATCACCACGGGTAGGGTGTGGCGTCGACCACGTGTCAACTCCGCCTGTGGGCGGCCGAATCGGGGGTATCGCCAGACCATGATGGGACCAGCACACTCGCTGTCGGGAGCGACGGCCTGGTTGGGCGTCGGCGCCATCGCGGCCGGCCTCGGCGATCCGATGCCGTGGCCGACTCTCGTGGTGGGTGCGCTGATCTGTGCGGGTGCGGCCCTCGCGCCCGACCTGGACCACCAGGCGGCGACCATCTCCCGGGCCTTCGGTCCGCTGTCCCACCTGGCCTGCAAGTTCATCGACTCGCTCTCCCACGTCACCTACAAGGCGACCCGGATGAGTGGCGACCCCCGCCGGGCGGGCGGCCACCGGACCTTGACCCACACCTGGCTGTGGGCGGCGCTGCTCGGCGTCGGTTTCTCGGCGCTGGCCGTCTACGGCGGCCGGTGGGCGGTGCTGGCGATCCTCTTCGTGCACGTGGTGCTCGCGGTGGACGGCCTGCTGTGGCGGCAGGCACGCGCCTCCAGCCACGTCCTGGTGTGGCTGCTCGGTGCGACGAGCGCGTGGATGCTCGCCGACGTGCTGGACGACCCGGGCAACGGCAAGGCGTGGCTGTTCACCGAGCCCGGCCAGCACTACATGTGGATCGGCATGCCGATCGTGCTCGGTGCACTGGTGCACTGCCTCGGCGACGCGCTGACCGTCTCCGGCTGCCCGATCCTGTGGCCGATACCCGTCGGCCGCAGGCGCTGGCACCCGCTGGGTCCGCCGAAGTTCATGCGCTTCCGGGCCGGAAGCTGGGTGGAGATCAAGATCCTCACCCCGGTGTTCTTCGTGGCGGGCGGCGCCTGCGCCGTCGGCGCCCTCGGGCTGTTCGGCTAGTTCGGCTCCCCGCCGCACCCCCTCCACGGCGGCTCCGCGGGGCCGCCGTGGAGGGGGTGCGGCGGGGGGACGGCGCGGATCGCGGGAAGGGCGATCACCGCGATCACCGCGGAGGTCTGCCACAGCACCCCGAAGCCGAGCACCCCTGATGTGCCGACGAGCAGGGCGACCGGCCCGGCGGCGGCCAGTCCGACGGGGCCGAGGACGAAGGCCCCGAAGGAGCTGTAGGCGCTCACCCGGGCCAGCACCTCACGCGGCACATGACGCTGCACGGTGGCCGCATAGAGGGTGCCGCAGACCGCCGAGCCGATGCCTGCCAGGAAGGCGGCGGCGCAGACCCCCGCCAGCGGCAGGCCGGTGGCGAGTGCGGCGGAGGGCAGCGACCAGCCCAGCGAGGCCGCGATCGCCGCGAACAGCGGCCGTCGGGGTCGCCGGACGAGCATCGCGATGCCGCCGGCCACCGCGCCCGCCCCGTCGACGGCCATCACCAGGCCCCACGACGACGCCCCGCCGAGCCGCCGCTGGGAGACGACGGGACCGAGGACGAGGAACGGCCCCCAGACGAAGAGGTTCATCAGGCCGATGTGCGCCGTGGTCACCCACAGCCAGGTGCGGGAGCGGAACGCGGTCCAGCCTCCTTTCAGGTCCGCCGTGAAGGACGCGGCGCGTGCGGGGAGCGGGGCCGCACGCGGCAGCAGGAGGAGCACGACGACGCTGACGGCGTAGCCGGCCGCGTCCAGGGCGAGTACGCACGACGGGCCGCTGACCGCGGTCAGGACGCCGGCGAGCATCGGGCCCGCGATGGACGTCGCGGACGCGGCCATGCCGAGCAGGGCGTTGGCGTCGGACAGCGCCGCACCGCGGGTGAGGTGCGGGACCAGGGCGTTGAGAGCCGGGTTGAACAGGGCTTCGGCCGCGCCCCAGAGGGCGACGAGGGAGACCAGCGCCCACAGCCCGGGACGCGACCCGAGCAGGACCAGGGCGAGGGCGCCCTGGGTGAGGCAGCGCACCGTGTCGGCGGCCGGCATCACCCGCCGGCTGCCGAGCCGGTAGGTGACGACGCCGCCGGCGAGCAGGACGAGGACGAGCGGCAGGGTCCGGGCGGCGAGGACGCAGCCCAGTTCGGTCCCACCCCCACCGGTGTCGAGGATCGCGAAGGCGACCGCGACGGAGGCCATGGAGGAGCCGAGCAGCGAGGTGACGTAGCCGATGAAGAAGCGGCGGAAGTCGCGCTCGCGCAGTACCGCCAGGCCGTTGGGGAGGGGCATGAGCGCAGCGTGCAAGGAGCGGTTGACGACACGCCAGATTCGCGGTCGAGAAAACGTGAGTCGGATCGAATCAAGTTAAGCTCGTGTACGGGGCATTCAAGGGTGCGTTTACTGCGGTGAGTTGATGAAGGGGAGGTATGAGTCGACCCGTCGAGTACGCCGTGGCCGTGGACGGGTTCGTTGCCGCCGCCGCGTTGGGAGCGGGCTCGCGCCGGGTCTACCGGATCGCTCTCACCACATGGGCCTGGGCGCTGGTGGACAAGGTTCCGCCGGTGGGGGAGGGGAGGCGCAACGCCCTGCCGCCGGCAGTGCCGTTGGCCCTGCTGGACGCCCCGCACACCCCGGGGCGGCTGCGGGACGCCTTCGCCGCGCGAGCCGCGGCGGTCGGTGCCCGTACGGCCAACCGCGAGTTGTCGGTGCTGGCCGCCGCGGTCAACTGGTGGCGCGCGCAGGGCTGGTTGACGGGCGACCCCCTCACCGGCGTGCGGCGCCTGCCCGTGCCGGCCGCGCCGGCGGCCGGAATCCGGCTGGACGCGGCCCAGGTCGGAGCCGTTCTCGACCTGCCGGTCCCGCTGCGGGAGACGACCTTCTGGCACCTGCTGCACGAGACCGGGGCGACGATCGAGCGCGTCCTCGCACTCGACGTCGACGACCTGGACCTGCCCGGCCGGCGCACCCGCGGGCGCGGCGCCCTGCGCTGGGGCGACGGATCGGCCGGCCTGCTCCCGCTGCTCACTCTCGGGCGCGTGGACGGACCGCTGTTCACGACCGGCCGGGGCCGGTTGTCCTACCGCCGCGCCGCGGAGGTCTTCACCGCCGCCACCCGGCCGCTCGATCCGCGGGGGCGCGGGTGGACGCTTCACCGGCTGGCGGCCGGAGAGCGGCGATAGCCCAGCCCTGGGACTGGTCTCCGTTCCACCTCGGTCAACCGCCGTGGTGGAGCCGGTAGTGCTGGGCGAGGAGATCACGTCCGTAGTCGTTGCCGTTGGGGGCTCGCACGATGGTGTGGACGTGGAAGCGGGCGGGCTCGGGATTGGCGAGGAAGACACCGGGATGGTTGTCGTACTCGACCAGGAGCACGGGTGAGTGAATCCGGTAGTAGAAGGCGCACTCGTCGTCGTGGCCGCCGCGCCAGGCGAACCGCGTCTCGTCGAAGTGCTCACGGACAAGCGCCAGGGTGCGCTCGGCCTGGGGCTGCGGGAGACGGTCGAGGTAGACCCGGATCAGCTCCACCAGAGCGTCACGCTGGTCGGCGGGCAGGCTTGCCGCGACGATCCCCTCGGGAGGCAGGACGAGGTTGTCACTGCCCGCGCCGGCGAGATGCCGGCCCTTCCACGGGCCGGCGAGTTCGGGCGGAAGGTCCTCCGCGCGTAGCGAGGAACCCATCAGGAACTCGCCCTCCCGGTCGGGGTCCAGGGCGCGGCGGAAGGAAAGGGCGACCTCGGTCTCGTCGCCGAAAGCCGTGATGCCCGCGAACCGTCCCGTCCCGGACGTCGGCTCGGCACCGAGGAACACGGGGGCGAGAACCACCTGCCCTCCGACGAAGACGCAGTGCAGGTCCACGTGATGCCCCATCAGCTGCCACCCCCACGGGGAGTCGCCCGAAGGAGCCCCGAAGACGGTGAACCAGTAGGCGAACTCCGTGAGGGTGTCCCGGTAGTCGTCGATGAGCTCGCCCAGGTGCTCGTTGAGTGCCATCGCGGCTCGTACCTGGGCGTAGCCGGCAGGGCTGAGGCTCGCCTCGACGACGGCGAGCGCGCGATCGCGGTCACGGTCGGTGAGACGCTCCAGGCGCATGCCCTTCGGGTGCCAGGTCGGGATCGCGTTCGTCCACAACCGCCATTCCGGGGCGTCCATCGGCAGCGCGGCGACCACCCTCTGGTGGGGCGCCAGCCCGTCGAGGTAGGCCCGGGCGGCCGTGACGGCGGTCTTCGGGGATGCCGCCGGGTGGCGGAGACGGTAGAGGCCCTGGCGCGGGGTGCCGTTCTCGGTGATGCCGACGTAGGGCTCGCGATGCCGGCGTAAGGGTGCGGTCAGCTCGAAGGCCGCCTCCGGCGGGATCAGGTCGTCGAAGAGGTGGGAGTCGACGATCGGCAGGTCGCTTCGGGTGGCCGGCAGGGGGAAGTCCTCCCGGCGTGCTGGGCGCGACATGTCTCTCCTTTGCTCGGCGGGCAGCGCGGACGCCGCCCGGCACGAGGAAGCGGTTCTCGATCCGTCCCGCGCGGAGCGGGCCGGGCGCGGATACGGCGCCGACACACGACGTGCCCTTCTCCCGGACGGGTGACGTCGGGCGACGCGATGCGATTACCGTAAGAAAGCAGCTCTCCCATGGGAAGAAGGCACTTTGTGGTAACCACCCAGGCCGAGTCGATGCTCCGCGACAGCCCCTACCGCGCGGACTGCCCGACGCGCCGCATCCTGGATCGGATCGGCGACCGTTGGACGGTGCTCATCGTGGGCGCCCTCTGGGACGGCAGCGCCCGCTTCTCGGAGTTGCGCCGGCGCATCGAGGGCATCTCGCAGAAGATGCTCACCCAGACCCTCCGCGGGCTCGAACGGGACGGGCTGGTGCGCCGCACCGTCCACCCCGAAGTCCCGGTCCGCGTCGAGTACGCGCTCACCGAGGCGGGCCGCACCCTGCGCGGCCCGCTGCGCGCGCTGGAGGAATGGTCGATCGCGCACCTCGGCGACATATCAGCCTCGCAGGAAGCCTACGACCGCGGGGACCGACCTCCTCCTGGCTCCACGGATCGCGACACGTGACGCTGCGACATCGGCGCTGCGCACTGCCGACATTCACCTTCCGCCCGCCGCGGGAGGCTCACCCGTCCCGCCGTGGAAGGCTCACCCGTGCCAGGAGCGCCACAGCGCCGCGTACGCGCCCTCCGCCTCGACCAGTTGGTGGTGGCTGCCCAACTCGCTGATCCGGCCGTCCTCGACCACGGCGATCACATCGGCGTCGTGCGCGGTGTGCAGGCGGTGGGCGATGGCCACCACGGTACGGCCGTCCAGCACCCGGGACAGGGACCGTTCGAGGTGGCGGGCGGCGCGCGGGTCGAGCAGCGAGGTCGCCTCGTCGAGCACCAGGGTGTGCGGGTCGGCCAGCACCAGCCGGGCGAGCGCGAGTTGCTGTGCCTGCGCCGGGGTCAGGGCGGAGCCACCGGAGCCGACCTCGGTGTCCAGGCCGTCGTCCAGCGCGCGCGCCCACTCCTGCGCGTCGACGGCGGCCAGCGCCTCCCACAGTTCGCCGTCGCCGGCCGTCGGACGGGCCAGCCGCAGGTTGTCGCGGAGGGTGCCGACGAAGACGTGGTGCTCCTGGTTGACCAGGGCGACGTGCTCCCGCACGCGCTCGGCGGGCATCCGGGCCAGCGCGGCCCCGCCGAGGGTGACCTCGCCGGTCCGCGGCGCGTACAGCCCGGCCAGCAGCCGCCCGAGCGTGGACTTGCCCGCGCCCGACGGCCCGACCAGCGCCAGCCGGGTGCCGGGCGGCACGTTCAGCGACACGTCGTGCAGGACATCGGTGCCCTCGACATAGCCGAACCGCACCCGGTCCGCGGTCATGGTCCGGCCGTCCGGCGTCAGCGCGCCGTCGCCCTCGTCGACCGCGACCTCGCGCACCCCGACCAGCCGGGCCAGCGACGCCTGCGCCGTCTGCAACTCGTCGTACCAGCGCAGCATCAGGCCGATCGGGTCGACCAGCATCTGCGCGTACATCGCGCCCGTGGTCAGCGCGCCCACGGCCAGCCAGCCGTGCAGCGCGAAGCCACCGCCGATCATCAGCACCGAGGTCAGGATCAGCACGTGGGTCATGGTGATCGCGGGGAAGAGCACGCTGCGCAGCCACAGCGTGTAGCGGCTCCAGCCGACCCAGTTCCGCAGCCGGGTCCGGGACAGCTCCTCCCGGCGCTCGCCCAGGCCGTGCGCCTCGATGGTGCGGCCGGCGTCGACGGTCTCGGCGAGCGCGGCGGCGACGGCCGCGTAACTCGCCACCTCCGCGCGGTAGGCGGCCGGTGCCCGCCGGAAGTACCAGCGGCAGCCGACGATCAGCAGCGGCAGCCCCACCAGCACGGCCAGCGCCAGCGGCGGCGCGGTCACCGCGAGGGCCCCGAGCAGCAGCAGCGCCCACACCACGGCGATCGCGAGTTGCGGCACCGCCTCCCGCATCGCCTCCGACAGCCGGTCGATGTCGGTGGTGATCCGCGACAGCAGGTCACCGGTGCCGGCCCGCTCCAGTACGCCCGGCGGCAGCGAGACCGAGCGCACCAGGAAGTCCTCGCGCAGGTCGGCGAGCATGCGCTCGCCCAGTACCGCCCCGCGCAGCCGGACCATCCGCACGAAGCACGCCTGCACCGCCAGCGCGGCCAGGAACAGGCAGACGGTACGGGTCAGGTGGATGTCGCGGTGGCCGTCGGCCAGGTCCTGCACCAGGTCGCCCAGCAGGAACGGCCCGACCATCGACGCGACGACCGCGACCGTGTTGACACCGAGCAGCACGGCGAACGCGCCCCGGTGCCGCCGGGCCAGTTCGCGGACGTAACCGCGCACCGTGGCGGACGAACCGACCGGCAGCGTGGTGCTGTTCCGGGTCGGCATCGAGGGGTCGTGCTCCGGCGGTCGTACGCCGATCATGCGGACTCCTCCATCGACATGTCGTCGTCACGGACATCGGCTGTTCCGGCTGTTCCGTCTGTTCCGGTTCCGCTCGCCGCGCGTGCCGCAGCTACGGTCGCGGTCGCGCCGTCCCCCTGCGCCTCGTCCTCACGGGTGACCACGGCCCGGTACAGCGGGGTGCCGCGCAGCAGTTCGTGGTGGACACCGGCGGCCACCGCGGTGCCGTCGTGGACGAACACCACCCGGTCGGCGCGGTCGAGCACCAGCGGGCTCGACGTGAACACCACGGTGGTACGGCCGGCGCGGATCTCCCGCAGACCGTGCGCGATCCGCGCCTCGGTGTGGGCGTCGACCGCCGACGTCGGCTCGTCGAGCACCAGCACCTCGGGGTCGGCCACCAGCGAACGGGCCAGCGCGAGCCGCTGCCGCTGCCCGCCGGACAGCGACCGGCCGCGCTCGATGATCCGGGCCCGCATCGCGTCGCCGGAGTCCGCGTCAGCACCTTCCAGGGACCGCACCAGCGCGTCGAGCACGTCGGTGCACTGCGCGGCGGCCAGCGCCGCCGGGGCGGTGACGCGCCCGGACGCGGGCACGTCGAGCAGGTCGGCCAGGGTGCCGGACAGCAGCACCGGGTCCTTGTCGTGCACGAGTACGGCGGAGCGGGCCACCGCCAGGGGTACGGTGTCCAGCGCCCTGCCGCCGAGCAGCGCCGACGGCTCGCCCTCGACGGCGACCGGGCTGTGCCCGCCCAGCCGGTCGGCGAGCCGGCCCGCGGCGTCCGGGTCCCCGCACACCACGGCCGTGAGCAGCCCGGACGGCGCGCGCAGCCCCGTCGCGGGGTCGTACAGCTCGCCGGTGAGCACGAGCGAGTCGCCGGCGGCGCCGTCGAGCGCCCCGTCGGCCACCTCTCCGCCCACCTCGCCGGCCGCCCCGTCGACGTCGCTCCGCCGCAGCGCCAGCACCCGCGCTGCCCGCTTCGCCGACGGCCTGGAGAACGACCAGGCCATGGCGATCTCCTCGAAGTTCTGCAGCGGGAACATCAGGAACGACACCGAGCCGTAGACCGTGACCAGTTGGCCGACCGAGATCTGCCCGTCCAGCGCCAGCCGCGCCCCGTACCAGGCCACGCCGACCAGCAGCAGGCCCGGCAGCGCGACCTGGACGGCCGCGATGGTGGCCCACATCCGGGCGCTGTGCACGGCGGCCCGGCGCACCTCCTGCGACACGCGGCGGTAGCGGTCGAGGAAGAGCTGCTCGCCGCCGATCCCGCGCAGCACCCGCAGCCCCGCCACCGTGTCGGCGGCCAGCTCCGTGGCCCGGCCGCCCTTCTCCCGCTGGAGGTCGGCGCGGCGGGTGGCCGCGGGCAGCAGCGGCAGCACGGACAGCGCCAGCACCGGTACGGCCGCGGCGACCATGACACCGAGCTTCGGTTCGTACACCAGCAGCGCCACGGCCACGCCCAAGGTGGCCAGCAGCGCCGAGGTGAAGCGGGCCAGCGCCTCGACGAACCAGCCGATCTTCTCGACGTCGCCGGTACTCACCGCCACGACTTCTCCTGCCGCCACCCGCCGGGTCAGGATCGCGCCCAGCTCGACCGCCTTGGCGGCGAGGAGCTGCTGCACCCTGGTGGCGGCGCTGATCCAGTTGGTGACCGCGGTGCGGTGCAGCATGGTGTCGCCGAGCGCGGTGAGCAGGCCGAGCACGAGCAGCACGACACCGGCCAGCACCAACCGGGTGCCCGAGCGGTCCACGACGGCCTGCACGGCCACCCCGACCACCGCGGGGAAACACGCCAGCGAGGCCATGTGGAGGGTGCCCCACGCGGCCGCGGCCACCTGACCGCGCCACTGGCCCAACTCCAGCCAGATCAGGAGCCGTCGGCCGGAACGGGTGTCGGGCCGACCCGGGTCGGCGAAGGGGATGCTGCTGAGGGACGGCATGATGTCCTGAGGTGGATGCGTGCGTGCGGGCAGGAGTCGGAGCCCGGACGGAACTGCGGCCCGGGCGGCGGCGGACGAGGTACGGCGCTCCGGGTCTTCCGGGCGATCCCCCGCAATCGGGCCGGAAACAACCGTGAGCCGTGCAAGACTCGCCGCGCCCCGGCCGTCGGGTCAAACGGTTTTCGAACTTCGTGGCCACTCGTGCGAGTGACCTGAACCACACCGACTTTGCAGGTCCGCGGCCGGAAACGGCACACTGTGTGGCTCCACATCATGGTCACCAGAGGAGACCCCCCACATGAAGGGCTTTCGGGCATTTCTGCTGCGCGGCAACGTCGTCGACCTCGCGGTCGGCATCGTCGTCGGTGCGGCCTTCACCGCGCTGGTGAACGGTTTCGTCGGGGCGTTCCTGACACCGATCGTCGGCCTGGTGAGCGGTGCCACCGGAGATTTCAGCCACCGGAACTTCCACGCCTCGGGTGTCACCTTCCCGTACGGCGTGTTCATCAACGCGGCGATCAGCTTCGTCATCGTGGCGGCGGTGATCTACTTCCTGGTTGTGCTGCCGATGAACCGCATGCAGGAGAAGTTCTTCCCGAAGGCCGCGAGCACCCCGACCCGCGAGTGCCCGGAGTGCCTGAGCGCGATCCCCGCCGCGGCCAAGCGGTGCAGCGCCTGCACCGCGGTGCTCACGCCGACGGTGCCGGCCCAGGGTGGTGAGAAGGACGGCGCCGGCGTGAGCGACGCCGCCGGGGTCGACATCACGAAGTAGCGGCACGGGCAGCCACGCGCTGCCGACGAAACGGCGCGCCGTCTCCACCGCGGCGCGCCGTTCGCCGTCCCCCGCTTCTCCCTGCTAGCGACCGTGCCCGTGTCCGTGCCCGCGTCCGTGTCCTGACGGCTCGCCCTCGCCGAGCACGTCCAGCAGCGCCGACAGCGCGGCGCGCTGCTCGCCGTCCAGCGGCGCCAGCAGTTCGGCCGCGGCGGCCCGGCGTGCCCCGCGCAGCGCGGACAGCGCCCGCGCGCCGTCCTCCCGCAGCTCGATCCTGATCACCCGCCGGTTGTGCGGATCGGGGACCCTGCGGACCAGTTCCAGCTCCTCCAGCGCGTCCACGAGCGTGGTGACAGCGCGCGGCACCACGTCGAGGCGCTGTGCGAGGTCGGCCATCCGCGGCGGCGCCTCGCAGTGCGCGAGGGTGCGCAGCAGCCGGGACTGGGCGGGTGTGATGCCCAGCGGCTCCATCAGCCGGCGCTGCGAGCGGTGCAGCCGCCGGCTCAGCGTCAGCAACTGGTCGGCGAGCCGGCCGGTGACCTCGTCGGCGCCGGACGCGAGCGCCTGGGCGGCGGCTTCGTCGCGTGCCTGGCCGGCCGCGGCGACCGGGCCGGAATCCGGAGCTGCTGCCTCGCTGTCCGCCGGACGCGAAGCCTGTCCGGCCGCGCTCTCCTCGGCGGTCGCGGTGGTGCGGGGGTCCATGCCCTCAGGCTATCAGGACACACTCCATTGTGAGTATAGGTAACAATGACCTATACTCCCTATGTCCGCAGTCCTCAACGCGGACCCCGGCCCGTATCCGTACCCGAACCCGGAGGAGCCTTTTGCGCCCCGAGAACGACCTCGTCAGCCGGTGGACGCCACCGAAGAGCGCACCCGGCACCCGTGCGGACGTCGACGTCCGCCGCATCATGCGCCTGTTCCGCCCCTACCGCGCCCGGCTGGTCTTCGTCGGCCTGCTGGTCGCCCTGTCCTCGCTGGTGTCGGTCGCCTCGCCGTTCCTGCTGCGCGCGATCCTCGACACCGCCATCCCGCAGGGCCGCACCGGCCTGCTCGCCGTGCTGGCCCTGGGCATGATCGCCACCGCCGTCGCCAACGGCGTGTTCGGCGTGATGCAGACCCTGATCTCCACCACCGTCGGCCAGCGCGTCATGCACGACCTGCGCACGTCCGTCTACGAGCGGCTCCAGCGGATGTCGCTCGCCTTCTTCACCCGCACCCGCACCGGCGAGGTGCAGTCCAGGATCGCCAACGACATCGGCGGCATGCAGGCCACCGTCACGTCCACCGCCACCTCCCTGGTCTCGAACCTCACCTCGGTGGTCGCCGCGGTGGTGGCCATGGTCGCCCTGGACTGGGAGTTGACCATCGTCTCGCTCCTCCTGCTGCCGGTGTTCGTCTGGATCGCCCGCAAGGTCGGCCGCGAGCGCAAGAAGATCGCCACCAAGCGGCAGAAGCAGATGGCCACGCTGTCCGCGATCGTCACCGAGTCGCTGTCGGTCAGCGGCATCCTGCTCGGCCGCACCATGGGCCGGGCCGACTCCCTGACCCGCGACTTCTCGGCCGAGTCCGAGAGCCTGGTCGACCTCGAAGTCCGCTCGAACATGCAGGGCCGCTGGCGGATGGCCGTGATCGGCATCGTGATGTCCGCGATGCCCGCGCTGCTGTACTGGGCGGCCGGCCTCACCGGCGGCGGCGGTCGCGGCTCGGCGATCTCCATCGGCACCCTGGTCGCGTTCGTCACCCTCCAGCAGGGCCTGTTCCGGCCGACCGTCCAGTTGCTCGCCACCGGCGTGGAGGTGCAGACCTCGCTCGCGCTCTTCCAGCGCATCTTCGAGTACCTCGACCTGCCGGTGGACATCACCGAGCGCCCCGACCCGGTGCGCATCGACCGGGTCCGCGGCGACATCCGCTTCGAGGACGTCGACTTCGCCTACGAGGCGGAGGGCGGCGAGCACGCCGCGCCCACCCTGCGCGGCATCGACCTCACCCTGCCCGCGGGCGGCAGCCTGGCCGTGGTCGGCGCGACCGGCTCCGGCAAGAGCACCCTCAGCTACCTCGTGCCGCGCCTGTACGACGTGACCGGCGGCCGGGTCACCCTCGACGGCACCGACGTGCGCGACCTCAGCTTCGACACGCTCGCGGCAGCCGTCGGCGTCGTCTCCCAGGAGACCTACCTCTTCCACGCCTCCGTCGCCGACAACCTGCGCTTCGCCAAGCCCGAGGCCACCGACGCCGAGATCGAGGCCGCCGCCAGAGCCGCGCAGATCCACGACCACATCGCGGGCCTGCCCGACGGCTACGACACCCTCGTCGGCGAGCGCGGCTACCGCTTCTCCGGCGGCGAGAAGCAGCGCCTGGCCATCGCCCGCACGATCCTGCGGGACCCGCCGGTGCTGATCCTGGACGAGGCCACCAGCGCGCTCGACACCCGCACCGAGGCCGCCGTCCAGGACGCGATCGACGCCCTCTCGGCGGGCCGCACCACCATCACGATCGCCCACCGGCTGTCCACGATCCGCGACGCGGACCAGATCGCCGTCCTCGACGCCGGACGCATCGTCGAACGCGGCACCCACGACGAACTCCTCGCCCTCGACGGACGGTACGCGGCCCTCAGCCGGCGCGGCGAGCAGCACGCCGACGAGTCCGCCGGAGCCCCGGCCGCGCTCGAACCGGCGGTCATCGCGCCCTGAGAATCCGGTGCGCGGGCTTGCCGACACGACATTACCCGTGGGTAAGGTGGGCTTCCGGCGGGAATCGCCCGCCCGTTCGAGGAGGCCGTCCACGTGCTCATACGCCCCGCACCGCTGCTCGCCGGACTGCTCGCGACCGCCGGCGCCCTGCACTTCCTGCGGCCCGAGCCCTTCGACGCCATCGTGCCCACCGCCCTGCCGGGCAGCCCCCGCGACTGGACCCGGGCCAGCGGCGTCGCCGAGGTCGCGCTCGCGGCCGCCGTCGCGCTGCCGGCCACCCGCAGGACCGGCGGCCTGCTCGCCGCCGGCCTCTTCGCCGCGGTCTTCCCGGCCAACGTCAAGATGGCCTACGACTGGCGGCACCGCCCCGCCCCGCTCAGGGCCGCCGCCTACGCCCGGCTGCCGCTCCAAGTGCCGCTGGTCATATGGGCCGTGAAGGTCAGCCGCTCGGCGGCGTCCGGCTCACACGGAACCCGGCACTGAGTCCGGCACCGAGTCCGGCGCGGACCCGGACACCGGCGGTTCGGCCCCCGACACCAGGACGACGTCCAGGGTGCGCGGGCCGTGTACGCCTTCCACGCGGTCGAGTTCGATGTCGCTGGTGGCCGAGGGGCCGGAGATCCAGGTCAGCGGGCGGACCGGGTCGAGCCTGGGCAGTGCCTGCGGCACCGAGTCCACCACCTGCTCCGGTACCCGTACGACGCACACGTGGTGGTCCGGCACCAGCGTGATCCGGCGCCGGCCCTGGTCGGGGCTCGCGTCCAGGACGATGGTGCCTGTCTCGGCGATGGCGAGCGCGCAGCCGGTGACGACGCTGTCGATGCGGTCGAGTTCGTGCGTGCCGAGGTCGTCACCGCCGACGGTGATCTCGATGTCCGCGGCGTCCCGCAGCCATCCGTTGGGCAGCGCGGGTGGCACCACGGCGCTGCGGCTGCCGTGTGCGGTGAGCAGCTCCGCGATCGTACGGGGCAGGTCGGCGGCGGTGCAGCGGTGAACGTGGGCGCGGTAGTCCGACAGGTGCTCGGCGAGCAGGTCGGTGCTCTGCTCCGGGGTGCGCTCGGCGTGGACGACGGCGTAGTCCCGGAGGATCGGCCGCTCGTCGGGAGCGTCGGGCACGTCGGTCAGCGCGGCGCGGATACGGCGCAGGATCTCGGTACGGCTGCTGTTGTCCTCGGTCACTTCTGCTCGCCCTTTCCGCGTTGCGTGTCCTTCTCCCGCTGCTGCCACCACGCGCGGAACCCCTGCGCGGGCACTTCGGGCAGGTCGCGGGCGTCGCTCCATGCCTTCGCGGGGCCGGGCAGGGGGAGGCGCCTGGGGTGCAGGCGCCGGGTGGCGCCGGCCATCCGCTGGGTCGCGCTCCATGCCGTGGGGTGGTCCAGCGTCCATCGGCCGGCGCGCATCGCGGCTCGCTCGGCGGCGTGGCCCTTGGCGGGTTTGATGGTGGTGCGGGTGCCGCGCACGGTGACCGGGCCGCCTTGGACGACGCGTTCGCGGAGGTGGACGAGGATTTCGGGGATGTTGATGGCGACGGGGCAGACGTCGTAGCAGGCGCCGCAGAGGGTGGAGGCGTAGGGGAGGGAGGCGTCGAGGGGGGTGGTGGTGCCGCGGAGTTGGGGGGTGAGGATGGCGCCGATGGGGCCGGGGTAGGGGGAGCCGTAGGCGTGGCCGCCGGCGCGTTCGTAGACGGGGCAGACGTTGAGGCAGGCGGAGCAGCGGATGCAGCGGAGGGCTTGGCGGCCGGTGGTGTCGGCGAGGGTGTCGGTGCGGCCGTTGTCGAGGAGGATGAGGTGGAAGTTTTTGGGGCCGTCGTGGGTGGTGGTGCCGGTCCACATGGTGGTGTAGGGGTTCATGCGTTCGGCGGTGGAGGAGCGGGGGAGTGTTTGGAGGAAGACTTCGAGGTCTTGGAAGGTGGGGATGATTTTTTCGATGCCGACGATGGAGATGAGGGTGTCGGGGAGGGTGAGGCACATGCGGCCGTTGCCTTCGGATTCGACGACGACGAGGGTGCCGGTTTCGGCGATCATGAAGTTGGCGCCGGAGATGCCGATTTTGGTGCGGAGGAATTTTTCGCGGAGGTGGAGGCGGGCGGCTTCGGCGAGGTCGGTGGGGTTGTCGGTGAGGTGGTCGGGGGCGGGGCGGCCCCAGTGGGCCATTTCGTTGTGGAAGATGTCGCGGATTTCGGTGCGGTTTTTGTGGATGGCGGGGACGAGGATGTGGGAGGGCTTGTCGTGGGCGAGTTGGACGATGAGTTCGGCGAGGTCGGTTTCGTAGGCGTGGATGCCGGCGGTGTGGAGGGCTTCGTTGAGGCCGGTTTCCTGGGTGGCCATGGATTTGACTTTGACGACTTCGGTTTCGCCGGTGGTGTGGATGATGTGGGTGGTGATGCGGTTGGCTTCGTCGGCGTCGGTGGCCCAGTGGACGGTGCCGCCGGCGTTGGTGACGGCGGTTTCGAGTTGGAGGAGGTAGTGGTCGAGGTGGTGGAGGGTGTGGTCTTTGATGGCGGCGCCGGCGGTGCGGAGTTGGGGCCAGTCGGGGAGTTCGTTGATGGCGGTGGCGCGTTTGGTGCGGATGGTGTGGGTGGCGTGGGTGAGGTTGGCGCGGAGTTGGGTGTCGTGGGTGGAGGTGTGGGCGGCGTCGGGGAAGGAGGGGAGTCCTAGGTAGGTGCCGCTCATCGGGTGGCTCCTGTGGTGGTGGGTTGGTAGGGGTGTTGTTCGGTGGAGGCGAGGATTTCGGCGAGGTGGAGGGTGTGGAGGGGGGCGTGGTTGCGGCGGAGGATGCCGTCGAGGTGGACGAGGCAGGAGTTGTCGGCGCCGCAGAGGATGGTGGCGCCGGTGTCGAGGGCGTGGCGGACTTTGTCGTGGCCCATGGCGAGGGAGACGTCGGGGTTTTTGACGGCGAAGGTGCCGCCGAAGCCGCAGCATTCCTCGGCGCCGTCCAACTCGCGGAGTTCCAGGCCTTTGACGGCTTGGAGGAGTTTGCGGGGGCGTTCGCCGAGGCCGAGCATGCGCAGGCCGTGGCAGGAGGGGTGGTAGGTGACGGTGTGGGGGAAGTAGGCGCCCACGTCGGTCACTTCGAGCACGTCCACCAGGAACTCGGTCAGTTCGTAGGTCTTCGGCACGGCCGCGGCCGCCGCGGCGGCCAGCCCGTCGTCCCGGCCCTCGGCGGCGGCCCGCTCCGCGATCCGCGGGTAGTTGTCGCGGACCATCGCCGCGCACGAGCCCGAGGGGGTGACCACGTAGTCGTAGCCGTCGAAGGCGTCGGCGTACCGGCGGACCAGGGGTTCGGTCTCGTGGCGGTAGCCGGTGTTGAACTGGGGCTGCCCGCAACAGGTCTGGGCCGCGGGGAAGTCCACCTCCACGCCCAACCGCTCCAGCAGGGTCACCACGGCCCGGCCGGTGTCCGGGTAAAGGAGGTCGTTGACACAGGTCACGAAGAGGGCGACCCGCAGGGCGCCTTCGTGCCGCACCCCGCCGCCGCTCGGCTGTCGATCACGCATGCGCTCATACTGCCCCAAGCGTGCACAGCAGGGGAAGTATACATCCGATGTCTGTTGGGCGAGTTGGCGCCGAACTGGCCTGTGAGCTGCGCCCGGACGCGGTTGAGGGTGACGCCGACGGGTCGCGTCAGCGGGCGGCTACGGGCATCCGCGCGGGGGCGGGCGAGGTAGCTCCGGGCGACCTGGCGTCGGAGGACTCGGCTCCGGATGGCGTGCCGTCGGAGGACTCGGCGTCGGGCGCGGCGCCGGTGCCCGCGAGCAGCGCGCGGATCTCGCGGACCGCGCTGCGCCCGGCCCGGTTCGCGCCGATCGTGCTCGCCGAGGGCCCGTAGCCGAGCAGGTGCACCCGCGGGTCCTTCACCACGCGGGTGCCCTCCAGCCGGACCCCGCCGCCCGGTTCGCGCAGCCGCAGCGGGGCGAGGTGGTCCAGGGCCGCCCGGAAACCGGTCGCCCACAGGATGACGTCGGCGTCCAGCGTGCGGCCGTCAGCCCAGGCGACGCCGTGCGGAGTGATCCGGTCGAACATCGGCTCGCGCCGCAGGATGCCGCGGGCCCGCGCGTCCCGGACCGCCTCGGTCGCCGCGAGACCGGTCACGCTCACCACGCTCTGCGGCGGCAGCCCCCGCCGTACCCTGTCCTCCACCCGGGCCACCACCGAACGGCCCCACTCCTCGTCGAACGCCATGTCGCGGAAGACCGGCGGCCGCCGGGTCACCCACGTGGTGCGCGCCGCGCCGCCCGCCTCGTGCAGCTCCATCAGCAACTGCACCGCCGACGTACCACCGCCCACCACCACGACGTGCAGCCCCGCGAACTCCGCCGCCCCCCGGTAGCCCGCGGTGTGCAGTTGCCGCCCCAGGAAGCTCTCCTGGCCCGGGTAGTACGGCAGGAACGGCCGGTCCCACGTGCCCGTCGCGTTCAGCAGCGCCCGCACCGACCACGTGCCCCGGTCCGTCTCCACCCGCAGCCGCCCGCCGGCCCCCTCGCGTACCGCCGACACGTCCACCGGGCGCAGCACCCGCAGGTCGAACGCCTCCTCGTACCGGCGGAAGTACTCCCCGACGACCTGCGACGACGGCTGCTCCGGGTCGCCGCCCTCCAGCTCCATCCCCGGCAGCGCGTGCACCCGGTGCGCCTTCCCGTACGTCAGCGAGGGCCACCTGAACTGCCAGGCGCCCCCGGGTCCGGGGGAGTGGTCGAGCACCACGAAGTCCGTGCCGGCCCGCAGCCCCGCCCGGCCCAGGAAATACGCCGCCGACAGCCCCGCCTGCCCCGCACCCACCACGGCGACGTCCGCGTCCACCACCGCGGACTCACCTGCTTCCGGCCGTCGCCCCGCACCCGTGTCCTTCATGCCTCTGCCAACCAGCGCCGCCGCCCATTGCTTCCCCCGCCGCCCTCGTTTCCCCCGTCGCGCCCGGCGGCGAAGGGGCGGGGCCGCCGTGACGGCACGCGTAGAGGCCGGCGGCGGATGCGGGGTGCCCTGGGCCCTGGGTCGTGTCGGCCGGGTCGGCGGGGGTTGCTCAGGCCCCGCAGGGCTGGGGGAGCGGGTTGGAGGCCCACCGCCGCAAGCGGGCGACGCGTTCCGCCGCTTCTTCCAGGCGGGAAAGCGGGAGGTCGCCGTCGGAGACCGCGCGGGCTGTGGCCGCGTGGATCGCGTCGCGCACCCCGGGCCCGCTGGCCGGGCCGAGCCGGATGAGGTCGACCCCGGCGATCCAGGCGAGGACGGCGGCGCCCGGCACCCCCCACCCGTCGACGATGGTCGGCGCGTCGAGGGTGTCGCTCAGTACGACGCCGGTGTAGCCGAGTTCGCCGCGCAGCACCCCGGTGATCGCGTGGCTGTGGAGCGCCGCGGGCACGGCGGCCGAGATCGCGCGTACCCCCGCGGCCGTGCCCTCCGCGAAGGGAAGCAGGTTCCCGGCGCCGGTGAAGGGCCCCAACGCCGCCGCCACGCCGTGGGACTGAAGGTCCGTCACGAACGTTCGGGTCTCGCCGGGCCGCGCGCCCGGCCGCACCCCGAGGTGGAGATTCGCCCCGGCGGCCATCGACGCCGCGGCGGCGGCGCCACCTCCCGCGGCGGCGCCGACCGGCCCGCAGTGGGCGGTCAGTGCGTCCGGCAGGGCGGCCCGTACCGCGTCGGCGGCGGCCCGGGCGGCGGCGGGCTCGTACGCGTGGACGGCGGCGCCCGGCGTGCCCCGTTCCAGCCCGCGCAGAATCCACTCCGGCAGAGGGGAGCCGCCGCCGTTCACGGACGGCAGCAGGCAGGAGTCGACCAGCACGGCGAGCCGGTGCAGCGTCTTCACGTCTGGGGTCCCCCTTCGGGGCGCGGCAGTCGGCGAACCCCCCGAATGGTACAGACCAATCTGTGGCCGGGGCAATGATCCCCATCACCCGCGACGTTTACCCATGACACTCACCCGCGACGTTCACCCGCGACGTTCACCCGCGACGTTCCGCCCCGGGCCGCGGACCGCCGGTCGCTCCTGACGCCGGACGCGGCACCCGGACGGGCGGGCCACCATGCGCCACCATGGAAGGCATGGCCGAACGTTTTGGAACCCGTGTCCTCGACATCCGCACCGGCGACCGTGAGATCGTCCACGACCTGACCGATGCCTGCACCGGCTTCCTGCGGGGGACGGCGCAGGGGCGGGACGGGCTGCTCAACGTCTTCGTACCGCACGCCACCGCGGGCATCGCGGTCATCGAGACCGGCGCGGGCAGCGACGAGGACCTGCTCGCCCTGCTCGGCGATCTGCTGCCGGCCGACGACCGGTGGCGGCACCGGCACGGCCCGCGCGGCCACGGCCGCGACCACGTGCTGCCCGCGCTGGTGCCGCCGCACGCGACGCTTCCGGTGATCGGCGGCCGGCTGGCGCTGGGCACCTGGCAGTCCGTCGTGCTGGTGGACACCAACGTCTCCAACACCGACCGCCAGGTCCGCCTGAGCTTCCTGGGCTGAGCGAACCGCGGTCCGGACGAGGCCGCGGTCCGGACGCAGCCGGGGGCCCGACGAATCCGCGGCCCCCACGGAGCCGCGGCCCCGGCGGAGCCGTGTCGGCTCCGAACCGCGCCGGCCCGGCCGTACGAGCTGAGTGCGGCCGCAGGCAAGGGAGTTGGGCCGGCCCGGCGAGCCGGGGCAGTGATCGGCGACTTCGGCATGTGCCCTTCTTTTCCCCACCCGGCGCCACTATCGTCCAGATGCACGGCGGACGACCGCCTCCCCCCGGAGCCGTGGGGGCAGCCTCTCATGGGCCACACGCCGTGAGCTCCCGTGCCCGAGTCCCCATCGGCGGCGAGCGCGGCCTCCACCGAGTGAAGGGGTATGTCGTGGGCAGCAATTGGTTCGAGACCGTCGCACACGCCCAGCGACGAGCCGAGAAGCGCCTTCCGAAATCCGTCTACGGCGCGCTGCTCGCCGGGTCCGAGGCGGGGGTGTCCTACCGGGACAACACCGCGGCGTTCCAGGAGTTGGGAATGGCCCCGCACGTGGCCGGCCAGCCCCCGGAACAGGACCTGGCGACCACGGTCATGGGGCAGCCGATCGAGCTGCCGGTGGTCATCTCCCCGACCGGGGTCCAGGCCGTCCACCCCGACGGCGAGGTGGCCGTCGCCCGCGCCGCCGCGGCGCGGGGCACCGCGATGGGGCTCAGCTCCTTCGCGAGCAAGCCGGTCGAGGAGGTGGTGGCGGCCAACCCGAAGACTTTCTTCCAGATGTACTGGATGGGGTCGAAGGACGCGATGGTCCGCATGATGGACCGGGCCCGTACCGCCGGGGCGGTGGGCCTGATCGTCACCCTCGACTGGTCCTTCTCGCACGGCCGCGACTGGGGCAGCCCCTGGATACCGGAGCGGCTGGACCTGCGGGCCATGGCGAAGCTCGCCCCGCAGGCGCTGACCCGGCCCTCCTGGCTGCTGGACTACGCCCGCTCCGGCAAGCTCCCCGACCTCACGACTCCCAACCTCACCGGCCCGGACGGCGTCACGCCGACGTTCTTCGGCGCCTACGGCGCGTGGATGCAGACCCCGCCGCCCAGTTGGGACGACATCCGCTGGCTGCGGGACGAATGGCGCGGCCCCTTCATGCTCAAGGGAGTCTCGCGGCTGGACGACGCCCGCCGGGCCGTGGACTGCGGTGTCACCGCGATCTCCGTCTCCAACCACGGCGGCAACAACCTCGACGGCACCCCCGCCCCCATCCGCATGCTGCCCGCGGTGGCCGAGGCGGTGGGAGGCGAGGTGGAGGTGCTGATGGACGGGGGCATCCGGCGCGGCAGCGACGTCGTCAAGGCCCTCGCCCTCGGCGCGCGCGCCGTGATGATCGGCCGCGCCTACCTGTGGGGGCTCGCCGCCGCGGGACAGGGCGGCGTGGAGAACGTCCTGGACGTCATGGCCGGCGGCATCCGCTCCGCGCTGCTCGGCCTCGGCCGGGCCGGCGTCGGCGAGTTGGTGCCCGACGACGTGATCGTGCCGGCCGGCTTCACCCGCACGCTCGGCGACACCGACCGCGCGGGGCGGAAGTGAAGCCGGGCGCGCAGCCCGCGAACCTGGCCCACCGCACCTGGACCTCGCTGCCGCACCGCCCGGTGGTCCTGGTGCCGCTCGGCTCGATCGAGCAGCACGGCCCGCACCTGCCGCTCGACACCGACACCACGGTCGCCACCGCCGTGGCCGAGGGTGCGGCCCGGCGCCTGGCCGGCACCGGTCCCGCGGACCGGATACTGCTGGCGCCGCCGATCGTGTACGCGGCCAGCGGCGAGCACCAGTCCTTCCCGGGCACGATGTCGATCGGCAACGAGGCGCTGCGGTTCATGCTCGTCGAACTCGTCCGCTCCCTGTCCCTGTGGTCCGGCCGGGTCGTGTTCGTCAACGGCCACGGCGGCAACCTCGCCTGCCTGACCGGCGCGGTCGGCCAGCTGGTCGACGAGGGGCATGACGTGGGCTGGGTGGCCTGCGTACCGGAAGGCGGCGACGCGCACGCCGGCCGCTGCGAGACCTCGCTGATGCTCCATCTGGCCCCGGAGCGGGTCGACATGCTCCGGGCCGAGCCCGGAAACCCCGCGCCGCTCGCGGAGTTGCTGCCGACGATCATCGCCGGGGGCGTGGCCGCGGTCTCGCCGTCCGGCGTGCTCGGCGACCCGACCGGCGCGACCGCCCAGGAGGGTGCCCGCCTCCTCGACGCCCTGGTGGCGGACGCGGCCGAGCGGATCGGCGGCAGCCCTGACGCCCGCGGCCGGCTGAGCCGCGCCGGGGCCCGGGCATGACCGGCACCCGGCGGGTCGCGCTGGTCACCGGCGCCGCGCGCGGCATCGGCGCCGCGACCGTACGGGCGCTGTGCGCGGACGGGTACGCGGTCGTCGCCCTCGACGGCTGCGCGGGCGACGGTCCCGGGCGCGGCCCCGGCGTGGACTACCCGCTGGCGAGCCGTGCGGAGTTGGAGGCGCTCGGCGCGCGGTACCCCGGCCAGGTCGTCACCCGGGTCGCCGACGTCCGCGACGCCGACGCGCTGCGGGCCGCCGCGGCCGCCGCGGTCGAGGAGTTCGGCCGGCTCGATGCGGCGGTGGCGGCCGCGGCCGTCATCTGCGGCGGCCTGCCGGTGTGGGAGACCCCGCCGGAGCAGGTGCGGACCCTGTGGGAGGTCGACGTCATGGGGGTGTGGAACACCGCGGCGGCCTGCGTGCCGCACATGCTGAGCGGGCCCGACCCGGCCGGCTGCCGGTTCGTCGCCGTGGCCTCCGCCGCGGGCACCCGCGGCCTGTTCCACCTGGCCGGGTACGGCGCCGCCAAGCACGCCGTCGTCGGCCTGGTCCGCGGGCTGGCCGCCGACCTCGTGAACACCGGGGTGACCGCCGTCGCGGTCTCCCCCGGCTCGACCCGGACCGCCATGCTGGACGCCACCGCCGCGCTCTACGACGTCGGCACCGAGACGTTCGCCGGCTCGCAGCTCGACGGCCGGCTGATCGAGCCCGAGGAGGTCGCGGACGTCGTCGCCTTCTGCTGCTCCCGGCCCGGCGGCGTCGCCAACGGGACGGTCGTCAGCGCCGAGGGCGGGTTCCGCGGATGACGCTTCCGGTCGGTTCCGTGGTGGAACTCGGCTCCAGGGTCAGGCAGTACGACCGCGGACGCGTCCTCGTCGGGGGAGCGCCGCCCCGCCTGCTGCGCCTGTCCGCGCCCGCCGTGGCGCTCCTGGCGGGCCGGCGGATACGGATCGGCGGTCCGGCCTCGCTCCGGCTCGCGACCCGGCTGGTGGCGCTGGGGATGGCGCACCCGGTCGTCGCCGCGCTCCCGCCGGCCGACCTCGCACAGCTCACCGTGGTCGTGCCGGCCCACGGCCGGCCCGACGCGCTGGAGCGGCTGCTGGCCGGCGTGGCCGGACGGGTCGAGGTGATCGTCGTGGACGACGCCTCCCCCGACCCGGACCCGGTGGCCCGCGTCGCTCACCGGCACGGCGCTCGCCTGATCCGCCACCCCGGCAACCGCGGGCCGGCCGCCGCCCGCAACACCGGGCTGCGGCAGGTCCGCACCCCCTTCGTGGCGTTCATCGACAGCGACATCACCGTCGAGCCCGACACCCTGCCGATGCTGCTGCGCCACTTCCACGACCCTGAACTCGCCGTCGTCGCGCCCCGGGTCCTGGGCCTGCACGGGCCGGGCACGCGGGAGCGGGGCAACTGGATCGTCCGCTACGAGGGGGCCCGCTCCTCGCTCGACCTGCAGGCGCACCCGGCCCTGGTCCATCCGCGCTCGCGCGTGTCGTGGGTGCCCAGCGCCTGCCTGGTGGCGCGCGTCGACGCGCTCGGGCCGGGGTTCACCGAGTCCATGCGGGTCGGCGAGGACGTCGACCTGGTCTGGCGGCTGGCCGCCGAGGGGCACCGGGTCCGCTACGAGCCGTCCGTCGCGGTCCGGCACGACCACCGCAGCGGCCTCGCCGACTGGCTGGGCCGCAAGGCGTACTACGGCACGGGGGCGCACACGCTCTCCGCGCGGCACGGGCCGGCGGTGGCCCCGGCGGTCCTCACGCCGTGGGCCGCGGCCGTCGGCGTAGCGGCGCTGGCGCAGCGGCGCTGGTCGCTGCCGGCGGCCGCGGTGGTGCTCACCGCGGTGACCCGCCGGAACCTGCGCAAGGTGCCGGCCGGGAGCGCCGGACGGCACCGGATCGCCGTTTCCCTGACCGGCCTCGGGGTGGCGGCCACCGCCGAGCAGGCGGCCGCGCTGCTGCTGCGGCACTGGTGGCCGCTGAGCCTCGCCGGCTGCGTGGTGTCGTCCCGGGCCCGCCGGGCGGTGGCGCTGGCCGCGGTGGCCGACGGGTTGCTGGAGTACCGCCTGCGCTCCCCGGACCTGGACCCGGTGCGTTTCGCGCTGGCCCGCCGGCTGGACGACCTCGCCTACGGCTCGGGGCTGTGGGCGGGGGCGGTCAGGGGGCGGTCGATCCGCTGCCTGCTTCCCGAGATCCGCCGCTCAGGGGCGGGGGCGGGGGCGGGGGCGGGTGCGCGTGCGCGTTCGGCTGCGGGTGCTGCGGGTGCTGCGGGTGCTGCGGGTGCTTCGGCCGCTGCTGCTGCGCGGGCTGGGGCGGGGACCCGGGGCGACCGGCCGTTCCCGCGCCCCGCACCGTGAACGCCCCGAGGGGACCGCGACGCCCGCCGCGATCCCCCCGGGCCACCCGAGATCCGAGGGCGCCGGCGCCCGAACGGACGCCGGCGCCCTCCGGGTTCACAACGGGCTCTCGTCGCAGGGCTTGGCCGGCATCCGCCGCCCGATGGTCACCGGGACCGGCCCGACGCCCGCGCGTACGGGCCGCGAGTGGTCCTGCGAGGGGCGCGGCGCGTGTCCCGCCGCCACCCCCTCCAAGGCGCGTTCGCCGAACCCCCGCACGCACTCGGGATCGGGGCCGTCGAGCGGCAGCCCGGTGAAGAACTTGGCCGCCATGCAACCGCCCTGGCAGGCGTCGAAGTGGCCGCAGGACGCGCAGGCGCCCGCGGACTGCGGTTCACGCAACTGCTCGAACAGCTCGGAGGACCGCCACACCGAGGTGAAGCCGCCCGGCTCGCGGACGTTCCCGGCCCGGAAGGCGTCGTGGATCGCGAACGGGCACGCGTAGACGTCGCCGACCGGGTCGATCAGGCACACCACCCTGCCCGCTCCGCACAGGTTGAGCCCCGGCATCGACTGCCCGAAGGCCGACAGGTGGAAGAACGAGTCGCCGGTGAGCACCTTCTCCCCGTGCGCCACCAGCCAGTCGTACAGCTCGCGTTGCTGTTCGGGCCGCGGGTGCAGCTCGTCCCAGGTGTCGGCTCCGCGCCCGGAGGGGCGCAGCCGGGTCAGCCGCAGTTGGGCGCCGTAGCGGTCGGCGAGCGCCGCGAAGTCGTCGAGCTGGCCGATGTTGTGCCGGGTCGCGACGACCGAGAGTTTGAAGCCGCGGAACCCGGCCGCCGCCAGGTTGCGCATCGCCCGGACCGCCGTGTCGTACGAACCCGGCCCGCGCACCCGGTCGTTGACCTCGGCGGTGGCGCCGTCCAGCGAGATCTGCACGTCCACGTAGTCGCTCCCGGCGAGCCGGGCCGCGACCTCCTCGGTGATGCGTACCCCGTTGGTCGAGAACTTGACGCCGACCTGGTGCGCGGTGGCGTAGTCGACGAGTTCCCAGAAGTCCGGGCGCACGGTGGGCTCGCCGCCGCCGATGTTCACGTAGAAGACCTGCATGCGCTGCAACTCGTCGATGACCGAACGGCATTCGGCGGTGGACAGCTCGCGCGGGTCGCGCCGGCCGGAGCTGGACAGGCAGTGCACGCAGGCGAGATTGCAGGCGTACGTCAGCTCCCACGTCAGGCAGATGGGGGCGTCCAGCCCCCGCTGGAAGTGTTCCACCAGGCGGGTCACGGAAGCCTCCTGTCCTCTCGGCCGGGCGCGGCGGGGGGCACCCTCGGCGCGTCTCCGGTGGTTTCGGTGCTCGCGGCGTGCCGCTCGACGATCATCCGGGTGCGGGCGAGCGTGGACAGCGCGGCCGTGAAGGCGGGCAGCCGCTCGCCCGCGACCGCCTCGCACGCCCGGCGGGCACTGGGCTGCGCATCCAACTCCCGCACCACGCTCAGAAGTTCGGGGTCCTTGAGGAATGACAGCCGCCGCGTGCCGAAGTGGTACAGCAGCGCGCCGAACGGCTCGGGGCGTACCGAGACCTGCGGATGCAGCGTCCAGGCGCGCTCGATGTCGAACTCCACGGGCATACGGTCCTCACTCCTCGTCGCCGGTCAGTACACGCCGCACATGCCGTCGATCGACACGTCCTCGACGAGCAGGTCCTCCTCGACCGGCTGCTCGGCGCCGCCGGGCGCCGTGGAATCGGCGGCGGTGGAAGCGGCGGTGGAAGCGGCGGTCGAATCGGCGGTGGCGGGATCGGTGGTGGCGAGATCGCTCATATGACGCTCCTTCATGGGGCACAGGCGGTGCGCGGAAGGATCGCCGGGAGCGCGGAGGGAGCCGCGAACCGGCGCCGACGGCACCACGTCGTGGGCACCGGACGCACGGATGATATGGCGCGGTCCGGCTGGGGCGGAAGAGGCGCCAGGGCCCGCCGGACCCGGGCCGGCAGCGCCTGGGGCCACCTCCCGCGAACACCGCGCGAGCCCCCCGCGGCCGCCCGCAGGGCACCGGACCAGGGCCGGGAGCGGCGTGCGGGCGCGGCGGCCGGCCGCCGTCAGGGGAGCCGGACCGGTGCCGGTCGGCTCACCCCCCTAAAACCGTCCCTTCCCGCGATCCACGGAGGATAGGGGGACCCCTGAGGTGCGGTGACGGCGTGGGCTAGGGGTCATCGCCGGCCGTTCCGCCCGGGCCCGGGCGGTAGAAAAGCTGCGGGATCGCCGCTGCCGCCCCGCCTGCCGGCGGGCGCGGTTCGACTTCCCTGGTACGTCCAGGAGTTGAAGCACGTCCACAACGCATCAAGGAGGGCCTCGATGGGCCGGGTGGAAGGCAAAGTCGCCGTGGTGACGGGCGCCGCGCGCGGGCAGGGGCGCAGTCACGCAGTGCGACTGGCCGAGGAGGGCGCGGACATCATCGCGATCGACGCGTGCGAGGACAACGACGCGGCGACGTATCCAATGGCCACGCAGGCCGACTTGGACGAGACCGCGCGGCTGGTCGAGAAGGCCGGCCGCCGCGTCTTCGCCAGGCGCGCCGACGTGCGGGACGCGGCCGCGCTGCGCGCCGCGATCGACGCGGGAGTGGCCGAACTCGGCCGGCTCGACGTGGTCGTCCCCAACGCGGGCATCCTGCCGATGGGCGCCCAGCTTCCGGTCGGGTCGTTCACCGGCACCATCGACGTCAACCTCGTCGGCTCCATCAACACCGTGCACGCCGCGCTCCCGCACCTGGGAGAGGGCGGCTCGATCATCCTCGTCGGCTCCATCATGGGCTTCCTGCCGCCCGGCCCCGAGGACGCCATGGCCGGCCCCGGCATGGGCGGCTACAAGTTCGCCAAGCACGTCATGGTGGACTACGCGAACGCGCTCGCCAACCAGCTCGCCGCCTCCGGCCGCCGGGTCAACGCCGTCCACCCGACCAACGTGGACACCTCCATGCTCCTCAACGACGCCGTCTACCAGGCGTTCCGGCCCGACATGGAGAACCCCGGCCGGGCCGACGCCGAGCCGATCTTCACCACCATCCAGGCCATGCCGGTCCCGTACGTGCACGCCGAGGACGTCTCCAACGCCGTGGTGTACCTCGCCTCGGACGAGTCGCGGTACGTGACCGGGCTGCATCTGCGGATCGACGCCGGCGCGCTGGTCAAGCAGGGCCGGTGACCGTGTCCGCGGCCTTGCCGGACGCGGGGGTGTCCCGATTCCGTGCGTACGGCCCGCGCCAGATCGACACGATCGCGGCGCGGTACGGCCTGCCCGACGAGCTCAGGAAGACGGTGCGGCTGGTCTCCCAGGTGCTCCCCTTCCGGGTGAACGAGTACGTCCTGTCGAACCTCATCGACTGGCAGAACCTCCCGGACGACCCGATCTACCAGCTCGTCTTTCCCCAGCAGGGGATGCTCTCCAGCGAGGACGAGAAACGGCTGTCGGTGCTGCTGGACGCCGACGACACCGTCTCGCGCCGCGAGCTGACCGAGACGGTGAACTCGATCCGCGCGCGGCTCAACCCGCACCCGTCGGGGCAGATGCAGCTCAACGTGCCACGGCAGGACGGCGTCGAACTCAAGGGCATGCAGCACAAGTACCGCGAGACCGTGCTGTACTTCCCCGGCCACGGCCAGAGCTGCCACGCCTACTGCACGTACTGCTTCCGCTGGGCGCAGTTCGTCGGCGAGAGCGACCTGCGCTTCGCCGCGCCCGACCCCGGGCACCTGCTGGCGTACCTCGGCGACCACCCGGACGTCAGCGACGTGCTGGTCACCGGCGGCGACCCCGCGATCATGTCCACCGACCGGCTGCGCAGCCACCTCGAACCGCTGCTGACGGTGGACACGCTGCGCACCATCCGGATCGGCACCAAGGCCGTGGCCTACTGGCCGCAGCGCTTCGTCACCGACCAGGACGCGGACGACCTGCTCCGGCTCTTCGAGCAGGTCGTCGCCTCGGGCCGCAACCTCGCGGTGATGGCGCACTTCAGCCACCCCCGCGAGCTGGAGACCGACATCGCGCGGCGCGCGGTGTCGCGCATCCGGTCCACCGGGGCCCTGGTGTACTGCCAGGCACCGCTCATCGCGCACGTCAACGACGACCCGCGGACCTGGGCGGAGCTGTGGCGCCGGGAACTGGCCGCCGACGCGGTGCCGTACTACATGTTCGTCGAGCGCGACACCGGCCCGCACGACTACTTCAAGGTCCCGCTGGCCCGTGCCGCCACCATCTTCCGCGAGGCGTACCGGACCCTGCCCGGCCTCGCCCGCACCGTGCGCGGCCCGGTGATGTCGGCGACCCCGGGGAAGGTCCTCGTCGACGGCGTCCAGGACACCCCCGAGGGGCGGTACTTCGCCCTGCGCCTGGTGCAGGCCCGCGATCCCCAGCTGGTCGGGCGGCCGTTCCGGGCCCTGTACTCGCCGACCGCCTGCTGGATCGACGAGTTGGAGTGCGACCCCTCGACCCCGGAAGACATCGTCGCCGCCGTCGCGGGCCGGGTGCGCCGCTAGGCGCGAGCCCCGACGGGCCGCGGGCGGCCCGCCCCGAACAGACTAAGGAGCCCGGAGCATGGCCGGTCGGAAAGTCTCGCCCAACCTGGAGCTCAACCGCATCGTGGACGAGCGCCGTGCCGTCGGCGAGTCACTCGTGCACCTGGGGTTCGGAGAGGCCCGCCTGCCCGTCTTCGCCCCCCTCGCGCGGCAGCTCGCCGCCGGGGCGGCGTACAACGCGTACGGCCCGGTGGCGGGCGGCCTGCCGGTACGGGAGGCGGTGGCGGGCTACTTCACCCGGCGCCGCCTGCCCACCGGGCCGGACCAGGTACTGGTGGCCCCCGGCAGCAAGCCGCTGCTGATGGGCCTGCAGCACGTGACCGGCGGCGAGGTGTACCTCCCCAAGCCGGCCTGGAACACCTACGCCCCGCAGGCCGCGCTCGCCGGCAAGCGGGCGATCGGGGTCCCCATCCCGCCGGAGAGCGGCGGCGTACCGGACCCGGCCGTCCTGCGGGAGGAGTTGCGCGCCGCCCGCACGCGCGGCGCGACGCCCGGGATGGTGATCCTCACGCTGCCCGACAACCCCACGGGGACCATCGCCCCCGCCCGGCTGGTCCGGGAGGTGTGCGCCCTGGCGGAGGAGTACGACCTGCTCGTGGTCTCCGACGAGGTCTACCGCGACGTGATCCACGACCCGGCCACCGAGTTCCTCAGCCCCGCCGACGTGGTGCCGCACCGGACCGTGGTGACCACCGGCCTGAGCAAGAGCCTCGCCCTGGGCGGGTGGCGGATCGGCTGCGCCCGCTTCCCGGACAACCCGCTCGGCCGGCGGCTGCGCGACGACGTGGTCGCCGTCGGCAGCGAGGTGTGGTCGACGCTGGCCGCCCCCATGCAGGAGGTCGCCGAGTACGCCTTCTCCGAACCGCCGGAGCTGCGGGCCTGGCTGGGCCGCGCCGCCCGTCTGCACGGGACGGTGGCCCGGGCGGTGCACGCCCTGCTCACCGACGCCGGCGCCTCCTGCCGGCCGCCGACCGGCGCGTTCTACGTCTACCCCGACTTCGAGCCGGTCCGGGACGCACTGGCCCGGCGGGGCGTGACCGACTCGCCCTCGCTCTTCGCGCACCTGCTCGACGAGTACGGCATCGCCGTGCTGGCCGGTCACCAACTCGGCGACGACGAAGGGGCGTTGCGTTTCAAGGCGGCGACCAGCCTGCTGTACGGGCCGACCCGCGAGGAGCAGCAGGCGGCCCTCGACGCGGAAGACCCGCTGCGGCTGCCCCACGTGGACTCGGTACTGACCCGGCTGGCCGAGAGCTTCGCGAAACTCACCGCGTGAACCGCACGCCGGCACCCGCCCGCACACCCCGGCAGACACCCCCAACCGTCAGGAGGACGAGCCGTGTCGGGAACCGACGAACGGACCGCGAACGCCGTGGCGTTCCCCGGCATGGGGCCCTCGCGCTACGCCGACGTGGCGAAGTTCATGCTGGTCAACCCCTGCGCCAGGGACCTGCTCGGGCGCGCGGAGAAGGTCCTCGACTACGACCTGCTCCAGCGCTACCGCGACGCCGACGACGACTACTCCGAGTACGCCCAGGTCGCCTTCCTCGTCAACTGCCTCGCGCTGGCCCAGTGGTCGGAGCGGACCATGGACGCGCCGCCCGTCGCCTGCGCCGGGGCGAGCTTCGGCGGGAAGGCCGCCGCCGTCCACGCGGGCGCCCTCGCCTTCGAGGACGCGGTGTGGATGACCGCCCGCATGGCCCGGTGCGAGACCGAGTACTTCGCCGAGCACCACCAGGACGTGGTCACCCACTCCTTCGCCCGCACCCCGTGGGAGACGCTCGATCCGATCCTGCGGGACCTGGCGGAGCAGGGGGAGTGGTACGACATCTCCTGCTACATCGACGCCGACTTCTACATGGTCTCGCTGCGCGAGGAGAAGGTCGCCTGGCTGGAGGAGCGGCTGCGCGCCGCCTCCGGGCTGCCCATCTACACCATGCGCCCGCCCATGCACTGCGCCGTGTTCGCCCCGCTGCGCGACCGGGTCGAGGAGGAGGTCGTCGGGCGACTGGAGTTCCGCGACCCCGAACTGCCTTTCGTCGCCGACCAGGACGGCTCGGTGCTGACCACGGCCGCGCAGGTGCGCGCGACCCTGCTGGACGGCTACGTGCGGCCGGTGCGCTGGCCGGCCGTCATCGAGGGCCTGCGCGGGCTGGGGGTGGGCCGGCTGCACGTGTGCGGCCCGGACGCGCTCTTCGGCCGGGTCGGCTGCACCGTCGCCGCCTTCGAGGTGGTCAACGTGCTGCCGAGGAACGTCATGCGGCCGCGCGGAGGACGGCCGGCCGCCTGATGGCAGTGGCCGGTACGACGGTCCGTCCCCGCCCCCCGGTGAGCCGGGCGGCGGGGACGGACGTCGGTCGTCGGCGGTGGCCGCCGGGGTCGGAGAGGTCAGCCGGCGGTGGACCGGGTCAGCTCGCAGAGCCCGGACCACAGGACGTCCGGCGTGGCGAAGGTCTCGACCCGCATCATGTCGTTCACGAACCGCACGTTATACGTGTTCTCCAGTGCGGCCATCAGGCCGACCATACTCAACGAGTCGAGACCGAGGTCGCGCAGATCGCTGTTCTTCTCGATCGGCTGCTCCGGCGAGAGGAACGGAAGATAGGTGCGCAGAATTTTCTCGAACCGATCGTCCCACATGACGACTCCGAATTGTCGTGGACCCGAGCCACCGGGCGATGGCTCTCCTGTTCCATGATGCAAAGCCCGGGACGACTGCGGGCAACCCTTGCCACCCCCTATTCCCTGTGACCGGGAGCGAGAATGGACTCCATCGCCGAGCACGCCCTGTACGCGCGATTCCTCCGCGGGCTGCGCGCATTTCCGCGGCGCCCCGCGCTGCGGGTCGGCACCCGGACCGTCAGCTACGAGGAGGCCCACGAGACGGCGCTGCGGTGGTCCGGCGCCGCGCTGGCCGCCGCCGCGCGGCCGCCGCGCGCCGTCGGCGTGCTGACCGGCCGCAGCACCGACGCCTACCTCGCCGTCCTGGCCGCGCTCTACACCGGCGCCGCGGTCGTACCGCTGCACGCGGAGTTCCCGGTGGAGCGCACCCGCGAGATGCTGCGCGCCGCCGGGGTGTCGGTGGTCCTGGCCGACGAGCAGGGCCTGGCGACCCTGGCCGCCACCGGCCTGGACCTGCCGGCGGTGCCGGCCGCCGCGGCCCGCGGGCCGGCCGGCCGCGCGGCGGGCCTGGACGCGCCGCGCCCGGTCGCCCCGGACGACACCGCGTACGTGCTGTTCACCTCGGGGTCGACGGGCCGGCCCAAGGGCGTGCCGATCACCCACGCCAACACCGCCCACTACTTCGGGCTGATGGACCATCGCTACGACTTCACCGAGACCGACGTCTTCTCGCAGACCTTCGACCTCAACTTCGACTGCGCGATGTTCGACCTGTTCTGCGCCTGGGGAGCCGGGGCCCGGGTGCAGGCCATCCCGCCGCTCGCCTACCGCGACCTGCCGGACTTCTTCACGGAGTGCGGGATGACCGTCTGGTTCTCCACACCGAGCGTGGTCGCCCTCAGCCGGCGGCTGAGCGGCCTCGTCGCGGACTCGATGCCGACGCTGCGCTGGAGCCTGTTCGCGGGCGAGGCCCTGCGCCAGGCGGACGCCGAGGAGTGGCAGCGGGCCGCCTCCCGTTCGACGCTGGAGAACATCTACGGACCGACCGAACTGACCATCACCATCGCCGGCCACCGCTGGGACCCCGAGCGCTCGCCGGCCCGCTGCGTCAACGGCCTGGTGCCGATCGGAGCGGTGCACGCCGGCCACGACCACCTGCTGCTCGGGTCCGACGGCGGCGTCGACCCGACCGAGGGCGAACTGTGCGTCTCCGGGCCGCAGACCACCCCCGGCTACCTCGATCCGCGGGACGGCGAGGGGCGGTTCCTGGAACGCGCCGGAGCCGTCTGGTACCGCACCGGCGACCGGGTACGGCGGCTGGCCGGCGGCGAACTGGCGTACCTCGGCAGGCTGGACGCCCAGGTGCAGGTGCAGGGCTGGCGGGTGGAGCTGGCCGAGGTGGAGGCCGCGGCGCGCACCTGCGACGGCGTGGAGGACGCGGTCGTGGTGCCGAGGAGCACCGAGGACGGCACCGAACTGGTCGTTTTCTACACCGGAGTGCCCACCGCGCCGGCCGCGTTGGCGCGCCGGATGCGGGAGGTGCTGCCGAAGGGGATGCTGCCCCGGGAGTACCACCACCTGGCGGAGTTCCCGCTCAACGCCAACCGGAAGATCGACCGCAGGCACCTGGCGGGTCAGGCCGTACGCCCGGTCTGACGCCCCGCGGGGCCCCGGCCGGCAGGCCCCGACAGGCCCCCTGACAGGCCCGCCCACACCCTCGCCGACAAGCCCGGCCCGCCCGATGTTCGCATCGGGCGGGCCGGGCGCGTTGCTGTGTCTTCTCCTCAGCGGACCGGCGCCGCCGCGTACCGCTCGGCCAGCGCCGCCTTGTCGACCTTGCCGTTGGCGGTGACCGGCAGCCGGTCCACGATCCGGATGCGCGCGGGGGCCATGTAGGCGGGCAGGGCCTGCTTGCAGAAGACCGCCACCTCCGTCTCGCCGAACGGCGCCGCGTCCGAGGCGGCGACCACGAACGCGTGCAGCGCGAGTTCCCCGCCGTCCAGCGGACGCGCCAGCACCGTGGCCGCGGTGATGCCGGGGAACTCCAGAATCCGGCGCTCGACCTCGTCCAGCTCGACCCGGTTGCCGCGGATCTGCACCTGCGAGTCCTTGCGCCCGCAGAAGTGCACCTCGCCCCCGGGCCCGAGATAGCCCAGGTCGCCGGTGCGCAACACGAGCCTGCCGGAGGCCGGTTCGAGCGGGTCGGGCACGAGCGCGGCGCGGGTGGCCTGCGGATCATCCCAGTAGCCGGTGAACAGCGCCGGGCTGTAGAGGTGGATCTCGCCCAGCACGCCGGGCCCGTCCACCGGCTGCCCCGACTCGTCGAGGACGAGCATCTCGGCACCGGGGTGGGCGAATCCGATCGACAGCTCCCGCATGTCCTCCGGGAGCGGGTTGGGCACGTCGGCGAAGGACGACGCCATCGACTCGGTGGCGCCGTAGCAGTTGATGATCCGGATGGTGGGCCGCAGCCGCTGGAGCGCGCGCAGCTCGGGCAGCGGGAACATCTCACCGCAGAACAGGATGCTCGCCAGGTGCTCCAACGCGGCCAGTTCCTCGGGCTCGTGGGTGAGCACGGGCCGCCAGATCGACGGCACGCCGTCGACGTGGGTGACCTCGGCCTCCCGCAGCAGCCCCAGGAACCGCCGGGGGAAGTGCAGCACCGCCCGCGGCACCGGCACCAGGGTCGCCCCGGTGCCGAGCGCCAGACCGATGTCCAGCAGCGAGAAGTCGAACTGCAGCGGCGAGGTGGTGGCCACGCGGTCGTCAGCGGTGATCAGCCGCTCCGCCAGCATGCCGCGGTAGAAGGAGGTGACGCCGCGGTGGCTCATCACCACGCCCTTCGGGCGCCCGGTGGTGCCCGACGTGAAGATCATGTACGCGGTGTCGGTCTCCACCGCCACCTGGCGCCGGCGCGGGCGCCGGGCCGGCATCCGCTCGACGACCAGCCCGCCCGGCCCGAACCTGGCGGTGCCGAGATCGGCCGGCAGCCCCTCCCGCGGAGCCGGCGCCGCCCGCAGGTGCAGGGCGGGCCGCGCGGTGTCGATGATGGCGGCGAGCCGCGCCGGCGGGGTCTGCGGGCTCACCGGGATGAACGCGGCGCCCACCGTCGAGCAGGCGAGGAAGGCCGCGATGGCCGCGGCGGAGGTGTCGGACTCCAGCACCACCCGGTCCCCGACACCGATGGACAGATCAGCCAGGGAATTCGCGTATTCCCTTACCAGGGACTCCAGTCGGCGAAATGAGGTGGTAACCGCGCCGTCCGGCCCGTCGAATTCCATGACGGCGGGTCGGTCCGGAGTCGACCGCGCGGCGCTCAACATGAATTCATGAAGCAGCATTGCCGCAGCGTAGGCCAGGGCGGTTCCGAGCCGTCCCGGCCCGGCGGAAAGCTAGGGGTGCGTCCGGGCGGTCCGCCGAACCCGGCGGGCGGCTAGGGGGACCGAATAGGGGTGGGGACGGCAATGGTCGGCGCAGTACGCTCAAGCGCGTTTTGGGTCCCACCGTGCTCATGAATACGGCCGCATTGCACATATTGGGTGAGGGGAAACGAATGGCGTTCGCCCGCGCGCTGGAGGGGCTGCCCGCGACGGAGCAGACCAGGATGCTGCTCGACGTGGTGTCCGAGCAGATGCTGACGGTGCTGCGGCGGTCCGACGCCGAGGCGCCGGCCACCGTGGCGGCGCAACGCCCGTTCCGCGAGCAGGGCCTGGACTCGCTCGGCCTGGTCGCACTCCATCTGCTGGTCAACACGGCCACCGGTCTCTCCCTGCCGCCGACCGCCGTCTTCGACCATCCGACGCCGGACGCCCTCGCCGCGCACCTGCGCCGCGAACTCCTCGGGCTCGGCGACGACCCGGCCGCCGCCACGAGCCCGTCGGCTGCGGCCCGTTCGGCCGCGACCGGGCCGGTCACGTCGGGGCCGGAGGAGGCCGTCGCCATCGTCGGCATCGGCTGCCGCTTCCCGGGCGGGGTGCGCTCCCCGGAGGACCTGTGGCGGCTGGTGGACGACGGCCGGCACGTGCTGACCCCGTTCCCCGAGGACCGCGGCTGGGACCTGGCGGCCCTGTACGACCCGGACCCCGACGCCCCCGGCACCACCTACGTCCGGCACGGCGGATTCCTCACCGACGCCGCCCACTTCGACGCGGAGTTCTTCGGGATCGGGCCGCGCGAGGCGTCGGCGATGGACCCGCAGCAGCGGCTGGTGCTCCAGACCGCGTGGGAGGCGCTGGAGCACGCCGGCATCGACGCGCTGGGACTGCGCGGCGACGACTGCGGCGTCTTCGTCGCGGCCGAACCGCAGGAGTACGGCACGCGGCTGCACGAAGCGCCCGACGGGCTCGACGGATACCTGCTGACCGGCAACTCGCCCAGCGTCGTGTCCGGCCGGGTCGCCTACGCGCTCGGCCTGCAAGGGCCCACCCTCACCGTCGACACCGCCTGCTCCGGCTCCCTGGTCGCCCTCCACCTCGCACTGTCCGCGCTGCAACGCGGCGAGTGCTCGATGGCGCTGAGCGGCGGGGTGGCCGTCATGGGCAGCCCCGGCGTCTTCACCGCCTTCAGCCGGCAGCGCGGCCTGGCGCCCGACGGCGTGTGCAAGCCCTTCGCCGCCGCGGCCGACGGCACCGCCTGGGCCGAGGGCGTCGGCATCCTGGTGCTGGAGCGGCTTTCCGACGCCGTCCGCCTCGGCCACCCGGTCCGTGCCGTGATCCGCGGCTCGGCCGTCAACCAGGACGGCGCGAGCAACGGCCTGACCGCCCCCAACGGCCTGGCGCAGCAGCGCGTCATCCGGCAGGCGCTGGCCGCCGCCGGGCTCGACGCCGGCCAGGTCGACGCCGTGGAGGCGCACGGCACCGGCACCACGCTCGGCGACCCCATCGAGGCGCACGCGCTGCTGGCCGCCTACGGCCGGGACCGCGCCGCCGACCGCCCGGCGTGGCTCGGCTCGATCAAGTCCAACTTCGGCCACACCCAGGCGGCCGCGGGCACCGCCGGCGTCATCAAGATGGTGATGGCCATGCGGCACGGGCGGCTGCCCGCCACCCTGCACGTGGACCGGCCCAGCCCGCACGTCGACTGGTCCGCCGGAGGCGTCCGCCTGCTCACCGAGGCCCGGCCGTGGGACACCGGCGACGCCCCGCGCCGGGCCGCGGTCTCCGCGTTCGGCGTCAGCGGCACCAACGCCCACGTCATCCTCGAGCAGCCGCCCGCCGGGACCTCCGGCACGGAGGAGGAACGGCCCACCGCCCCCGGGCGGACCGGGTCCGACAGCGCCCGCGCGGACGCGCCGCTCGTACCGCCCGCCGCGGTGCGGCCGCCGCTGCCGGTGGTGCTGTCCGCCAAGAGCACGCCGGCCCTGCGGGAGCACGCCGGCCGGCTGCTGGAGCACCTCGCGCGGCAACCCGCGGACACCCTCGCCGACATCGGGCTCTCCCTCGCCGCCGGCCGCGCCGCGCTCTCCCACCGGTCGGTCGTCGTCGCCGAGGACCGCGACGCCCTGGCCGACGCCCTGCGGGCGCTCGCCGCCGGCGAGGACGCGCCCGGCACGGTGCGCGCGCAGCCGCAACACGGACGGCTCGCCTTCCTGTTCACCGGACAGGGCAGCCAGCGGCCGGCCATGGGCCGCACGCTCTACGAGGAGTACCCGGTCTTCGCCGACGCGCTGGCCGACGCCATCGGCCACCTCGACCTCCAGCTCGAACACTCGCTGTGGGACGTCCTGTTCGCCGCGCCGGACTCCGCGCACGCCGCGCTCCTCGACCACACCTCCTACGCCCAGGCGGCCCTGTTCGCCGTCGAGGTGGCGCTCTTCCGGCTGCTGGAGTCCTGGGGAGTGCGCCCGGACTACCTGGCCGGGCACTCCGTCGGCGAACTGGCCGCCGCCCACGTGGCGGGCGTGCTGTCGCTGGAGGACGCCGCCACCCTGGTGGCCGCGCGTGGACGGCTGATGGGCGCGCTGCCCGCGGGCGGCGCGATGGCCGCGGTGGAGGCCACCGAGGAGGAGGCGCTGCGGCTGATCGCCGAACTGCCCGGCGCCGCCGACCGGGTGGGCGTGGCCGCCGTCAACGGCCCGCGGGCGGTGGTGGTTTCCGGCGAGGAGGACACCGTCCAGGCCCTCGTGCGGCAACTCGCCGACCAGGGCCGGCGCACCCGGCGGCTGCGGGTCAGCCACGCCTTCCACTCGCCGCTCATGGCGCCCGTGCTCGCGGAGTTCCGGCGCGTCGCCGGCGTCCTGTCCTACCACCCGCCGGCCACGCCCGTCGTCTCCGCGGTCCACGGCCGCCTGGCCACTCCTGAGGAGCTGTGCGACCCGGAGTACTGGGTCGAGCACGTCCGGCGCACGGTCCGCTTCGACGACGTGCTCGGCTCCCTCGACGGTGCCGGGGTGCGCACCTGCCTCGAACTCGGCCCGGACGGCGTGCTGTCGGCGATGGCACGGGACCGCGCGGCGGACGCCGACGACGACGCCGACGGCGACGGTGGCGCGCCGGTCTTCGCGCCGGTGCTGCGGCGCGACCGCGACGAGGCGCGCGAGGTGCTGTCGGCGGTCGCGCTGGCCCACACCCGCGGCGTCCCGGTGGACTGGGCCGCCTGCTACGCCGGGCGCGAGGCGCGGCGGGTGGACCTGCCGACCTACCCGTTCCAGACCCGCCCGTACTGGCTGACCGATGCCGCCCGGCACGGCACCGACGCCTCGGGCCTCGGCCAGATCCCCGCCGGGCACCCGCTGCTCGGCGCGGTGCTGCGGCTGGCCGGCGGCACGGGCACCGTGCTGACCGGACGGGTGTCCCCGCACTCCCACCCCTGGCTCGCCGACCACGTGATCGGCGGTGTCCGCCTCGTCCCCGGCACGGCCTTCGTGGAGCTCGCCGTCCGGGCCGGCGACGAGGCCGGCTGCGGGACGGTCGAGGAACTGACGCTGCACAGCCCGCTGGTGCTGCCCGACAGCGGCGCCGCCGCGCTGCAGGTCGTGGTCGGCGAACCCGACGCGGCCGGCCGCCGCGCGGTCGCGGTCCACTCGCGCCCGGAGCAGGCCCCGCCGGACGCCCCATGGGTCCGGCACGCCGAAGGCGTCCTGGCCCCCGGGTCGTCGGCGAACGACTCCCCGGCGAACGACTCCCCGGCACCCAACTCCCCGGCACCCGCCGGAGCATCGCCCGCCGGAGCACCTGCCGCGGCGCCATGGCCCCCCGAGGGCGCGCGACCGCTCGACGTGAGCGGCCTCTACGACGACCTGGCCGACCACGGGTACGCCTACGGGCCCGCGTTCCAGGCGGTGCGCGCCGCCTGGCAGCACGGCGCGGAGATCCTCGCCGAGGTAGTACTCCCCGAAGCCGCAGGCGACGCGGCGGTGTTCGGGCTGCACCCGGCCCTGCTCGACGCGGCCCTGCACACCGCCGACCTGCTCGCGCCGGAGGAGGAGAAGGCGCGGCTCCGGCTGCCGTTCGCCTGGTCCGGCGTGACGCTGCACGCCGCTGGCGCGTCCTTCCTGCGGGTGCGGATCACGCCCGCCGGCACCGACACGCTGTCGCTGCGGCTCTCCGACGCGCAGGGGCGGCCCGTCGCCACCGTCGAGGGCTTCGCCCAACGGTCCGCCGACTCCGCGCAGTTGGCCGGGGCGGGCGCCGACGTGCCGCTGCGCGTCGAGTGGACCGCCGTGCCCGCCGGCCCGTCGCAGGCGACCACCGGGTGGGTGTGCGCCGGGCCCGACCCGCTCGGGCTGGCCGCCGCGCTCGGCGCGCGACCCGCCGACGGCCCGGACGTGCTGTCCGGTGAGGCGGCCGGGGCGGTGCCCGGGGCGGTGGTGTTCGCGGCCCCCGCGACGCCGCAGGGCCCGGTCCCGCAGGCCGTACGGGCGGTCACCTCCTGGGCGTTGGAGCGGATCGGCCCGTGGCTGGCGGCCGATCACCCCGCCGCGTCCCGCCTGGTGGTGGTCACCCGCGGCGCGACCGCCGCCATCCCGGGGGAGGAGGCCGACCTCGCCCAGGCGTCGCTGTGGGGGCTGCTGCGCTCCGCGCAGGCCGAACACCCCGGCCGGATCGTGCTGCTCGACCTCGGCGAGGACACCGGTCCCGAGGCCCTACCCGGCGCCGTCGCCACCGGCGAACCCGAACTCGCCCTGCGCGGCGACCTCCTGCTGGCGCCGCGGCTCGCCGCCGGGCCGCGGCCCGACCCGGACGCACCCTCGCCCTGGCCGGCCGACGGCACCGTGCTCATCACCGGCGGCACCGGCGGGCTCGGCGCGCTGGCCGCCCGCAGCCTGGTCACCGAGCACGGCGTGCACCACCTGCTGCTCGCCGGCCGCCGCGGCGAACAGGCCCCCGGTGCCCGGGAGTTGCGCGAGGAACTGACCGCGGCCGGCGCGACCGTCACGATCCGCGCCTGCGACGTGGGCGACCGGCAGGCCCTCGCCGACCTGCTGGCCGCCATCCCGGCGGACCGTCCGCTCAAGGCCGTGCTGCACACCGCGGGCGTCATCGACGACGGCCTGTTCGCCGCCATGACCCCCGAGCGCGTCGACACCGTGCTGCACCCCAAAGCGGACGCGGCCTGGCACCTGCACGAACTCACCCGTGACCTCGACCTGTCCGCCTTCGTGCTCTACTCCTCGGCGGCCGGTTTCCTCGACGGCGCCGGACAGGCCAACTACGCGGCCGCCAACGTCTTCCTCGACGCCCTGGCCGCCCACCGCCAGGCAGCCGGCCTGCCCGCCACCGCCATCGCCTGGGGCCTGTGGCCCGGCGACGCCGGCATGGGCGCCGCGCTGGACGCCGCCGCCCTGCGGCGCATCGCCCGGCTCGGCGTCGAACCCCTGACGGTGGCGGAGAACCTGGCCCGGCTCGACACCGCGGTCCGCACCGGCGAGCCGTACGCCGTGCCGCTGCGGGTGAACTCCCGCGCGCTGCGCGAGCGGCCGGACGGCGTGCCGCACGTGCTGCGCGGCCTGGTACGGGCACCGGCCCGGCGCACCGCGGCGGGCGAGAGCGGGACGGGCGAGGGCGGGGCGGTCGCCGCCGAGCGGTCACTGGCCCGCCAGATCGCCGCCCTGCCCGAGGCCGACCGGGTCGCCGCCCTGCTGGACCTGGTGCGCGCCCAGGCGGCCGACGTCCTGGGGCACAGCGGGCCGCAGGACATCGACGCCAAGCGGGCCTTCAACGAGATCGGCTTCGACTCGCTGGCCGCGGTCGAACTGCGCAACCGGCTCAACGCGGCGACCGGGCTGCGGCTGACCGCCACGCTCGTCTTCGACCACCCGACACCGCGGGCCGTCGCCGAGCACATGGTGGCCAAGCTCTTCGACGGCGCCGCCACCGCGGCCACCGTCCTGCCCGGCGCCCCCGCCGACCCCGAAGAGCCGATCGCCATCATCGCCATGAGCTGCCGCTACCCCGGCGGCGTCCGCTCCCCGGAGGACCTGTGGCGGCTGGTGGCCGACGGGGCCGACGCCGTGTCGTCCTTCCCCGACGACCGCGGCTGGGACGTCGACGCGCTCTACGACCCCGAGCCGGGCAAGCCCGGCAGGACCTCCACCCGCGAGGGCGGGTTCCTCTACGACGCCGCCGACTTCGACCCGGACTTCTTCGGCGTCAGCCCGCGCGAGGCGCAGGCGATGGACCCGCAGCAGCGGCTGCTGCTGGAGCTGTCCTGGGAGGCGTTCGAGCGGGCCGGCATCGACCCGCACGCCGCGCACGGCACGCCGACCGGGGTCTTCGCCGGCGTCATGTACCACGACTGGGCGGCCCGGATGGGCGACGTGCCCGAGGACGTCGCCGGGTACCTGGGCAACGGCGGCCTGGCGAGCGTCGTCTCCGGCCGGGTCGCCTACACCCTCGGCCTGGAGGGCCCCGCGGTGACCGTGGACACCGCCTGCTCCTCCTCGCTCGTGGCACTGCACTGGGCGGCCCAGGCGCTCCACCAGGGCGAGTGCACCCTCGCCCTGGCCGGCGGGGTCACCGTGATGTCGACACCGGACACCTTCGTCGACATGAACCGGCAGCGCGGCCTGGCGCCCGACGGCCGCTGCAAGTCCTTCGCCGCCGCGGCCGACGGCACCGGGTGGGGCGAGGGCGCCGGCGTGCTCCTGCTGGAACGGCTGTCGGACGCGCGGGCCAACGGGCACCGGGTGCTGGCAGTCGTCCGTGGCTCGGCGGTCAACCAGGACGGCGCCAGCAACGGTCTGACCGCCCCCAACGGCCCCTCGCAGCAGCGCGTCATCCACCAGGCGCTTGCCAAGGCCGGACTGTCGCCGGCCGACATCGACGCCGTGGAGGCGCACGGCACCGGCACCACCCTCGGCGACCCGATCGAGGCCCAGGCGCTGATCGCCACCTACGGCGAGCAGCGTCCCGAGGACGGCACGCCGCTGCTGGTCGGCTCGGTGAAGTCCAACCTCGGCCACACGCAGGCCGCCGCGGGCGTGGCCGGCGTCATCAAGACGGTGATGGCGATGCGCCACGCCGAACTGCCCAGGACCCTGCACGTCGACGCGCCCTCGCCGCAGGTCGACTGGTCGGCCGGCACCGTGGAACTGCTCACCGAGCCCCGCCCGTGGCCGGAACACCGCCGGCCCCGCCGGGCCGGCGTCTCCTCCTTCGGCATCAGCGGCACCAACGCGCACGTGATCCTCGAACACGTTCCGGCGGCCGAGGACCTGGCCGACCCTGTCGCGGCTCCCGACGGCGGCGCCGACGCGGACGGCACATCCCGTGCCGCGGGCGGCGCACTTCCCTGGCTGCTGTCCGGCCACACCCCGCAGGCGCTGCGGGCGCAGGCCGCCCACCTGCTCTCCTGGCTCGACGCGAACACCGGGGCGGGCGAGGACCCGAACACGGGCCAGGCCCAGGACACGAACGCGGGCGAGGCCCCGGACACCGGCGCCGACGACCTGCTCGGCCCGGTCGCCCGCACCCTGGCCACCGGCCGCGCCGCCCTGGAACACCGCGCCGCGGTCGTCGGCGCGGACCGCGCGCAGATCGTCAGCGGCCTGCGCGCCGTGGCCGACGGCGCCACGGCGCCGCACACGGCCACCGCCACACCCGTCACCGGCAAGGTCGCTTTCCTGTTCACCGGCCAGGGCGCCCAACACGCGGGTATGGGACGGGAGTTGTACGAGCGCCACCCCGTCTTCGCCGCCGCCTTCGACGAGATCGCCGCCGCACTCGACGAGCACCTGGAACGCCCGCTGGCGGAGGTCCTCCGGGACACCGACGCCACCGACCTGAACACGACCGCGTACGCCCAACCCGCCCTGTTCGCCGTTGAGGTGGCCCTCTTCCGGCTGCTGGTGTCCTGGGGGGTGCGCCCGGACTACCTCGCCGGGCACTCCGTCGGCGAGCTGGCCGCCGCCTACGTCGCCGGCGTGTGGACGCCGGCCGACGCCGCCCGGCTGGTCGCGGCGCGCGGCCGGCTGATGCAGGCCCTGCCGGTCGGCGGGGTGATGGTCGCCGTACAGGCCGGCGAGCGGGACGTGCGCCCGCTGCTCACGCCGGGCGTCGGGCTCGCCGCGGTGAACGCTCCGGCCTCGGTGGTGCTCTCCGGCGTCGAGCAGGAGGTCGCGGCCATCACCGCCCGCCTGGCCGCCGACGGCCGCAGGATCACCAGGCTGCACGTCAGCCACGCCTTCCACTCGCCGCTGATGGAACCGGTGGTGGCGGAGTTCGCCCGGATCGCCGGCAGCCTGGCGTACGCCCCCGCCGCGGTGCCGATCGTCTCCACCGTCACCGGCACCCCCACCGACGACCTCGCCACGCCCGGGTACTGGGTGCGCCACGTCCGCGAGACCGTACGGTTCGCCGACGCGGTGCGCCACCTGCGGTCCCGCGGGGTGACGACGTTCGTCGAGATCGGCCCGGACGCGGTGCTCAGCGTCCTCGGCCCGCAGAACACCGGCGACGACCCCGACACCGACTTCGTGCCGCTCCTGCACCGCGGCCGTCCCGAGGCCGCCGAACTGGCCCTCGGAGTCGGCCGCCTCCACTCCCGCGGCACGGCGGTCGACTGGCACGCCTTCTTCGCCGGGGTCCAGGACCGCCCGCTCGACCTGCCCACCTACGCCTTCCAGCGGCGCCGCTTCTGGCTGGACGCCGGCCGGCCCGCCGGCGACGTGTCGTCGGTCGGGCTCGGCACGGTGGACCACCCGCTGCTGGGCGCGGTGCTCACCGCCCCCGACGGGGACGGCGCGGTGCTCACCGGCCGGCTGTCGACCGCCACCCACCCCTGGCTGGCCGACCACGGAGTGCTGGGCGGCTGCCTGTTGCCGGGCACCGCCTTCGTGGAGATGGCGGTACGCGCCGGCGACGAGTTCGGCTGCGGCCGCGTCGAGGAACTGACGCTGCACGCCGCGCTGCTCCTGCCGGAAAGCGGCGGCGTCGCCGTCCAGGTGGTCGTCGGCGCCCGCCAGGACTCCGGCGGCCGGCCGGTGCGGGTCCACGCCCGCCCCGAGGGCCCGGACGGCGACGCGCCGTGGGTGCTGCACGCCGAGGGGACCGTCGTACCGGCGCTGCCCGCCCCGGCCCCCGAGGCCGGGCCGTGGCCGCCCGCCGGAGCCGTGCCGGTGGACGTCGCCGGCCTCTACGAACGCCTCGTGGACCGCGGTTACGCCTACGGCCCCGCCTTCCAGGGGCTCAAGGCCGCCTGGCGCGCGGACGACACGTGGTACGCCGAGGTGGAACCGCCCCAGGACGCGCTGCCCGACGCCGCCCGCTTCGGCCTCCACCCGGCCCTGCTGGACGCCGCCTCGCACGTGGACTTCCTGCCCCGCGACGGCGAGGCGGACGGCGACGGCACCCTCATGCCGTTCTCCTGGCGCGGTGTCACCCTGCACGCCTCGGGTGCCCGCGCGCTGAGGGTGCGGCTGCGCCCGGCAGGCGGCGCGGACGCCACGGCCCTGGACCTCGCGGACGCCGCCGGGCAGCCGGTCGCCACGGTCGAGTCCCTGGTGGCCCGGCCGGTCACCGCGGACCGGCTCGGCGCCCGCGGCACGGACGCGCCGGACCCCGTGCTGCGCGTGGAGTGGACACCGCTCACGGTCGCGGCGGGCCCGACCGCCCCCCGCGTCGCGCTCCTCGGTGACGCGCCGTTCGCCGCCACGGCCGAGCGGTACGCCGACATCGCGGCGCTGCTGGCCGCACTCGACGCGGGGGCGCCCGCGCCGGACCTCGCCGTGCTGCCGACGCAGGCGTCGATACCGGTGCCGGCCGACCCCGGGCCGGTGGCGGTGACCGAGGCACTGCGGGCGACCTGCGGGATCGCACTGGACGCGGTGAACGCCTGGCTCGCCGACGACCGGCTCACCTCGACACGACTGGCCGTGACGACCTCCGCGGCGGTGACCACCGGCGCGGGCGACGCCCCCGGCGACCTCGTCCAGGCGCCGGTGTGGGGCCTGGTGCGGGCCGCGCAGGCCGAACACCCGGGCCGGTTCGTCCTGGTGGACACCGACGGCACGGCGGCCTCGGACCGGGCGCTCGCCGCCGCGGCCGTCTCGGGCGAACCCGAAACGGCGCTGCGCGACGGCGCCGTCCACGTGCCGCGGCTCGCCCGGGCCGCGGCCGGCGCCGCCGAGGGCGACGAGACCGCCGGCATGGTCCTCGACCCGCAGGGGACCGTCCTGGTCACCGGCGGCACCGGCGGGCTCGGCGCCCTCGTCGCCCGGCACCTGGTCGCCGAACACGGCGTGCGCCACCTGCTGCTGGCCGGCCGGCGTGGCGCCGCCGCCCCCGGAGCCACCGCGCTGCACGAGGAACTGGCCGGGCTGGGCGCGCACGTCACCGTCGCCGCCTGCGACGTGTCGGACCGCCGGGCCCTGGCCGGTCTGCTCGCCGCCGTCCCCGCCGAGCACCCGCTGACCGCCGTGGTGCACGCCGCCGGGGTGCTCGACGACGGCCTGGTCGGCACGCTGACGCCCGCGCGCCTCGACCGGGTGCTCGCCGCGAAGGCCGACGCCGCCTGGCACCTGCACGAGCTGACCCGGGACGCCCCGCTGCGCGCGTTCGTCCTGTTCTCCTCCGCCGCCGGCACCCTCGGCGCCGCCGGCCAGGCCAACTACGCAGCCGCCAACGTCTTCCTGGACGCGCTCGCCCGGCAGCGCGCCGTCGCGGGCCTGCCCGCCGTGTCGATGGCCTGGGGCCTGTGGGCCCACGCGGCCGGGATGGGCGGGCGGCTGGCCGAGGCCGAGGTCCGGCGGATGCGCAGGGAGGGCTTCCCGCCGCTCGCCGACACCGACGGCCTGGACCTCTTCGACCGTGCCCTGCGGGTCGGCGACCCGGGCCCGCTGCTGGTGCGCCTGGACCTGCCCGCGCTGCGGGCCCGCGCCGCGGCGCCCACCGGTTCCGTACCGCACCTGCTGCGCGGCCTGGTCCGGGGACCGGCGAGGCGCGCCGCCGGCGACGCCCCGGCGGGCGCCGCGGCGCCCGCCGACCGGATCGCCGCCATGCCGGCCGAGGCCCGCGCCCGCTTCGTGCTCGGCCTGGTGCGCGCGGAGGTCGCCGACGTGCTCGGGCACGACTCCGCGGCGGCGGTCGAACCGTCCCGGGCCTTCACCGAGTTGGGCTTCGACTCGCTGGCCGCGGTGGAACTGCGCAACCGCCTCGGCACGCGCACCGGGCTCGCCCTGCCCGCCACCCTCGTCTTCGACCACCCCAACGTGCGGGCCCTCGCGGACCACCTGCTCGCCCGGCTGACCGGCACCGGAACCGGCACCGACGCCGAACCCGTGGCCGCGGACGGGGCGGACCGGCCCGGCGACGAGCCGATCGCGATCGTCTCGATGGCGTGCCGCTTCCCCGGCGGCGTGGAGACCCCGGAGGACCTGTGGCGGCTGGTCGCCGACGGCGTGGACGCGATCGGCGACTTCCCGTCCGACCGCGGCTGGGACACCGACGCGATCTACGACCCCGAACCCGGGCTGCCCGGGAAGACCTACGTGCGGCGCGGCGGCTTCCTGCGCGACGCGACCGGGTTCGACCCCGAGCTCTTCGGCATCATGCCCCGCGAGGCCGTCGCGATGGACCCGCAGCAGCGCCTGCTGCTGCACGGCGCGTGGGAGGCGTTCGAACGGGCCGGCATCGACCCGTCGTCCGTACGCGGCAGCCGCACCGGGGTCTACGTCGGCGTGATGTACCACGAGTACGCCAGCCGGCTGCGCGACGTGCCCGACGACCTCTTCCCGTACCTGGGCAACGGCAGCGCCGGCAGTGTCGCCTCCGGCCGGATCGCCTACGCGCTCGGCCTGGAGGGGCCGGCGGTCACCGTCGACACGGCGTGCTCCTCCTCCCTCGTCGCCCTGCACACCGCCTGCCAGGCGCTGCGCCAGGGCGAGGTGGGCATGGCGCTGGTCGGCGGGGTCACCGTGCTGCCCACGCCGGAGGTCTTCGTGGAGTTCAGCCGCCAGCGCGGGCTCGCCGCCGACGGCCGCTGCAAGGCGTTCGCCGCCGCCGCCGACGGCACCGCGTGGTCCGAGGGCCTCGGCCTGCTGCTGGTCGAGCGCCTCTCCGACGCGCGGCGCCACGGCCACCCCGTCCTGGCCGTGATCCGCGGCTCCGCGGTCAACCAGGACGGCGCGAGCAACGGCCTGACCGCGCCGAGCGGACCGTCGCAGCAGCGGGTGATCCGGCAGGCGCTGGCCGCGTCCGGTGTGGCCGCCGCCGACGTGGACCTGATCGAGGGTCACGGCACAGGCACCCGGCTGGGCGACCCGATCGAGGCGCAGGCCCTGCTGGCCACCTACGGCAAGGACCGCGCCGCGGACCGCCCGGCGTGGCTCGGCTCCGTCAAGTCCAACATCGGGCACGCCCAGGCCGCCGCCGGCGTCAGCGGCGTCATCAAGTCGGTGATGGCGCTGCGGCACCGCGTGATGCCCAGGACCCTGCACGTCGACCGGTCCACCCCGCAGGTGGACTGGGCCGGCGGCGTCGAGCTGCTGACCGAGGCCCGCGCGTGGCCCGGGACGGACCGCCCGCGCCGCGCCGCCGTCTCCTCCTTCGGGCTGAGCGGCACCAACGCGCACGTCATCCTCGAAGAGGCCGCCGCCACCGACACGGCCGCCGCCATCGCACCGGAGGACCAGGCCGACCCGGCCGACCGGGACGCCCCGCCGCCCGGCGAGGGCTCCGCGCGGCCGTGGACCGCGCCGGTCCCGCTGCTGCTGTCCGCCAGGACCGCCGACGCCCTGCCGGGCCAGGCCCGCCGCCTCGCCGCGCACCTCGCGGACCCCGCCGCCCCCTCGCTGCTGGACGCGGGCTTCTCCCTCGCCACGTCGAGGGCCGCGCTGGACCACCGGCTGCTGCTGCCCGCCACCGACCCGGACGCGGCGCTGCGCGCGCTCGCCGCCGTCGCCGCGGGCGAGGCGCCGGCCGAGGCGATCACCGGCGCGGTGCGGACCGCGGGCGCCACCGCCTTCCTCTTCACCGGCCAGGGCGCCCAGCACCTCGGCATGGGCCGCGGCGCCCACCAGGCGTTCCCCGCGTTCGCGGCGGCGCTCGACGAGGTCTGCGCGGAACTGGACCGGCACCTGGACCGGCCGCTGCGCGAGGTGATGTGGGGCGACGACGAGGAGGCGCTGCACGCGACCGGCCACGCCCAGCCCGCGCTGTTCGCCGTCGAGGTGGCGCTGTTCCGGCTGTGGGAGTCGTGGGGGGTGCGCCCGGACTTCCTGGCCGGCCACTCCGTCGGCGAACTGGCCGCCGCCCACGTCGCCGGGGTGCTGTCCCTCGCCGACGCGGCGACGCTGGTCGCCGCCCGCGGGCGGCTCATGCAGGCGCTGCCGCCCGGCGGGGCGATGGCCGCGATCCAGGCCACCGAGGAGGAGGTGGCGGCGGTCCTGTCCGGCCCGGTCGGCATCGCCGCCGTCAACGACCCGGCGTCGGTGGTCGTGTCCGGGCCGGAGCAGGCGGTCGCCGACGTCGTCGGCCACTTCGCGGCCGCCGGGCGCAGGACGAGCCGCCTGCGCGTCAGCCACGCCTTCCACTCGCCGCTGATGGAGCCCATGCTGGCCGAGTTCGGCGCCGTCGCCGCCGGCCTGACCTACGCCGCCCCGGCCGTTCCGGTCGTCTCGAACGTGACCGGGGAACTCGCCACCTCCCTGGACACCCCCGCGTACTGGGTGCGCCATGTACGGGAGCCGGTGCGCTTCGCCGACGGGGTGCGCTGCCTGCGCGCCCAGGGCGTGGACCGATACCTCGAACTGGGCCCGCGCGGGGTGCTGTCGGCGATGGCCGCGGCCACCCTCGCGGACGGCGCGGACACCGGTATCCGCACCGGCACCGGCACCGACCCGGAGCCGGTCGTCGTGGCGGCGCTGCGCAAGGACACCGACGAGGCGCACAGTCTCGTCGCCGCGCTCGCCCGGCTGCACGCGGCCGGCACCCCCGTCGACTGGCGCTCCTTCTACGCCGGTTCCGGCGCCCGCCGGGTCGACCTGCCCACGTACGCCTTCCACTCCCGGCGCTTCTGGCTCGACGCCGGACCGCAGACCGCGCCCCCGGCGACCGGCGGCCCGGAGACCGCCGACCCGGCACGGCTCGGGCAGGCCGCCGGCGGGCATCCGCTGCTCAGCGCGGTGCTGGAGACGCCGGAGGACGGGGGAGCGGTCCTCACCGGCCGGGTCTCGCTCGCCTCGCACGCCTGGCTCGCCGACCACGACGTGCTGGGCACGCCCCTGATGCCGGGCACCGCCTTCGTGGAGATGGCGTTGCGGGCCGGGCGCGCGGTGGGCTGCGCGACGCTGGACGAACTCGTCGTCGAGCGGCTGCTCCCGCTGCCGGCGAGCGGCGGCGTGGCCGTACAGGTCGCGGTCGGCGCGGCCGAGGAGGACGGCACGCGCCGGCTGACGGTCCACTCCCTCGCCGAGAGCGCCGCCCCGGGCAGCGGCTGGACCCGGCACGCCCAGGGACGGCTGTCGGCACGCGACGCGACGGGCGGCGATCCGGACCTCGCGGTGTGGCCGCCGGTCGGCGCCCAACCGGTCGACATCGCCCGCCTCTACCCCGCGCTGGCCGAACGCGGCTACCGCTACGGGCCGATGTTCCGCTGCCTGCGCGCGGTGTGGCGACAGGACAAGGAGGTCTACGCCGAGGTCGCGCTGCCGGCCGAAGCCGCCGCGGACGCGGCCGGGTTCGGCCTGCACCCGGCGCTGCTGGACGCCGCGCTGGGCGCCACGGACTTCCTCGCCGGACGCACCCCGTGGGACACCGGCGGCTCCCCGCTGCCCTTCGCCTGGAGCGGGGTCGGCCTTCGGGCGCACGGCACGGACCGGCTGCGGGTCCGCCTGACCTGGCTCTCCTCGGACGAGGCGGCCGGCTCGGAGTCGGTCGCGCTGCGGCTGGCCGACGGCGCCGGCCGGCCGGTGGCCACGGTGGAGTCGCTGGCCGTCCGCGCGGTGACCGCGGAGCAGGTCGCCGCCGCCTCGGGTGTGGCCGAACCCGGCCCGGCCGACCAGGTCTTCCGGCCCGGCTGGGCGGAGACGGAGCCGGCCACCGGGTCCGAGCCGTCCGGCCGTTGGGCGGTGCTCGGCGGCGACGGGACGTGGACGGACGCGCTCGGCGCGGCAGTGACCGCGTACGCCGACGTGTCCGCGCTGGCCGCCGCCGTGGCGGCGGGTGCGCCGCTGCCCCGGGCCGTGGTCGCGCCGTGTGCCGCGTCCGCCGGCGACACCCCGCAGGCGGTGCGGGAGGCGGCCGAAGGCACCCTGACCCTCCTTCAGGAGTGGTTCGGGCACGCGGTCCTGGCCGACGCGGTCCTGGTGGTCGCCACCCGGCACGCGGCCGCGTTCGACGGCGGCGCCGTCGATCCGGCGCAGGCGTCGCTGGGCGGCCTGGTACGCGCCGCGCAGGCGGAGCACCCCGGCCGGGTCGTCCTCGCCGACCTCGACGGCTCGCACCGGGCGGTTCGGGCGCTGGTCGGGGCCGTCGCCGGCGCCGAACCCGAGGTGGCGGTGCGCGGCAGCCGGGTGTTCGTGCCGCGGCTGGAGCCGGTGCCGGCGCCCCCGACGGGAGCCGGGTCGCCGTGGGACGCGGACGGGACCGTGCTGGTCACCGGCGCGACCGGCGGCCTGGGGCCGCTCTTCGCCCGGCATCTGGTCGCCGAGCACGGCGTGCGGCACCTGCTGCTGACCAGCCGGCGCGGGCCCGACGCCCCCGGCGCGGACGCCCTGCGGGCCGAACTGGCCGCGCTGGGAGCCGACGTGACGGTGACCGCGTGCGACGCCGCCGACCGCGACGCGCTCGCGGCGCTGCTGGCGGCGGTGCCCGCCGACCACCCGCTGACGGCCGTGGTCCACGCGGCCGGCGTCCTGGACGACGCCCTGCTCGGCTCGATGACGCCGCGGAAGCTCGCGGCCGTGCTGCGGCCGAAGGTCGACGCGGCCTGGAACCTGCACGAGCTGACCCGCGACCTGCCCCTGTCGGCGTTCGTGCTGTTCTCCTCCGCGGCCGGCTTCCTGGACTCCGCGGGCCAGGGCAACTACGCCGTCGGCAACCTCTTCCTCGACGCGCTGGCCCGGCGCCGCAGGGCCGCACGGCTCCCGGCGACGTCCCTGGTGTGGAACCTGTGGGAGTCCGACGGCGGCGGCATGGCGGCCCGCACGGACGAGTCCGTCGGCCGCCGCCTGCTGCGGATGGGCATGCCGCCGATCCGCCCCGCCGAGGGCCTGGCCCTGTTCGACGCGGCGATGCGGCTGGCCGAACCGGTGCTGGTGCCACTGCCGGTGGCCCGGGCCGGCACCGGCCTCTCGCCCGACGACGTGCCCCGCGCGCTGCGTGCCGTCCTTCCCGCGCCGGCCCGTGCGCTGCCGTCCGCGGACGGTGTCCGGACCACCGCGGCATCGCCGGCCGCGGGCGAGCCGGCCGCCGAGGGGCCCTCGCTGCCGGAGCGGCTGGCCGGCGCCACCGACGCGGAGCGGCAGCGCCACCTGCTGGACCTGGTCCGCGAGCACGTCGCCGTGGTGCGGCACGACGAGCCCGCCGCGGTCGAACCCGGCAAGGGCTTCACCGAGATGGGCCTGGACTCGCTCGCCGCGATCGAACTGCGCAACCGTCTCGCCACCGCGACCGGCCTGCGGCTGCCGGCCACCTTGATGTTCGACTACCCGACACCGACGGAGCTGGCCGAGTTCCTGCTCGCCGAACTCCTCCCCGACATCCCGCAGGTCCCGGCCCCGTCCGCCCTCGACGACGAGGCGGTCCGTACGGCCCTGCTCGCCATCCCGGTGGGACGGCTGCGCGAGTCCGGGCTGCTGGAGCGGCTGCTCACCCTCACCGGGCCGCCGCAGCCCGGGGCTGCGGCCGAGGCCGCGCCGGGAGACGGCGCCGGCGCCGCGCCGGACGCCGACGCCCTCAAGACCATGGCGGTCGACGACCTGGTCCGCACCGCACTCGCCGCAGCCGAGTCGAACCGAGCCGGAGGCTGACCCAGATGGAAGTGGACCGGATAGTCGAAGCGCTGCGCAAGTCGCTGATCGACAACGAGCGCCTGCGCGAGCACAACGAGGAACTGGCGAAGGCCGCCGCCGAACCGATCGCGGTCATCGGCATGGCCTGCCGCTACCCGGGCGGCGCCGACTCCCCCGAGGAGCTGTGGCGGCTGGTCGCCGAAGGCCGGGACGCCGTCACCCTCTTCCCGGGCGACCGCGGCTGGGACACCGCCGGCATCTACGACCCCGAGCCCGGGGCGCCGGGCAAGAGCGTCACCCGCGAGGGCGGGTTCCTGCACCAGGCGGGCGACTTCGACGCCGACCTGTTCGGCATCTCCCCGCGCGAGGCCCAGGAGATGGACCCGCAGCAACGGGTGCTGCTGGAAGTGACCTGGGAGGCCGTCGAGAACGCCCGGATCGACCCGCTGTCGCTCAAGGGCAGCCGGACGGGGGTCTTCGCCGGCCTGATGTACCACGACTACGACGGCGCCGACGGCAGCGGCAGCCTGGTCAGCGGCCGGGTCGCGTTCACTCTCGGCCTGGAGGGGCCGGCCGTCACCGTGGACACCGCCTGCTCCTCCTCGCTGGTCACCGCGCACCTGGCCGGCCACGCGCTGCGCACCGGGGAGTGCTCGCTGGCGCTGGCGGGCGGCGTGACGGTGATGTCGACGCCGGAGACCTTCGTCTACTTCAGCAAGCAGCGCGGGCTGTCCCCGGACGGGCGCTGCAAGTCCTTCGCCGCGTCCGCGGACGGCACCGGCTGGGGCGAGGGCGCCGGCGTCCTGGTGTTGGAGCGGCTGTCGGACGCGCTGCGCAACAACCGGCGGATACTGTCGGTGATCCGCGCCTCGGCGACCAACCAGGACGGCGCCTCCAGCGGCATCACCGTCCCCAACGGCCCGTCGCAGCAGCGCCTGATCCGGCAGACCCTGACCGCCGCCGGCCTGCGGCCCGACGACGTGGACGCCGTCGAGGCGCACGGCACCGGCACCCGGCTGGGCGACCCGATCGAGGCGCAGGCCCTGCTGGCCACCTACGGCCGCGACCGGCCCGACGACCGGCCGCTGTGGCTCGGCTCGGTCAAGTCCAACATCGGGCACACCCAGGCCGCCGCCGGGGTCGCCGGCATCATCAAGATGACCCAGGCGATCCGGCACGGCCTGCTGCCGATGACGCTGCACGTCGACGAGCCCACCCCGCAGGTCGACTGGGGCGCCGGCGCGGTACGGCTGCTGACCCGGCCCGAGCCGTGGCCCGAGACCGGCCGGCCGCGCCGCGCCGCCGTCTCCTCGTTCGGCATCAGCGGCACCAACGCCCACCTGATCGTGGAGCAACCGCCCGCCGGCGGCGCCGATCTGACCGTGGAACAGCCGCCCGCCGGCAGCGCGGAGGTGCCGCGGTGACGACAGCGCGCACCCCCGTGCAGCGCCCCGGGCCGACGACCGCGGCGCAGCCGGACCCCGCCGTGTTCCGGCAGGTCCTGGGCTTCTTCTGCACCGGCGTCACCGTCATCACCGCCGCTGACCGGGGCCGGCCGGCCCCGGTCGGTCGGCCGGCCGTCGAACCGGTCGGGTTCACCTGCCAGTCCTTCGGATCGCTCTCCCTGGACCCGCCCCTGGTGGTCTTCTCCGCCTCGCGCGACTCCACCTCCTGGTCGCGTATCCGCTCCTCCGGCGCCTTCTGCGTCAACGTCCTCGGCAGGGACCAGGAGGCGCTGTGCCGGGCCTTCGCCGTGAGCGGCGCCGACAAGTTCGCCGGCGTCGAGTGGAGCCCGGGCCCGGCCACCGGCTCGCCCCGGATCGCCGGGTCGGTGGCCTGGGTGGAGTGCGTCATCGAGGCCGTCCACCCGGGCGGCGACCACAGCATCGTGGTGGGCGGGGTACGGGCCCTGGACATCGCCGACTCGCCCGTGGAACCCCTGCTCTTCTACCGCTCCGCCTTCCGCGGTATGGCCCCTAGCGGACCAGGGGTCACCCCGGCACCCCCCTGATGCGGCCGCGGCCACCCCAGAGCGCCGCCGGGTCCGGCCGGAGCCGGTGCGGACCCCCCTACCGTGTCAACGCCGACGAGAGGAATGGACATGCGATTCGGTCTCAGCTATCACCACCAACTCCCCAGGCCCTGGGCCGAGGACAGCGAGGAACGGCTGCTCAAGGAGTCCCTGGAACAGATCGAACTGGCCGACCGGATCGGTATCGACTGCGTCTGGGCGACCGAGCACCACTTCCTGGAGGAGTACTCGCACGGCTCGGCCCCCGAGGTGTTCCTCGCCGCCGCCGCGGCGCGGACGAAGAACATCCGGCTCGGCCACGGCATCGTCTCGCTGCCCCCGGCGGTGAACCCGCCGGCCCGCGTCGCGGAGCGGCTGGCCACCTTGGACCTGATCTCCGGCGGCCGGGTCGAGTTCGGCTCGGGGCAGGGCAGTTCGCAGCTGGAGCTCGGCGCGTTCAACGTCGACCGGGCGACCAAGCGCGAGCAGTGGCGCGAGGCGCTGGGCGTCATCGTCAGGCTGCTCACCGAGACGCCGTTCACCGGCCACAAGGGCCAGTGGATCGACATGCCGCCGCGCAACCTGGTGCCCAAGCCCAAGCAGAAGCCGCACCCGCCGCTGTGGGTGGCCTGCAGCGTCCGCGAGACCATCGAGACGGCCGCCCGCAACGGGCTCGGCGCGCTGTCGTTCTCCTTCGCCTCCCCCGAGCAGGCCAAGGAACGCGCGGACGCCTACTACGCCATCATCAACTCCGAGGAGTGCGTGCCGGCCGGACTGAGCGTCAACCCCAACTTCGCCGTCGTCATGCCGCTGATGTGCCACCACGACGAGGAGACGGCCGTCGACCGGGGCCTGGAAGGCGCCCACTTCTTCGCCTACACGCTGATGCACTACTTCGTCTTCGGCCAGCACCACCCCGGCACCACCGACATCTGGCAGACGTTCCAGCAGACGAAGGAGGCGATGGGCTTCACCCGCGACCCGGCGCCGATCGACCCCTCCGCCGAGCCGGACCCGATGGCCCAGCAGATGATCGACCAGCTCACCGCGCTGCGCCGGGGGATCGGCACCCCGGACCAGATCACCGCCATGCTCACCGAGTACGAGGCGGCCGGCGTGGACCAGGTCGTCTTCCAGGTGCAGCTCGGCAAGACCAAGCACGAGCACGTCATGGAGTCGCTGCAGCTCTTCGCCGACGAGGTGCTGCCGCGGTTCGTCGAGGGCCGCGAGGAGCGCGAGGCGGCCAAGCGCGAGCGGCTGTCCGTCCCGGTCAAGGAGGCCCTCGCCCGGGTCGAGCCGGCCTCCGTCGACGTCTCCGACTACGTCATCGGAAACGAGCTGTCCACGTCCTGACGCGACGTCGACACGTCAACCCCCCTTTGCCCCAGCCTCGTCCCGAAACGGAGGCCGACCCGACATGCCCGTGACCCCGGTCGACAGCGGCACCTGGATCCGCCGGTTCCACCCGGCGCCGGAGCCGGCACCGCGCCTGGTGTGCTTCCCGCACGCGGGCGGATCGGCGTCGTACTTCTTCCCGGTCTCGCGGGCGCTCGCGCCCCGCGTCGAGGTGCTGGCCGTGCAGTACCCGGGCCGGCAGGACCGCCGTACCGACCCGCTCATCGACGACGTCGGGCGGCTCGCCGACCGGATCACGGCCGCCCTGGACCCGTGGGACGACCGGCCGTTGACGCTCTTCGGCCACAGCCTGGGCGCCACCGTGGCGTTCGAGGTGGCCCGGCGGCTCCAGGACGCCGGACACCCCGCCGACGGCCTGATCGCCTCCGGCCGGCGCGCCCCGTCCCGGTTCCGCGACGAGCGGGTGCACCGCGGCACCGACGCGCAGGTGCTCGACGAGATCAGCCGGCTGAGCGGCACCGACGCCAGGGTGCTGGCCGACCGGGAGCTGCTCGCGTCGCTGCTGCCCGCGGTCCGCAGCGACTACAAGGCCGCGGAGACCTACCGGTACCGGCCCGGCCCCGCGCTGGACTGCCCGCTGCTCGTCCTCACCGGCGCGGACGACCCACACGTCACCGCCGACGAGGCCGAGGCATGGCGGGAGCACACCACCGGCCCGTACGAGGTGCGGGTGTACCCCGGCGGCCACTTCTTCCTGACCACCCACGCGACCGCGGTGACGGAACTGATAGCCGCGCGCATCACGCGATCCGAGAGGGACAACGCCCCATGACCGACGTCGAACCCGAGGTGGACCCGGCGGCCGAGCCGCTGCTCTTCCCGCTGCCCCGCAAGGACCCGCTGGCCATGCCGCCCGAGTACGCCGGCTTGGTCGGCGGCGGCTGCCCCGTACGGGGGGTGATGCGCCAGGGCGGCCGCAAGGTGTGGGCGCTGTCCGAGCACGAGCACGTGCAGCAGGTGCTCAGCGACGCCACGCTCAGCTCCAACGGCAAGCACCCGGCGTACCCGATCGTCTTCCCCATCCCGGAGGAGTTCATCGACATCGTCGAACTCCCGCTGGTGGCGATGGACCCGCCCGGGCACACCGTGCAGCGCCGGCTGCTGATCCCCGAGTTCACCGCGAAGCGGATACAGTCGCTGCGCCCGCGCATCCAGCAGCTGGTCGACGAGCGGATCACCGCGATGCTGGAGAAGGGCGGCCCGGTCGACCTGGTCCAGGAGCTGGCGGTCCCGCTGCCGTGCGGGCTGTTCTGCGAACTGCTCGGCGTGCCCGGCGCCGACGCCGACTTCTTCCGCCGGTTCGCCGAGGCCACCACCAACCGCAACGCCACCCCCGAAGAGGCCGGCGCCCTGCACCTGGAGATGGACGCCTACCTGGAGCGCGTGGTCACCGAGAAGACCAAGAACCCCGGCGACGACCTGCTCAGCCGGGTGATCCGGAAGAACGCCGAGGAGACCGACGAGGCCAAGCGCCTGAAGCACAGCAGCCTCGTCACCGTGGCGAAGATGCTGGTCTACGGCGGCTTCGACACCACCGCCAACATGATCTCGCTCGGCACGGTCGTGCTCCTCCAGCACCCCGAGCAGCTCGCCGAGATCCGCGAGAACCCGGAGCTGACCGGGAACGCCGTCGAGGAACTGCTGCGCTTCCTCAGCATCGAGGACGCGGCCACCGTCCGGGTGGCCACCAGGGACCTGGAGTTCGGCGGCGTCGTCATCCGCGAGGGCGAGGGCATGGTCGCCCTCAACGGCGCCGCCAACTGGGACGAGAAGGTCTTCCCCGACCCGGGCGCCTTCGACATCCACCGCGAGACCAGGGGCCACCTCGCCTTCGGCTACGGCATGCACCAGTGCCTGGGCGCCAACCTCGCCCGGGTCGAGCTGGAGATCGTCTTCACCTCGCTGCTCACCCGCATCCCCGGCCTGCGGCTGGCCGAGCCCGTCGAGCAGTTGCCCTTCAAGCACGACGCGCACATCTACGGCATCTACGAAGTGCCGGTCACCTGGTGACGGGAGACCGACAGATGCGCGTGCACGTCGACCACGAACGCTGTGTCGGCTCCGGGTCCTGTGTCTTCAGCGATCCGTCCGTCTTCAGCCAGGACGACGAGGACGGCCGTGTCGTCCTTCTGATCGATCCGCACGTGGACCCCGATCGCCGGCAGTCCGTCCGGGACGCGGCCTTCCGCTGCCCGGTGGGCGCCATCACCGTCGCCGAGTGATGTCGCCGGCTCGTCCACCCGCCCGGCCAGTCAACCACCGCAGCGCACCTGGGTGTGCGCGAAACCATAGGAGCCCCGCGTGACTGCACGCACCCGGCACTACCTCGTCACTCCCGCCGGAGTCGGGAACTACGGCGACGAGCTGATCGCCAAGATGTGGCTGCGCCACCTCGCCAAGGTCGCCCCCGACGCGGAGGTCGTCATCGACTGCGCCGGCCCCGACGTGGTCGCCCGACGGCTGCAGGGCATCCACCCGAGGGTCCGCTTCGTGGCCACCCTGTGGCGGCTGTGCGCCTTCATGTGCATGGACAAGAACGTCGAGGAGTCCGTCGCCTTCGTCGAGCGCTCCGTCGCCGACCCCGCCTCGGTCCCCGACCTGACCGAGGGCATCGAGGAACTGCGGCGGGCCGACACCATCCACATCGTCGGCGGCGGCTTCATCAACAGCCACTTCGCCCGGCTGCTGAGCATGCTCGCCGCCGCGCCCGCGGCCGCCGCCCACTCCGGGGCGCTCACCGCCTTCACCGGCCAGGGCCTGTGGCCGCTGGCCCCGGGCACCGAGGACCTGGCCCGGCGGCTCATCTCCCGGTTCGGCATCGCGGACGTGCGCGACTCGGTGACCTACGACTTCCTCAAGGGCATCGACGCCGCCGTGCAGAGCCCGGACGACATGTTCCTGAACATCTCGCCGGACCTGTTCCGCGCCGACGCTGACGCCCCCGAGGTGATGGTCAGCCTGCAGACGAAGTTCTCCGAGGTCGACACCTCCGACCTGGTCGACTACGTGGCCGGCATGGTCAAGGCGTGGGGAGTCGACCGGGTCGGGCTGATCGAGTCCTCGCCCGACTTCGACAAGGAGGTGATGGAACTCGCCGAGCAGCGGATGCCGGTGGCCCGCCGCTACACGATGGACGAGCTGCTGGAGTCCGGCCTGCCGGCCGGCCCCGGGCAGACCTGGATCGCCACCCGCTTCCACCCGCACCTGTTCGCCGCGGCGCGGGGCGCCTCGGGTGTGGCGGTCAGCATCGCGCCGGACTACCTGGGGGTCAAGCACCGCTCCCTGCTGGAGTGCGGCTCGCGCTGGACGCTGGTGGAGAAGCTGGAGGGAGTGCCGGAGCGGCCCACGCAGGGCGGGTTCACCCCGGTCGAGCTGGAGGGCCTGCGCGTGGCCAAGGCGAAGATCGCGGACAGGATCTACCCGGCTTCCTGACGGCCGCCGCCGCACCACCAGTACCGCCGGCACTACCGGAACCACCAGCACTACCAGCACCACCCACGGACCTCCCGGGCGCGCCCGCGGTTCCCCTGTCGGGAGCCGGGCGGCAGGCCGGGAGGTCCGTGCGTCGTTCTAGACGGCCGTATGTATTGGTCGCTCGTCCGTCCTGTACAAGCGACTTACACGGACGTATGATTGACGGCATGACAGAACCCCGCTCGCGAGCCGGGGGCCGGGAGTGGACCGCGCTCGTCGTGCTCCTGCTGCCGCTCCTGCTGGTCTCCATGGACGTCTCGGTGCTGTTCTTCGCAGTGCCCTACATCACCCGCCAACTCCAGCCGAGCAGCGCCCAGCAGCTGTGGATCTTCGACATCTACGGCTTCGTGCTGGCCGGCATGCTGATCACGATGGGCTCCCTCGGGGACCGGATCGGTCAGCGGCGGCTGCTGCTGACCGGCGCGGTGGCGTTCAGCGCGGCGTCGTTCATGGCCGCCTACGCCTCCAGCGCCGGCATGCTGATCGCGGCCCGCGGCATCCTCGGCATCGCCGGCGCCACGCTGACGCCGACCACGGCCGGGCTGATCCGCAACATGTTCAACGACGAGAAGCAGCGGCAGACGGCCATCGCCATCTGGGCCGGCGGCCTGGCCACCGGCGTCTCGTTCGGGCCGGTGATCAGCGGCCTGCTGCTCGCGCACTTCTGGTGGGGCTCGGTCTTCCTGATCAACATCCCGTTCATGGTGCTGCTCCTGGTCGCGGCGCCGCTCCTGGTCCCGGAGGCGCGGCCGCGGAAGACCGGCGGGATGGACTTCGTCAGCTCCGTCCTGTCCCTGCTGGCCATCCTGCCGATCATCTACGGCGCCAAGGAGATGGCCACTTCGGGAGTGAACACGCTGCGGGTGGCCAGCCTCGTGGTCGGTCTGGTCTTCGGCGTGCTGTTCGTGCTGCGGCAGCGCCGGCCCGACCCGATGATCGACCTCAACCTGCTCCGCAGCCGAGCGGTCAAGGGCCCGATCCTCACCAAGTTCATCGCCAACCTGACCATGTCCGGCACGGCGATCCTCACCGCCCAGTACCTCCAACTGGTGCACGGCCTCAGCCCGCTGGCGGCCGGCCTGTGGAGCCTGGTGCCGTCGATCGGGGTGGGCGTCACCACGCCGGTGAGCACCATCCTCCTCAAGCGCGGGGTCGATCGCAGCCACCTGATCAGCGGCGCGTTCGTGCTCGGGGTCGCCGCCTTCGGGGTGATGACCCAGGTGCAGAGCGACTCGCAGCTGTGGGTCGTGCTGCTCGCCTCCACGCTGCTGGCCGGTGGCATGGTCGTGGTGATGACGCTCGGCACCGAACTGCTGATCGGCGCCGCCCCGCGCGAACGCGCCGGCACCGCCTCGGCGATCCTGGCCACCGGCACCCAGTTCGGCGGCGCGATGGGCATGGCCGTCCTGGGCACCATCACCACCGCCGTCTACCGGCGCCACATCACCGGCAGGCTGCCCGCCTCCGTGGACGCCGACAAGGTGCACGCCGCCCGGCAGACGCTCGGCGGGGCGACCGTCGTCGCCCAGTCCGTCCCCGGCCGGGCCGGCGCCGCCGTGCTGGCTGCCGCCCGGGACTCCTTCACCGCGGGCATCCACGTCGCGGCCGTCACCGCCGCCGTCCTGATGGCCCTGTCCGCGCTGCTGTCCGCGCTCTTCCTGCGGCGGGTCCGGCCCCAGGAGGCGGAACAGGCCGGCGCCGCGCCGAAGGCGCGCGAGAAGTCCCGCGGCGCCGCTCCGGCGGGCGCGCCCGCTGCCATGGAGGAGGACCGGGGCCCGTCGCAGGCGCCCCGTCCGTCGCACGGCTGACCCCCTTGACCGCCGTTCGCCCACGCGCCCCCGTCGCGGACGAACGGCTCACCCAGAAGGCTCCCGCCGGTCCTACCGGCGGGAGCCTTCGCCGTGCGTGGTGCGGCCGTGCCGCGTTGGGGGGCGCGCCGCGTTGTGGCCGCCGCACCGGGTGGGGCGGCCGGAGACCGGCGGTCCGACGGCCGTCGGGCCGCCGGTGGTCGCGGGAGCGGCTGCGGTGACGTGGCCGCGGTGGGGTGGCCGCGGCGCCCGGGTGGGGCGCCGCGGCCGGGGCGGGCCCGTCAGGACGTCAGGACCTTGGCCAGGCGGTCGACACCCGTGCGGAGCGCCTCTTCCAGTTGCGCGCCGATCTGGGCGCCCATCTGCTCGCTGCCGGGCCCGTCCAGCTCCGCCCGGTGGGTGATCCGTACGCCGTCGCCGGCCGGCGCGATCGCGCACACCGACCGCATCTCGACCTGCTCGCCGATCCGGGTCAGCAGCGTGAAGCCGCTGCCGTCGGTGACGTCGGTGAGGGTGAACGCCACCGGGGCCGTCCGGTTGCCGGACTCCATGGACTGCTCGATCACCCCTTCCGAGCCCGCCGCGAACGGCCCGTCGAGGCGGATCGAGCTCAGCGAGCCGTACCACTCCGGCCATGTGTCGAGATCGGTGTACCGGGCCCAGACCTCCGCACCGGTGACGCCGACCTCGACCCCGTACTCACAGTTCCACATGTGTCCAGCCTCTCCGTCCCCGCGGCCGCGCGGCCGCGATATCGCCGTCCCCGCCATCAACGCATCGCGGCCCGGCGGCCCTCCAGAGCGGGGACCCCCAGAAGTACCGTCCGGCAGCCCCTACAAGGGCTCTGGGCAGGGCACTTGGGGTGGTGTCGGGCCGCTCGCAGGTAGGGGGGTCACCCAGGTCCTTTAGGGGGCGGTTGATCTGGTTCGGCCACTCGCGGAGTCGATTCAATGAAGCGCCCGTGGTGGTCGAGCAGAGACTGGGAGCCGAAAGTGATCAAACTTCCCGAGGCCGACGGAACATTGACGTCGTACGAGCCGAACGCCTCGCCGCGCGTCTTCACGCCCGACGACTCGCCGTTCGCCAAGCGGAGCCCACTGGCCACCGCGCACGTGCTGGGCGACCCGCTCGCGGCCAACGAGCCGTTCGGGCCGCCGATGGGCCCGCCGCCGCCCCAGCCGATCGACTGGGAGGCGTCCATGGCCTACCGGCGCCACCTGTGGGCGCACGGCTACACCCTCGCCGAGGCGCTCGACACCGCGCACCGCGGCATGGGCCTGGACTGGCCCACGTCGGTGGAGCTGATCCGCCACTCCGCCGCCGAAGCCCGCGCGGTGGGCGGCCGGATGGCCGTCGCGATCACCACCGACCAGCTCGACCCGTTCTCGCCGGCCAGCGTCAAGGACGTCCGGCTCGCGTACGAGCAGCAGCTGGAGGTCGTGGAGAGCGCCGGCGCCACCGCGATCATCATGTGCAGCCCGCAGCTGGCGGCCGCCACCCAGGACCCCGCCGACTACGCCGAGTTGTACGGCGCGCTGCTGCGGCAGTGCTCGAAGCCGGCGATCCTGCACTGGATCACCTCCGTGTGGGACCCGCGCCACACCGGCTACTGGGGCCAGATGGACGTGGACAGCGCCTACGGTGCGCTGCTGGCGATCGTCCGCGACAACATCGACAAGGTCGACGGTGTGAAGGTGGCGCTGCTGCCGGCGGAGCAGCAGGTGCAGATGCGCCGGCTGCTGCCGGAGGGCGTGCGCTTCTACACCAGCGACACCGACCGCTACCCGGAGCTGTTCGCCGGCGACGAGCAGGGCTTCAGCGACGGCCTGACCCCGGTCTTCGACCCGATCGCGCCGCTGGCGGCCGAGGCCCTGCGCGCCCTGGACCGCGGTGACACCGCGCACGGCCGCCAGCTGCTGGACTCCACCGTGCCGTTGTGCGCCCACCTCTTCGAGGGCCCGGGCCGCAGCACGTTCTTCTTCAAGACCGGCCTGGTCTTCCTCGGCTGGCTGGGCGGTCACAGCGCGCACACCCGCATGGTGTGGGGCGAGCAGTCGGCGCGCTCCGTGCCCCACCTGGCCACCGCCTACCGGCTCGCCGACGGCCTGGGCCTGTTCGCCGACCCGGCGCTGGCCGAGCAGCGCATGAAGACCTACCTCGCCACCTACGGGATAGCGCAGTGACGACCGCTGTCGTTCTCGGCGGTGGCCTGGCGGGCCTGTTCGCCGCGACCGTCCTCGCCGACCACGCCGACGAGGTCGTGGTGGTCGAGAGCGATGTCCTGCCCACGACGCCGGCCCCCCGCAACGGCCTGCCGCAGGGCCGGCACAACCACATCCTGATGCGGGGCGGCGCCGAGGCGTTCGACGAACTGCTGCCGGGCACCACCGAGTTGCTGATGGCGGCCGGCGCCAAGCGGCGCGGCCTGCCCGGCGGCACGCTGACCCGCGGTCCGCGCGACTGGTTCCAGCGGCACCGTACGGACGCCTACCTGCTGCTGTGCGGCCGCGACACGCTCGACCACGTGGTGCGCGGCCAGGTGCTGGGCGCCGCCCGCCTGACGCTGCGGCAGGGCGTCAAGGCCGTGGCGCTGACCGGGGACGCCCAGCGCGTCACCGGCGTGCGGATCAAGCCGCTCGAATCGGGCCAGGACGCGCGGGAGGAGACGATCGCCGCGGACCTGGTCGTCGACGCCACCGGCCGCCGCTCCGACGGCCCGCGCTGGCTGGCGGAGCTCGGCGTGGCGGCGCCCCGGGAGGACTTGGTCGACGCCGGGTTCGCCTACGCCAGCCGCTGGTACCAGGCGCCCGAGGGGACGGAGGACTTCCCCGGCGTGATGATCCAGGTGCAGCCCGGCACGGGCGAGCCGGGCCGCGGGATCGCGATCCTGCCGAACGACAACGGGCGCTGGATCGTCACCAGGTTCGGCAGCCGCGGTGGCGAACCCCCCACCGACGAGAAGGAGTTCGTCTCCGACTGCGGTGACTGGGAGGACCCGCTGGTGTCGCGGCTGCTGTCCCGGGCCAAGCCGCTCAGCGACATCCGCTCCTACCGGCGGATGCCCAACTGGCGGCGCCACTACGAGAAGCTGCCCCTGCCCGAGGGGTACTTCGTGATCGGCGACGCCGCCTCGGCGCTCAACCCGACCTACGGCACCGGCATGTCGGTGGCCGCCCGCTCCGCCCTGGCGCTCCGCGCGGAGCTGCGGCGCACCGGACTCGGGCCGGGCCTGGGCCGCCGGGTGCAGCGGGGCGTCGCCAAGGCGAACGCGTTCGCCTGGCAGAACGCGGTCAGCAACGACCTGTTCTTCCCCGGCGTCACCTCCACCGTGCCGGTGCGCGGCGCCGCCTTCCAGACCTGGATGGCGGCTCGGGTGGCACACGTGGCGGCCCGCGACCGGACGGTGTCCGACATCGCCTTCACCGTGGGCACGTTCTGCGCGCCACCCAGCCGGATGTTCTCCCGCGCCTTCATGTGGCCGGTGATCCGCGGGCCGCGCCGTCCGCCGCTCACCGCACAGCAGGCGATCGAGCAGTTCCCGGAGTTCGGTGACCTGCTCGCACCGGAACCCGTCACCGACCCCCGGTAGTGCCGTGACCGCGAGGGTCCACCTGCTCGCGGTGCCCGTAGGGGCGCTCTGCCTCCGCCTTCGGCGGGTGGGGGCGCCCGCGGCGAAGCCGGGGGGAGTGCCCGCGGCGCCGGCGGGACCGCCCGTGCGAGCCCGTCACCAGGACGGTGCCGCACCGGGCGGTCCCGGCGCGCCGGGCACCGCACGCCGACCGGCGAAAGCCCCTCGCGGTCACAGCACCAGCGGCCGCCGCTCGGGGGAGCGACATGTCACTCGGTACCAGTCAAGGGGGTGCCCCGCATGAGCGGCGAGCAACGACTTCCCGGAACCACCGCAGAGCCGGTGGACGGCGGCCTGCCGTCCGGTGACGCGCGGGCGTCCCGGGCCGTCCCCTGGGTCCTGCACGGACGCGACGAGCAAGCGCTGCGGGCCCAGGCCGGCCGGCTGCTGTCCTGGCTCACCGGGCCCGAGGCGGAGGCCGGCGGGTCCGCGCCCGACATCGGCCTGTCGCTGGTGACCACCCGGTCCGTGCTCGGCCACCGCGGGGTGGCGGTCGGCACGGACCGCGCCGACCTGCTCGCCGGCGTGGCCGCCCTGGCCGGCCACGGGCTGGGCGGCACCGTCGTCAGCGGCCCGGTGCGGCCCGCGGGCAGTACCCGGGTGGCGTTCGTCTTCCCCGGACAGGGCTCGCAGTGGCCCGCGATGGCCGGTGAACTCCTCGGCACCGCACCGGCGTTCGCCGAGCGCATGGCGGAGTGCGCGCGGGCGCTGGAGCCCTTCGTGGACTGGGAACCGATGGACGTGCTGCGCGAGCGGCCCGGCGCCCCGTCACTGGAGCGGGTCGACGTGGTGCAGCCGCTGCTGTGGGCGATGATGGTGTCGCTCGCGGCCTTGTGGCGCTCCTACGGGGTGGAACCGGACGCCGTCGTCGGCCACTCGCAGGGCGAGATCGCCGCCGCCTGCGTGGCGGGGGCGCTCTCGCTGTCCGACGGCGCCCGGATCGTCGCCCTGCGCAGCCGCCTGATCGCCGAGGAACTCGCCGGTCTCGGCGGGATGATGTCGGTCCCGCTGCCCGCCGCCGAGACCGAGGAGCGGCTGCGCGCCTGGCAGGGCCGCGTCCAGCTCGCCGCCGTCAACGGGCCCGGCTCCGTCGTGGTCTGCGGCGACACCGCGGCACTGGACGAGATCTTCGACCAGCTCACCGCGCAGGACGTCCGCGTCCGCAGGATTCCGGTGGACTACGCCTCCCACTCGCACTACGTGGAGCAGCTCAAGGACAAGCTGCTCGCGGTGCTGGCGCCGGTCGCCCCGCGCTCCTCGGCCGTGCCGTTCTACTCCACCGTGACCGGCGCCGCACTGGACACCGCCGCCCTGGACGCCGGGTACTGGTTCACCAACCTGCGCAGCACCGTGCGCTTCGAGGAGGCCACCCGGGCGCTGCTCGCCGACGGGCACGGCCTGTTCGTGGAGTCCAGCCCGCACCCGGTGCTGCGGCTGGGCCTGCAGGAGACCGTGGACGCGACCGGCGCCGAGGCCCGCGTGGTCGGCTCGCTGCGGCGCGGCGAGGGCGGCCTGGTCCGCCTGACCACCTCGCTGGCCGAGGCGTCGCTGGCCGGTGCCCCGGTGCAGTGGCGCGCGTCCTTCACCGGCACCGGCGCACGCGTCGTGGACCTGCCCACCTACGCCTTCCAGCACCGGCGCTACTGGGCGCGCCCGGACCAGGACGCGACGAGCTTCGCCGCCGCGGGCCTCGATCCGGCCGGCCACCCGCTGCTGGGCGCCGTGGTCACCTCCTCCACCTCCGGCGAGACCGTCTTCACCGGCCGGCTGTCGCTGCCGGCGCACCCGTGGCTCGCCGACCACGAGGCCCTCGGCGCCGTCCTGCTGCCCGGCGCGGCGTTCGTGGACCTCGCGCTGCACGCCGGCGCGCGGACCGGCTGCGAGCTGCTGCGCGAACTGACCCTGCAGGCACCGCTCGTGCTGCCCGACGAGGGCTGGGTCCAGCTCCAGGTGACCGTGGGCGCTGAGGGGCCGGACGGCGAACGCGCGGTCACCGTCCACTCCCGCGCCGAGGACGCCGACGGCCCCTGGACCCGGCACGCCGCGGGCGTGCTCGACCCGGGCCCGGCCGCCGCGCTCGCCGCGATCCCCGAATGGCCGCCGCCCGGCGCGGAGCCGATCCCGCTCGACGGCGCCTATCCGCGCCTGCTGGAGCGCGGCCACGCCTACGGGCCGGCCTTCCAGGGCCTGAAGTCCGCCTGGCGGCAAGGCGAGGAGATCTACGCCGAGGTCGCCCTCGCCGAGGAGGAGAGCGCCGCCGCCGCGCACTTCGGCGTCCACCCGGCGCTGCTCGACGCCGTGCTCCACGCCGACCTCGTCGCCGGCGGCGGCGACCCGGACGCCTCGCGCGGCGCTGTCCTGCCGTTCGCCTGGAACGGGGTGTCGCTGCACGCCTCCGGCGCCACCACCGCGCGCGCCGTACTGCGGCCGGCCGGCCCCGACGCGGTTCGGATCGACGTGTTCGACGGCACCGGGCGGCCGGTGCTCGCGGTGGAGTCGCTGGTCGCCAAGGCGGTCTCCGCCCGGCAGTTGGCGTCCGCGGGCGCGACGCGGGGCCCGGCGCCCCACGCGGTCCGGTGGACCGCGGCGCCGCGCGCCGAGGAGGCGGCCGCGCTCCCCGCGTGCGCGGTCGTCGGCGACGGCCGCGCGGCGGAGGCGTTCGCCGCCGCGACCGGCACCGCCCGCCACGCCGACCTCGCCGCGCTGGCGTCCGGCCTCGGCACCGGGACACCGCCCGGTGTCGTGGTGCTCTGCGCCGCGGCGGAACCGGCGGCGCCCGGCGCGGGCGGCGGGAGCGGCGCTACGGTCCTCGACGCCGTCCGCCGCCGTACCGGACACGTCCTCCACGAGGTGCAGTCGTTCCTGGCCGACCCGCGCTTCCAGGACAGCGCGATGGTCCTCGTCACCACCTCGGCGGTGGCGGCCGGCGGCGGGGAGTCGCCGGACCTCGAACAGGCCCCGCTGTGGGGGCTGGTGCGGTCCGCGCAGGCCGAACACCCCGGCCGCTTCGTGCTGGTGGACACCGGCCCCGACGGTGACCTCGACCCCGAGGCGCTGGCCCGCGTCCTGTCCGACGGCGAACCCGAGGCCGTGGTGCGCGGGGGAGCCGTCCTCACCCCCCGGCTGGCCGCCGCGGCGGCGCCGCAGGACGGCCCGCGCCCGGCGTGGCCGGCCGACGGCACCGTCCTGGTCACCGGCGGCACCGGGGTGCTCGGCGCCCACGTCGCCCGCCACCTCGCGTCCGCGCACGGGGTACGCCGGTTGCTGCTGCTCAGCCGGCGCGGCGAATCCGCCCCCGGCGCGGCCGAACTGGTCGCGCAACTGGCGGAGTCGGGCGCCGAGGCGAAGGTCGTCGCCTGCGACGTCGCCGATCGGGCGGCCCTGGCCGCGGTGCTCGCCGAGATCCCCGCCGACCGACCGCTGCGCGCCGTGGTGCACACCGCGGGCGTCCTGGACGACGGCGTCATCGACGCGCTCACCCCGAAGCGCCTCGACGAGGTGCTGCGCGCCAAGGCCGACGCGGCCTGGCACCTGCACGAACTCACCCGGGAGCGCGACCTCGCCGGCTTCGTGCTGTTCTCCTCCGCGGCGGGCACTCTTGGCGCGCCCGGACAGGGCAACTACGCCGCTGCCAACGCCTTCCTCGACGCCCTGGCCGCCCACCGCCGGGCCGCCGGCCTCCCCGCGGTCGCGCTCGCCTGGGGGCTGTGGGCCGACGGCAGCGGGATGACCGGCGCGCTCGACGAGCGCGACATCTCCCGGCTGCGCCGCCAGGGCTTCCCGCCCCTGGAGACCGCGGAGGCGCTCGACCTCCTCGACGCCGCCCTCGCGTCCGTACGCGCACCCGAGTCCGTATCCGCACCCGTGCCCGTATCCGTACCCGCCGACGCGCCGCACAGCTCGCCGCCCGGCAGCGCATCCGGCAGCGCACCTGGCGACGCACCCGTCCCCGTCACCTCCGGCGACCCGGCCTCCGCTCACCGGCTGCTGCTGAAGCTCGACACCACCGCGCTGCGCGCGCAGGCCGCGCACGGCACCCTCCCGGCCATGCTCCGCGGCCTGGTGCGGACACCGCCGCGGCGCGCGGCCCGCTCCGGCGGCGACGCCCCGCTGGGCGAGCGGCTGTCCGCCATGGCCCCCGGCGAGCGCGAACGCGCCCTGCTGGAGCTGGTGCGCACCCAGGTCGCCGATGTCCTCGGGCACGCCTCCCCGGACGCCGTGGAGGCGGACCGCGCCTTCAAGGAACTGGGCTTCGACTCGCTGACCGCCGTCGAACTGCGCAACCGGCTGGCCGCCGCGACCGGCCTGCGGCTGCCGGCCACCCTGGTCTTCGACCACCCCTCGGCCCGGGCGGTCGTCCGGCACATGGACCGCGAACTCACCGGGCAGCGCCCCCAGTCGGCGCGGACCCGGGCGGCGGCACCGGACGAACCCGTCGCCCTGGTGGCGATGGCCTGCCGCTTCCCGGGTGGCGTGGAGTCCCCGGAGGACCTGTGGCGGCTGGTCGCCGACGGCACGGACGCGGTCTCCGCGTTCCCCGCCGACCGCGGCTGGGACCTGGAGGAGCTGTACGACCCCGAGCCCGGCAAGCCCGGCAGGACCTACACCCGCTCCGGCGGATTCCTCGACGGCGCCGCCGACTTCGACCCGGATTTCTTCGGGATCAGCCCCAACGAGGCGCTGGCCATGGACCCGCAGCAGCGGCTGCTGCTGGAGACCTCCTGGCACCTGTTCGAGCGGGCCGGGATCGACCCGGGAACCCTGCGGGCCACCCCCACCGGGGTGTTCGCCGGCGTGATGTACCACGACTACGCCGACAACAGCGCCACCGGCTCCATCGCCTCCGGCCGGCTGTCGTACCACTACGGCTTCGAGGGCCCGGCGATCACCGTCGACACCGCCTGCTCCTCCTCCCTGGTCGCCCTCCACCTGGCGATCCAGTCGCTGCGCGCCGGCGAGTGCGATCTCGCGCTCGCCGGCGGCGTCACGGTGATGGCCACCGCCGGGGTGCTCGTCGAGTTCGGCACCCAGCGCGGCCTGGCCGCCGACGGACGGTGCAAGTCGTACGCCGACGCCGCCGACGGCACCGGGTTCTCCGAGGGCGTCGGGCTGCTGCTGGTGGAACGGCTCGCCGACGCCCGCCGCAACGGCCACCCCGTCCTCGCCCTGGTCCGCGGCTCCGCGGTCAACCAGGACGGTGCCAGCAACGGACTGACGGCGCCCAACGGCCCGGCGCAGCAGCGGGTCATCCGCCAGGCGCTGGCCGCGGCCGGCCTCGGCACCGGCGACGTCGACACGGTCGAGGGCCACGGCACCGGCACCACGCTCGGCGACCCGATCGAGGCCCAGGCGCTGCTCGCCACCTACGGCCAGGACCGCTCCCCTGAGCGCCCGTTGTGGCTCGGCTCGATCAAGTCGAACATCGGGCACGCCCAGGCCGCCGCGGGCGTCGCCGGGGTGATCAAGGCCGTGGAGTCGATGCGGCACGGCGTGCTGCCCCGGACGCTGCACGTCGACGAGCCCTCGCAGCAGGTCGACTGGGCCTCGGGCGCGGTACGGCTGCTCACCGAGGCGCAGCCGTGGCCCGAGCCCGGCCGGCCGCGGCGGGCCGGCGTCTCCTCGTTCGGCATCAGCGGCACCAACGCGCATGTGATCGTCGAGCAGGCGCCCGCGGACGCCACCTCCGAGGCCACCACCGGGCAGACCCCCGCGGAGCCCGCCGGAGGTTCCGCGGAGCCGCAACATCCGGTGGACGGACCGGAGTCCGAGTCGGCTCCCGGGCCGGCGCCCCGGCCCGTGGTGCCCTGGCTGGTCTCCGCGGCGAGCCCGGACGCCCTCCGGCAGCACGCCCGGCGCCTGGCCGCCCACCTCGCGGACGACCCCGGGTCGAACCCGGCCGACGTGGCGTTCACGCTCGCCACGGCCCGGTCGCCGCTGGACCACCGGGCCCTCGTCGTCGGTGACGACCGCGACGAGCTGGTCGCGGCACTGGCGGCGCTCGCCGCGGACGACGAGCCGGCCGGGCGGCGCACCACCGGCGGCACCGCCTTCCTCTTCACCGGCCAGGGCGCGCAGCGCCTCGGCATGGGACGCGAACTGTATGACGCCCACCCGCACTTCCGCCGGGCGTTCGACGCCGCGCTGGAGGCGTTCGACCCGCACCTGGACCGGCCGCTGCGCGACGTGATGTGGGGAACCGATCCGGCGGCGCTGGAGCTGACCTGCTACGCGCAGCCGGCGCTGTTCACCGTCGGGATCTCCCTCTACCGGCTGGTCGAGTCGTGGGGCGTGCGGCCCGACTACCTCGCCGGCCACTCCGTCGGCGAGCTGGTGGCCGCGCGCGCGGCGGGAGTGCTCGGCCTGCCGGACGCCGCCGTGCTGGTGGCCGCCCGCGGGCGGCTGATGCAGGCGCTGCCGGCCGGCGGCGCGATGATCGCCGTGCAGGCCGCGGAGGACGAGGTCGTGCCACTGCTCTCCGACCGGGTGAGCCTCGCCGCGGTCAACGGCCCGACCTCGGTCGTCATCTCCGGCGCGGCCGGCGCGGCCGAGGAGATCGCTGCCCGCTTCGCCGCGGAGGGCCGCCGTACGGCCCGGCTGCGGGTCAGCCACGCCTTCCACTCGCCGCTGATGGAACCGATGGTGGCGGAGTTCCGCGCGGTGGTGTCCGCGCTGTCCTACCGGCCGCCCGCGCTCCCGGTGGTCTCCGCGGTGACCGGCCGGCAGGCGGGGGAGGAGCTGCTGTGCGACCCGGAGTACTGGGTGCGGCACGTGCGCGAGACCGTGCGCTTCCACGACGTGGTGCGCCACCTCGACGAGCGCGGGGTGTCCACGCACCTCGAACTCGGCCCCGACGCGGTGCTCGCCACGATGGGACCCGACTGCCTCACCGGTGAGCGCGACGTCGCCTTCGTCCCCGCGATGCGCCGCGACCGCCCCGAGGCGCGGGAACTCGTCACCGCCGTCGCGCGGGCGCACTCCCGCGGTGTGCCGGTGGACTGGGCGGCGTTCTTCGACGGCACCGCGGCCCGCCGGGTCGACCTGCCCGTCTACCCCTTCCAGCGCCGGCACTTCTGGCTGGAGTCGGCCTCGCTCGGCGGCGACCCGGCCCGGGTCGGTCAGGCGCCGGCCCGGCACCCGCTGCTGGGCGCGCTGGTCACCGTCCCGGACTCCGGCGCGCTGGTGCTCACCGGCCGGCTCACCGCCGCGGGTGCGCCGTGGCTGGCCGACCACGACCTGCTCGGCACCCCGGTCCTGCCCGCCACCGCTCTGGTCGACCTCGCCCTGCACGCCGCCGGGCACGCCGGCTGCGACACCCTGCGCGAACTGGCCGTCGAACTGCCCTTGGCGGTCACCGGCGACGGCTCCACCGCGCTGCGCGTCGTGCTGGGCGGCCCGCGGCCCGACGGCAGCCGCCCCGTCTCCGTCCACTCGCGTCCCGACGCCGACCCGGACGCCCCCTGGACCCGGCACGCCTCCGGTGTCGTCGAGGGACCGCAGGCTCCGGAGCCGCCCGCGCCGCGGCCGGAGGCGGAATGGCCACCCGTCGGCGCCGTCCCGCTCGGCCTCGGCGACGCCTACGAGCGCCTGCTGGCCGCCGGATACGGCTACGGTCCGGCGTTCCAGTGCCTGCGGGCCGCCTGGCGGCTCGGCGACGACCTGTTCGCCGAGGTCGAGCCGGTACGGGACGCCGAGCCGCGGGCGGAAGGCTTCAACGTGCACCCGGCCCTGCTCGACGCCGTGTTCCACGCCGAACGGCTGGCCGGGGAGGGCGATGCGGAACCGGTCGTCCCGGGTACGTGGCGGGGTGTCCGGCTGCGCGCCGCCGCGGGCGCCGACGCGCTGCGGGCACGGATCACCCCCGGCCCGGAGGGCAGCGCACTGGTGGTCACCGACAGCGCCGGCCGGCTCGTGCTCACCGCCGACTCGGTGGCCTCCCGCGCGGTCACCCCCGGCGAACTCGCCGCCGCCGACCGGACCGACCACCCGGTGCTCCACACCCTGCGCTGGACGCCGGCCCCGCCCGCTCCCGCCGGGACGGCGGTCGCCGGATGGACGTTCCTCGGCCGCCCCGAGCCGCTGTTCGACCCGGCGTCGCCGGGCCACGCCGACCTCGACGCGCTGCTCGCGGCGATCGACGCCGACGAGCAGGCCCCGGCCACCGTGGTCCACGTGTGCGGGACCGCCGCCCCCGACCCGGAACTGCCCGCGCTGCTGCGGCGCTGGGCGGACGACCCGCGGCTCGCCGCGGTGCGGCTCGTCGTCGCCACCAGCGGCGCGGTGGCCGCCGGTACGGAACCCGGGCAGGACCCGGCCCCCGACCCCGAAGGCGCCCGCGCCTGGGGGCTGGTGCGGGCCGCCCGCGCGGAGGGCCTGGGCCGGCCGGTCGTGGTGGACCTCGACCCGGCCGCCGACCCGGACCGCGCGCTCGCCGCCGCGCTGGCCTGCGGCGAACCCGAGACGGCCGTCCGTGGCGGTGAGGTGCTGCTGCCGCGGCTCACCGCCCCGGACGGCGCCGCCCTCCCCCCGCGGGGTCCGGCCGGCTGGGACCCGGACGGCACCGTGCTCGTCACAGGGGACACGGCCGCGGGCACGCTGCTCGCCCGCCACCTCGCCGCCACGCACGGCCTTCGGCGCCTGACGCTGGTACGCGCCCCCGGTGACCCGGAGACGGCCGTGCCGGACGCGGCGGTGACCGTCACCACCTGCGACCTGGCCGACCGTACGGCGCTGGCGGCGCTGCTGGACGCGATTCCCGAGGCGCATCCGCTGACCGCGGTGGTGCACATCGCGGCCGACGGCCCGCAGGCCACCACGGTGAGCGGCCTCGACTCCGGGACGGAATCCGGGATCGGGGCCGAAGCCGCGACCGGGACCCAGGTCGCCGCGGCCCGGCGGGCCGATGACGCGTGGCACCTGCACGAGGCCGTCCGCGACGCCGCTCCCGCCGCCTTCGTCCTGGTGTCGGCGGCCGACGCCCTCCTAGCGGAGATCGGCACCACGGACGCGGCCATGGCCCACGCGTCCTTCGAGTTGCTGGCCGCGCACCGCCGCGCGCGCGGACTGCCCGCGGTCTCCCTCGCGCACGGGCCGTGGCGCACCGCCGCCCCGGACCAGCCCGGCGCCCCGGACCACCCCGCCGGCACCGAGCACCCCGAGCACCCCGACCGCCCGGGTTTCCCGACCCTCACCGCCGAGGAAGGGCTCGCGCAGTTCGACGCGGCGCTGGCCCTCGGCGCGACGCACTGCGTGCTGGCGCGCCTCGACCACGCGGCGCTGCGCGCCCGGGCCGGCGAACTCCCGCACGTGCTGCGGGCGGTGGTGCACGCCCCGGTCCGCCGCGCCCGCCTCGAGGAGGACGCGCCGCTGATCCGCCGGCTCGCCGGCCTGGCCCCCGAGGAACGCGACCGGACCCTGCTGGCCGCCGTCCGCGAGCACGTCGCCGCCGTTCTCGGCCACGCCTCGGCCGCGGCCGTCGACCCCGACCGGGCCTTCCAGGAGATGGGCTTCGACTCCCTCGCCGCCGTGGAACTGCGCAAACGGCTGAGCGCCGCTGCCGGGGTGTGGCTGCCCGCCACCCTGGTCTTCGACCACCCCACCTCGCGAGCGGTCACCGAGCGGCTCGGCGCGGCCCTCGACGGCGGGACGGGCCCGCGGCAGCCGGTGTTCGCGGAATTCCGGCGGCTGGAGGAAGCCCTGGCCGAGGCGACCCCGGACGACGCGGAGGCGGCCCGGATCACGGCCCGGCTGGAGAGCCTGCTGCGCAGGTGGCGCGACCGGCGGGACGGCGTCGCGGCCGAGGCGGAAGGGGCCTACGAGTCGGCCTCGGACGAAGAGCTGTTCCAGGCACTCGACGACCTCGAGATTGGTTGATGGCGATGGCGAACGAGGAGAAGCTCCGCGACTACCTCAAGCGCGCGATGGCCGACCTGCACCAGGTGCGGCGCCATCTTCGCGAGGTCGAGGCCAAGGAGCACGAGCCCATCGCCATCGTGTCGATGAGCTGCCGGTTCCCCGGCGACGTGCACACCCCGGAGCAGTTGTGGGAGCTGGTGGCCGAGGGCCGCGACGGCATCTCCGCCTTCCCCGACAACCGCGGCTGGGACCTGGCGGCGCTGTACGACCCGGAGCCGGCCACCCCCGGGAAGACCTACGCCCGCGAGGGCGGATTCCTGCACGACGCCGGCGAGTTCGACGCCGACTTCTTCCGGACCAGCCCCCGCGAGGCCGCGGAGACCGACCCGCAGCAGCGGCTGCTGCTGGAGGCCGCCTGGGAACTGCTGGAGCGGGCGAACATCCCGCCCGACTCGCTCAAGGGCAGCCCCACCGGGGTCTTCGCGGGCGTCGTCTACCACGACTACGCCGCTGCCGGGGTCGGCAGCCTCGCCAGCGTCGCGTCCGGCCGTATCTCGTACTGCCTCGGCCTGGAAGGGCCGGCCATCACCGTCGACACCGCCTGTTCCGCGTCGCTGGTCTCCGTGCACCTGGCCATGCAGGCGCTCAGGTCCGGCGAGTGCTCCCTCGCCCTGGCCGGCGGCGCCACGGTGATGACCACCCCGACGTCCTTCGTCGGCTTCAGCCAGGAGCGCGGGCTCGCCCCCGACGGCCGCTGCAAGTCCTTCTCCTCCGACGCCGACGGCACCGGCTGGGGCGAGGGCGTCGGGCTGCTGCTGCTGGAACGGCTCGCCGACGCCCGCCGCAACGGCCACCCCGTCCTCGCCCTGGTCCGCGGCTCGGCGGTCAACCAGGACGGCGCCAGCAACGGCATGTCGGCGCCCAACGGCCCCTCCCAGCAACGGGTCATCCTCCAGGCGCTCGCCAACGCGCAACTCTCCCCGCAGGACGTCGACGCCGTCGAGGGGCACGGCACCGGCACGCGGCTGGGCGACCCCATCGAACTCCAGGCACTGCTGGCCACCTACGGGCAGCAGCGCGACCCCGGCCGGCCGCTGTGGCTCGGCTCGATCAAGTCCAACATCGGGCACGCCCAGGCCGCGGCCGGGGTCTCCGGGATCATCAAGATGGTCCAGGCGATGCGTCACGACACCCTGCCGCGCTCCTTGAACATCAAGGAACCCGTGTCGGAGGTCGACTGGACCTCCGGTCACATCCGCCTCCTCACCGAGGCCCGCCCCTGGACCCGCGCCGACCACCCGCGCCGCGCGGGAGTCTCCGCGTTCGGCCTGAGCGGCACCAACGCGCACGTCATCATCGAGGAGGCCCCCGACGACGACCCGGCCGAGGCCGACCAGCAGGGCACGCTCCCGGACGTCCTGCGCACCCAGGCGCAGCGCCTGCGCTCGCAGGTCGAGGAACTCGCCTCCTCCGTCGTCATCCCGGTCGTCGGCCGCAGCATGGACGAGATCTGGGCCCCCACCCAGCGCGGCCGCACGCACCCGAAACCGTCCGCCCCCGCCGTGCCGTTGCCCCTCTCCGCGCACAGCGGCACGGCACTGTCCGCCCAGGCCCGCCGGCTGCTCGACCACGCCGCCACCGGCAGCCACAGCGTCATGGACCTCGGCTACTCCCTGGCCACCACCCGCTCCGCGCTACGCCACCGCGCGGTGGTCGTCGCGCAGGACCGCGCGGAATACCTGCGCGGCCTGGAGGCGTTGGCGGCCGGCGAGGTGCGGGCCGATGTCTTCCAGGGCGCGGTGGCGGAGGGCCTGACCGCGTTCGTGTTCACCGGGCAGGGTGCGCAGCGGTTGGGGATGGGTCGGGAGTTGTGTGGGGCGTTTCCGGTGTTCGCGGCGGCCTTCGACGAGGCGGTGGCGGAGTTGGACCACCATCTCGGGTTCTCGTTGCGGGAGGTGTTGTGGGGTTCGGATGCGGCCCGGGTGAACGACACCGTCATTGCTCAGGCGGGGTTGTTCGCGTTCGAGGTGGCGTTGTTCCGGTTGGTGGAGTCGTGGGGGGTGCGGCCGGACTTCGTGGTGGGGCATTCGATCGGTGAGGTGGCGGCTGCGTGTGTGGCGGGGGTGTGGTCGGTGGAGGATGCGGCGCGGGTGGTGGCGGCGCGGGGTCGGTTGATGCAGGCGTTGCCGGCGGGTGGGGCGATGGTGGCGATCGGAGCCTCCGAGGCCGAGGTGTCCGGGGAGTTGCCGCAAGGCGTGTCCATCGCTGCGGTGAACGGTCCGTCGTCGGTGGTGGTGTCCGGTGTGGAGGACGCCGTGGCCGAGCTGGCGGAGGTGTTCGCGGGGCGGGGGTGCCGTACGAGTCGGCTGCGGGTGAGCCACGCGTTCCATTCGGCGTTGATGGAGCCGATGTTGGCGGAGTTCGGCGAGGTACTGGACGGGGTGTCGTATGCGGCGCCGACGATTCCGGTGGTGTCGAACGTGACGGGCGGCCTGGCGACGGCCGAGGACCTGTGCAGCCCCGACTACTGGGTGCGGCACGTGCACGAACCGGTCCGCTTCCTCGCCGGCATCCGCCACCTCGGGCAGAAGGGAGTCACCACCTTCCTCGAAGTCGGCCCCGACGCCGCACTCACCCCGGTCGTCCCCGACTGCCTGCCCGACGACGGCGACCACGCCTGCGTACCGCTCCAGCGCCGCGACCGCGGCGAGGAACGGGAGGCGGTCAGCGCCCTCGCGCTCCTCCACGTCCGAGGCGTCCCCGTCGAATGGTCCGCCTTCTACGCCGGCCGCGACGCCCGCGCGGTGGACGACCTGCCCACGTACGCCTTCCAGCGCAAGTGGTACTGGTGGCAGGCAGCCGACGGGGGCGCGGCACCCGGCGCGACCGGCGGCGACCCCACCGACAGCGCGCTGTGGGACAGCCTCGAACGCACCGGACTGCCCGAACTCGCCGCGCATCTGAAGGTCGGCGTCGACGCCCTCGGCCAGGTGGTGCCGGCGATGACCGAGTGGCGCCGCGGCCGGCGCGAGGCCGCGACCACCGACACGTGGCGCTACCAGGTCGGCTGGCGGCCCGTCACCACCCCCGCTCCCACCGGCCCGCAGGGAACCTGGACGGTCGCCGTCCCCGCCGGACTCGACGACGACGCAACCGTCCGCACCGTCCTGGACGCCCTCACCGCGCACGGCGCCGACCGCCTCGCCCTGATCCGCGTCGACGCCGACGACGACCGCGCCGGCCTGGCCGTACGGCTGACCGAGCAGGCCGCCGACGGCCCGCTCGGTACCGTCGTCTCCCTGCTCGCCTTCGACACCACCGGGCATCCGCGCCACCCCGCCCTCACCCGCGGCTGCGCGGAAACGCTCCTGCTCGCCCAGGCACTCGCGGACGCCGCGCCCGACGCCCGCCTGTGGTGCGTCACCCGGCAGGCCGTCGCGGCCACCGCCACCGAACCCGCCGACCCCTACCAGGCGCTGCTGTGGGGCCTCGGCATCGGCCTCTCCCTGGACCGCCCCGACGCCTGGGGTGGCCTGGTGGACCTGCCGGAGACCGTCGACGCGGCCGCCGCCCGCACCCTGTGCGCCGTCCTCGCCGCAGACGGTGGCGAGGACCAGCTCGCCGTACGCCCCGGCGCCCTCCTGGCCCGCCGCATGCTGCGCGCCCCACGGGACGGCGCCGTCGCGCCGCGCACCTGGCGGCCCGAGGGGACCACCCTGATCACCGGCGGGACCGGCGGCCTCGGCGCGCACGTCGCCCGGATGCTCGCCGACCTCGGCGCCGCACACCTGGTGCTCACCAGCCGCCGCGGCCCGGCGGCCGAGGGCGCCGACGCCCTGCGCGCGGAACTCGCCGCCCGCGGCACCCGCACCACCGTCGTCGCCTGCGACGTCGCCGACCGCACCTCCCTCGCCGCGCTGCTGGACTCCCTGCCCGCCGACGCGCCCCTGCACGTCGTGCACGCCGCCGGGGAACTCCAACGACTCGCGTCCGTCACGGAGTTGACCGTCGAGGAGGTGAACCGGGCCGCCCATGCCAAGGTGGTCGGCGCCGCCCTGCTCGACGAACTCCTCGCCGACCGCGAGCCGGCGACGTTCGTCCTGTTCTCCTCCGGCGCCGCCGTCTGGGGCAGCACCGGCCAGGCCGGCTACGCCGCCGCCAACGCGTTCCTCGACGCCCTCGCCCACCGCCGCCGCGCCCAGGGCCGGACCGCCACCTCGATCGCCTGGGGCTCGTGGGACGGCGGCATGGTCGACGCCGAACTCGCCGCCACCATGCGGCGGTTGGGCGCACCCCCCATGCCGCCCCGGCTCGCCGTCGGCGCGCTGCGGACCGCCCTGGACCACGACGAGCACCACCTCGTGGTCGCCGACATCGACTGGGCCCGCTTCGCCCCCGTCTACACCATGGCCCGGCCCCGGCCGCTGCTCGACGGCCTGCCCGAGACCCGCGGCGCTCTCACCGCGGCACCCGCGCAGGACCCTGCCGCCGGCGCGGCCCTGCGGGACAAGCTCGCCACGATGTCGCCCGCCCGCCGCAGGCACACCGTGGTCGACCTGGTCCGCAACCACGTCGCGGCCCTGCTCCACTACGACGACCCGGGCGAACTCGACACCGCCCGGCCCTTCACCGACCTCGGATTCGACTCGGTCGCCGCTACCGACCTGCGCACCCGCCTCGCCACGGCCGGCGGCGTCCCGCTCGCGGCCACCGTGGTCTTCGACCACGCCACCCCCACCGCCCTCGCCGACCACCTCCTCGCCCGACTCGGCCTGGACGAGCAGGCCCGCGCCACCGCCGTCCTCGCCGAGGTCGAACGCCTGGAGCAGGCAGCCGCCGAACTCACCCCGCGGGAAGTCGAGGAGCACGGCATCGCCGCCCGGCTGCGCGCGCTGACGGCCCGGCTGGCCGGTGACCCGCCCGGCGCCGACACCGGCGGCACCGACCCGGCCGCGCCCGGCGGGCCGGACGTCGGCGCGCGCCTCGACGAGGCGTCCGCCGACGACGTCCTCGCCTTCATCGACCAGGAGCTGGGGCTGTCCTGACCGACCGCGCAAGCGCCCCGACCGGAGCCGGAATCCAGTCCCCACCGGGACCGAAAGGTGTTGTGAAACAGGGATGGCTGACGACGCCAAGCTGCTGGACTACCTCAAACGTGTCACCGCCGATCTCGCCCAGACCCGGCAGCGGCTGCGCCACGCGGAGGCGGCCGACCACGAGCCGATCGCGATCGTCGCCATGGGCTGCCGCTTCCCCGGAAGCGTCTCCTCACCCGAGGACCTGTGGCGGCTGGTGGCCGGCGACGGCGACGGCATCGCACCGTTCCCCACCGACCGCGGCTGGGACCTGGCGCGCCTCGGCGGTGACGGCGACGCCGGCACCAGCTACGTGCACGAGGGCGGATTCGTCGACGGCGCCGGCGACTTCGACCCCGGCCTGTTCGGCATCGCCCCCCGCGAGGCGCTGGCCATGGACCCGCAGCAGCGGCTCATGCTGGAGATCTCCTGGGAGACCCTGGAGCGCGCCGGCATCGCCCCCGACGCGCTGCGCGGCGCGCCCGTCGGCGTCTTCGTCGGCTCCGGCTTCCAGGACTACGGCGACCTGCTCGACGCCGCCCCCGAGGTCGCCGAGGCGTACCTCGGCACCGCCGCCGTGGCCGCCGTCATCTCCGGCCGCATCTCCTACACGCTGGGCCTCGAAGGCCCCGCCCTGACCGTCGACACCGCCTGCTCCTCCTCCCTCGTCGCCGTGCACCTGGCCGCCAAGGCGCTGCGGCAGCGCGAGTGCACCCTCGCCCTCGCCGGCGGTGTGATGATCATGTCCACCCCCGGCCCGTTCGTCGCCTTCAGCAAGCAGGGCGGCCTCGCCGCCGACGGCCGCTGCAAGTCCTTCTCCGACAGTGCCGACGGCACCGGATGGGCCGAGGGCGCCGGAATCCTGCTGCTGGAACGGCTCAGCGACGCCCGCCGCAACGGCCACCCCGTACTCGGCCTGATCCGGGGCTCCGCGGTTAACCAGGACGGCGCCAGCAACGGCATGTCGGCGCCCAACGGCCCCTCCCAGCAGCGGGTGATCCGGCAGGCCCTGGAGGCGGCCGAACTCACCACCGCCGACATCGACCTCGTGGAGGCGCACGGCACCGGCACCACCCTCGGCGACCCGATCGAGGCCCAGGCCCTGCTGGCCACCTACGGCCGCGGGCGCCCCCAGGACCGGCCGCTGTGGCTCGGCTCCCTCAAGTCGAACATCGGGCACGCCCAGGCCGCCGCCGGCGTCGGCGGCATCATCAAGGCCGTCATGGCCATGCGGCACGGCACCATGCCCCGGACCCTGCACGTCACCGAGCCCTCACACCACGTCGACTGGACCGCCGGCAACGTCAGGCTGCTCACCGAGCCCGTCGCGTGGCCCTCGACCGGGCACCCGCGCCGCGCCGGCGTCTCCGCCTTCGGCCTGAGCGGCACCAACGCCCACGTCATCCTGGAACAGGCGCCGGAGCAGGACGACGAGCACGCCGAGGAGTCCGCGGACCCGGCTCTCTCCACGGCCACGGCCCTGGACCGCCCCGCCGGGCTGCCGCTCGCCTTCACCGTCTCCGCCCGCGGCTCCGACGCGCTGGCCGCGCAGGCCGCCCGGCTCGCCGCCCACGTCGGCACCGCGGACCCGCTCGGCACCGCGCACGCCCTGGCCACCGGCCGCGCCGCACTCGAACACCGGGCGGTCGTCGTCGCCCCCGACGGCGTCACCGCACGGACCGCGCTCGCCGCTCTCGCGGAGGGCCGGAGCACCCCCGGCATCGTGCGAGGCGTCGTCGCCGACGGCCTGACCGCGTTGGTGTTCACGGGGCAGGGTGCGCAGCGGTTGGGGATGGGTCGGGAGTTGTGTGGGGCGTTTCCGGTGTTCGCGGCGGCCTTCGACGAGGTGGTGGCGGAGTTGGACCGTCATCTCGGTTTGTCGTTGCGGGAGGTGTTGTGGGGTTCGGATGCGGCCCGGGTGAACGACACCGTCATTGCTCAGGCGGGGTTGTTCGCGTTCGAGGTGGCGTTGTTCCGGTTGGTGGAGTCGTGGGGGGTGCGGCCGGACTTCGTGGTGGGTCATTCGATCGGTGAGGTGGCGGCTGCGTGTGTGGCGGGGGTGTGGTCGGTGGAGGATGCGGCGCGGGTGGTGGCGGCGCGGGGTCGGTTGATGCAGGCGTTGCCGGCGGGTGGGGCGATGGTGGCGATCGGGGCCTCGGAGGCCGAGGTGTGTGCGGAACTGCCGGAGGGCGTGTCGGTTGCGGCGGTGAACGGTCCGTCGTCGGTGGTGGTGTCCGGGGTCGAGGACGCCGTGGCCGAGCTGGCGGAGGTGTTCGCGGGGCGGGGGTGCCGTACGAGTCGGCTGCGGGTGAGCCACGCGTTCCATTCCGCCCTGATGGAACCGATGTTGGCGGAGTTCGGCGAGGTGCTGGACGGGGTGTCGTACGCGGCGCCGACGATTCCGGTGGTGTCGAACGTGACGGGTGGCCTCGCGACGGCCGAGGAGTTGTGCGATCCCGGTTATTGGGTGCGGCATGTGCGGGAGGCGGTGCGCTTTGCCGATGGTGTGAGTTGGTTGGCGGGTGAGGGGGTGTCCCGGTGGGTCGAGATCGGTCCGGATGCGGTGTTGTCCGGGATGCTCACCCCCTGCCTCGAAGCCGGCGCCGAAGCGGACAACGCAGCTACCAGCGCCGCCAGTTCGGCGGTCATCGTGCCGCTGGTGCGCCGTGATCGCCCTGAGGAAGTGGAAGTCCTCACCGGGGTGGGGCGGTTGTGGACCTCGGGCGTGGCCGTGGACTGGCGCGAGACCTTCACCGGCCCGGCGCCGCGCCAGGTCGTGGACCTGCCTACGTATGCCTTCCAGCGCCGGCACTACTGGGTGGCTCCGCGGCACACCGCGGGCGACGTCGCCGCCGCCGGGCTCAGCTCGGCCGACCACGCGCTGCTCGGCGCGTCCGTGACGCTGGCCGACTCCGAGGGCACCCTGCTCACCGGCCGGCTGTCCCTTGCCACCCACCCGTGGCTCGCCGACCACCGGATCGGTGGCGCGATCCTCTTCCCCGGCACCGGCTTCGTCGAACTCGCCCTGCGCGCAGGCGAACAGGTCGGCTGCGGAACGCTCGACGAACTCGTCATCGAAGCGCCGCTGGTGCTGCCGGAGCAGGGCGGCGTGCAGATCCAGGTCACCGTCGGCGCACCGGACGCCACGGGCGTACGGCCGCTGGGCGTCCACTCCCGGGCGGAGGAGGCCGCGCCGGACGCGCCCTGGCAGCGCCACGCCACCGGAACGCTCTCCATCGCCGCACCTGCCGCCGACCCCGAGGACCTGCCGCAGTGGCCGCCACTCGGTGCCGAGGAGCTTGCGCTCGACGACATCTACCAGGACCTCGCGGCCGCCGGGCTGGAGTACGGCCCCGTCTTCCAGGGCCTCACCTCGGCCTGGCGCCACGACGGCGCCGTGCTCGCGGAGGTCACCCTCCCGCAGCAGGCCCACGCCGACGCCGAGCGCCTCGGACTGCACCCCGCCGCCCTCGACGCCGCCCTGCACGCGATCGCCTTCACCGGCGCGGCCGACGGCCAGGCCGCGGTGCCCTTCTCATGGAACGGAGTCGTGCTGCACGCTTCCGGCGCGTCCGGTCTGCGGGTCCGGCTGCGGCGCACCGGACCCGACTCCGTCTCCCTGGAAGCGGCCGACACCGCCGGCCGACCGGTGGCGTCCGTCCAGCAGCTCACCGTCCGCCCGCCGTCCCGCGACGCCATCGCGGCGGCCCGCTCGGCGGGCGACGGCGCGCTGTTCCGGCTGGAGTGGACGCCGCAGGCGGCCCCGGCCGTCCTGGGTGCCCCGGGCGCCGCGACCGCTCCGACCGTTCTGCCGCAGGACGTCCAGGTGCTGCACAGCGTCCCCGGCGACGACGCCGACGCGGTACGACGGGCCACCCACGCCGTACTGGAGGCGCTCAGGACGCTGCTCGGCGCACAGCCCCCCACGCGGGACGGGGACGCGGAGGGGGCGGGGGCGGGAGCCGCTGCCCAGGACGTGGCGCGGGAGGAGGACGACACCGAAGGGATCGGCACCGAAGGGATCAGTGCCGAACGGGTCGGCGGCGCGGGCCGGTTGGCCGTCGTGACCCGCGGCGCGGCCGGACCTCGCGGGGAGGGCGTCACGGACCTCGCCGGCGCCGCGGTGTGGGGCCTGGTCAGGGCCGCACAGTCCGAGCACCCCGACCGTATCGTTCTCGTCGACCTGGCCGGCGAACCCGACGACGAAGGGGTCGCCGTCGCCCTCGCCAGCGGCGAGCCGCAGGTCGCGATGCGTGACGGCGTCGTCCACGTGCCCCGCCTCACCCGGCTTCCGCAGGCCCCCGCCCCTTCCGAACCGACCGGCACCGAACCGACGGACGCCGAACCGACGGGCGCCCAACCGACCGGCACCGCGCCCGCGTTCGGCCCCGACAGCACCGTCCTGATCACCGGGGCGACCGGTTCCCTCGGCGGGCTCCTCGCCCGCCACCTCGTGCACCGGTACGGCGTGCGCCGCCTGCTGCTCACCAGCCGCCGCGGTCCCGCCGCTCCCGGCGCCGACGCGCTGCGCGACGAACTCGCCACCATGGGTGCCGATGTGGACCTCGTGGCGTGTGACGCGGCCGACCGCCAGGCCCTCGCCGAGCAACTGCGCCGGACGGCGCCCACCGCGGTCGTGCACGTGGCCGGTGTCCTCGACGACGGCGTCGTCACCGAACTCACCCCCGACCGGATCGACACCGTGCTGCGCCCCAAGGCGGACGCCGCACTCCACCTGCATGAGCTCACCGCCGGACTCGGCCTCACCGCGTTCGTCATGTTCTCCTCCGGAGCCGGCGTCCTCGGCGCCCCCGGCCAGGCCAACTACGCCGCCGCCAACGCCTTCCTCGACGCCCTCGCCGAGCACCGCCACGCCCAGGGCCTGCCGGCGCACTCCCTCGCCTGGGGCCCCTGGGCCGACGCGTCCGCCGCCGGCCCCGCCGGGATGGCGGCCGCTCTCGACGCCGGCCAACGGTCCCGTATGTCACGAGGCGGCGTCCTGCCGCTCACCGCCGACCACGGCCTCGCCCTCTTCGACGCCGCCGTCGCCACCGACCTGCCGGCCCTGGTCCCGGTCCGGTTCGACCTGGCCGCGATGCGGCGCCAGGCGGACGACGTTCCGGCGGTCCTGCGCGGCCTGGTCCCGCCGGCTCGGCGACGCCGTGCCGACGGCGCCCAAGACGCCGCCGCCGCGCTGCGCCGGCAGTTGGCCGCCCTCCCGGCAGCAGACTGGCCCGCCGCCTTGCTCGACGTCGTCCTCCAACGCGTCGCGCTCGTCCTCGGCTTCGGCTCCACCGGAGCCGTCGAGCCCGACCGCGCCTTCCGCGACCTCGGCTTCGACTCGCTGGCCGCGGTCGAACTCCGCAACGGCCTCGGCACCGACACCGGTCTGCGCCTGCCGGCCACTCTCGTCTTCGACTACCCGACCGCCACCGTCCTGGCCCGCTACCTGTGCGAGGAACTCGCCGGCCACCACTCCGTCGACGCTGCCGCGCCCACCGCGGCCGCCGCCCCGGCCGCCGACGACCCGATCGTGATCGTCGGAATGGCGTGCCGGTATCCGGGTGGGGTCTCCTCGCCGGAGGATCTGTGGCGGCTGGTGGCGGACGGCGTGGACGCGATCTCGGAATTTCCCGCCAACCGCGGCTGGAATACCGAGGAGTTGTACGACCCGACAGGTGAGCGGCCGAACACGAGCTATGTCCGTGAGGGTGGATTCCTGCACGATGCGGGGGAGTTCGATCCGGCGTTCTTCGGGATCAGTCCGAATGAGGCGTTGGTGATGGACCCGCAGCAGCGGTTGCTGTTGGAGGTGTCGTGGGAGGCGTTGGAGCGGTCGGGTATTGATCCGGCGTCGTTGCGCGGGAGCGCGACGGGTGTGTTCGCCGGGATGATGTACCACGACTACGCCGCGAACAGCGGCACCGGCGCGATTGCCTCCGGTCGGATTTCCTACGTGTTCGGCCTGGAGGGGCCGGCGGTGACGGTGGACACGGCGTGCTCCTCCTCACTGGTGGCACTCCACTGGGCGGTGCAGGCGCTGCGTTCGGGTGAGTGCTCGCTCGCGCTGGTCGGCGGTGTGGCGGTGATGGCGACCCCTGAAGCGTTCGTGGAGTTCAGCCGTCAGCGCGGCCTCGCGCGTGATGCTCGGGCGAAGTCCTTCTCCGACGCGGCGGACGGCACGGTGTGGGGTGAGGGCGCGGGAATGCTTGTGGTCGAGCGGCTTTCCGACGCTCGGCGGAGCGGCCACCCTGTCCTGGGTGTGATTCGTGGAATCGCGGTGAATCAGGATGGGGCGAGTAACGGTTTGACGGCGCCGAATGGTCCGGCGCAGCAGCGGGTGATTCGTGCGGCGTTGGGTGCGGCGGGGTTGTCGGCGCTGGATGTGGATGTGGTGGAGGGTCACGGGACGGGGACGTCGTTGGGTGATCCGATCGAGGCGCAGGCGTTGTTGGCGACGTATGGGCGTGGTCGGGTGGAGGGTTTGCCTTTGTGGCTGGGCTCGTTGAAGTCGAACATCGGTCATACGCAGGCGGCTGCCGGTGTCGGTGGTGTGATCAAGATGGTGGAGGCGTTGCGGCGGGGGGTGTTGCCGCGGTCGCTGCATGCGGGAACGGCGTCGGGTGAGGTGGATTGGGCGTCAGGTGCCGTGGAGTTGTTGGTGGAGTCGCGGGAGTGGCCGCCGGTGGGTCGTGCACGGCGGGCGGGGGTGTCGTCGTTCGGGATCAGTGGGACGAACGCGCACGTGATCATCGAGCAGGCCCCCGACGAGGCCGAGTTGGCGCCGCTGGAAGTTGGGTCTGGGGCTGGTTCGGGGTTGGTGGCGTGGGTGGTGTCGGGTCGTTCGGAGTCGGCGGTGGTGGGTCAGGCGGTTCGGTTGGGTGAGTGGGTGGGTGGGGTTGGCAGTGGTGTGTCGGTGGGTGATGTGGGGTGGTTGTTGGCGGGCCGCTCCGAATGGGAGCACCGTGCGGTGGTCGTTGGGCAGGACCGCGCCGAACTGGTGCGGGGGTTGGAGGCGTTGGCGGCCGGTGAGGCGCGGGCGGCGGGTGTGTGTCGCGGGGTGACGGCTTCGGGTCGTTCGGCGTTCGTGTTCACGGGGCAGGGTGCGCAGCGGTTGGGGATGGGGCGGGAGTTGTGTGGGGCGTTTCCGGTGTTCGCGGCGGCCTTCGACGAGGTGGTGGCGGAGTTGGACCGTCATCTCGGTTTGTCGTTGCGGGAGGTGTTGTGGGGTTCGGATGCGGCCCGGGTGAATGACACGGTGGTGGCGCAGGCGGGGTTGTTCGCGTTCGAGGTGGCGTTGTTCCGGTTGGTGGAGTCGTGGGGGGTGCGGCCGGACTTCGTGGTGGGTCATTCGATCGGTGAGGTGGCGGCTGCGTGTGTGGCGGGGGTGTGGTCGGTGGAGGATGCGGCGCGGGTGGTGGCGGCGCGGGGTCGGTTGATGCAGGGACTGCCGGCGGGTGGGGCGATGGTGGCGATCGGGGCCTCGGAGGCCGAGGTGTCCGGGGAGTTGCCGGAAGGCGTGTCGGTTGCGGCGGTGAACGGTCCGTCGTCGGTGGTGGTGTCCGGCGTCGAGGACGCCGTGGCCGAGCTGGCGGAGGCGTTCGCTGGGCGCGGCAGCCGCACGAGCCGCCTGCGGGTGAGCCACGCGTTCCATTCGGCGTTGATGGAACCGATGTTGGCCGAGTTCGGCGAGGTGCTGGACGGGGTGTCGTACGCGGCGCCGACGATTCCGGTGGTGTCGAACGTGACGGGCGTCCTCGCGCAAGCCGAGGACCTGTGCACCCCCGACTACTGGGTGCGGCACGTTCGAGAGGCGGTGCGCTTCGCCGACGGCGTCAGTTGGCTGGCGGATCAGGGGGTGTCACGGTGGGTCGAGATCGGCCCGGACGCGGTGCTTTCCGGGATGCTCACCCGCTCGAATCCGCCACCGAAGCTGTCAACGCATAACGCTGACGCAGCCACCAACGGCTACTAGCGCGGCCAGTTCGGCGGTCATCGTGCCGCTGGTACGCCGTGATCGCCCCGAGGCGGTCGAAGTCCTCACCGGCATGGGCTGGTTGTGGACCTCGGGCGTCGCCGTGGACTGGCGCAAGACCTTCACGAGTCCCGCGCCCCGCCACGTCCTGGACCTGCCCACCTACGCCTTCCAACGCCAGCACTACTGGCTGCACCCCCTGGAGTTCCTCGCCGAGTCCTGGCTCGCGGCCGAACTGGGCGGCAGGCCCGAGGCGATGGGGCTGAGCGCGGTCGAACACCCGCTGCTCGGCGCCGTCGTGGCCCTGCCGGAGACCGACGGGGCCGTCTTCACCGGCCGGCTCGCGCTCGACACGCAGGAGTGGGTCGCGGACCACGACGTCCTCGGGGCCGTCCTCCTGCCCGGCACCGCCTTCGTCGAACTCGCGATCCACGCGGGCGACCACTTCGGGTGCGACGTCGTGGAGGAGCTGACGCTCCAGGCGCCCCTGGTCATGCCCGACAGCGGCGGCGTCCTGCTCCGGGTCACCGTCGGCGGCGCGGACGGCTCCGGTGCCAGGTCGCTGACCATCCACTCGCGTCCCGAAGGCGCCGACCAGCCCTGGACACCGCACGCCGAAGGACTCCTGCGCGTGGGTGTGGCGGCGCCCTCGTACGACTTCACCCAGTGGCCGCCGGCCGACGCCACGCCCATCGACGTCACCGGCGGCTACGAGCGCCTGCTGGACCGCGGGTACGGCTACGGCCCGGCCTTCCAGGGACTCACCTCCGCCTGGGAGCGCGGCGACGAACTGTTCGCCGAGGTCGAACTGCCCGACGCGGCACACCCCGACGCCGCCCGGTTCGGCCTGCACCCGGCCCTCTTCGACGCGGCCATGCACGCGGCCCTGCTCCAGGAGGAGGAGACCGGCGAGGAGACGCTGCTGCCCTTCTCGTGGAACGGCGTCTCCCTCTTCGCGTCGGGTGCCACCGGGCTGCGGATGCGGATGCGTGCCGAGGGCCAGGACAGCGTGTCCATGGAGATGGCCGACGCGTACGGCCAACCGGTCCTGTGCGTCCGGTCGTTGGTGTCCCGGGCGGTCTCGTCGGAGCAACTGGGCGCGGCCCGGGCGGCGGGCGCGGCGCAGAACCAGGCGCTGTTCCGGGTGGAGTGGACCGCGACTCCCGTCTCCCAGGCTCAGCCGGAGACGTCGGAGTGGGTACTGCTCACCGCGGACACGGACACGGAAGGCCCGGAGACGGCCGAACGGCTCGGCATGACCGGGCGATTCGCGTACCGCGATGTCGCGGCGCTGCGGGCCGCGCTCGATGACGACGGAGCCGCCGTCCCCCCGGTCGCGCTTCTCGCCCTGCCGCCGGACGAGACCGCGGGTCCGGTCCCCGCCGCCGTACGGGCTCGCGCGGCGACCGTCATGGCGGCCGTGCAGGGCTGGCTCGACGACGACCGCTTCGCCGGCTCGCGGCTCGTGGTCGTGACCCGCGGCGCGGTCGCCACGGTCGACGGTGACGACATCGACCTGGCGCTCGCCCCCGTCTGGGGACTGGTGCGGGCCGCGCAGGCCGAACAGCCGGGCAGGTTCGTACTGGTGGACCTCGACGGCGACCACGCGCCGGAGCTGCTGCGTGCCGCCGTGGCCGCCGGCGAACCCGAGATCGCGCTGCGCGACGGCCAGGCGCGGGTGCCGAGGCTCGCCCGGGTCGCACCCGACGAGATCACCGGCGCGGTCACCGCCGCGGTCACCGACACCGACCCCGACCCCGACATGGTCACCGGCGCGGACACCCCGCGACTCGACCCCGAGCGGACGGTGCTGGTCACCGGCGGCACCGGCGGCCTCGGCGCCCTCGTGGCACGCCATCTGGTGGCGGCCCACGGCGCACGGCACCTCCTCCTGACCAGCCGCCGCGGCCTCCAGGCACCGGGCGCCGAGGACCTGCGGGCGGAACTCGTCGCGGCGGGCGCCTCTGTCACGGTCGCCGCGTGCGACGTGAGCGACCGGGACGCGCTGGCCGCCCTGCTCGCCGGAATCGACCCCGCGCATCCGCTGACCGCCGTCGTGCACGCCGCCGGTGTGGCCCACAACGGACTGGTGACGGCGCTGACGGACGAGCGGCTGGAAGCCGTTCTCGGGCCCAAGGCGGACGCCGCCCACCACCTGCACGAGCTGACCGGCGACCTCGACCTGTCGGCGTTCGTGCTCTTCTCGTCCGCCGGCGGCCTGCTCTTCGCCGCCGGACAGAGCGCCTACGCCACCGCGAACGTCTTCCTCGACGCGCTGGCCGCACACCGCCGGGCCCACGGCCTGCCGGCGACCTCCCTCGTCTACGGCCTGTGGGGTGTCGAAGCGGGCCTCGGCGCCGCTCTGGGCGACGCCGACCTGCACCGTATGAAGCGGCAGGGCTTCCCTCCGCTGTCCGCGGAGGAAGGACTCGCGGCGCTCGACGTCGCCCTGCGCGGAGCCGGGCCAGAGAGCACGCCGCCGTCCTCCGCACCGGCTGTGCTGGTGCCGTTGCGCGTGGACACCGCGGCCCTGCGTGCCCGTGGCGAGGTCCCCGCGCTGCTGCGCGGGCTGGTCAGGAGCCGTCAGGTGTCCGGCTCCGGCGGACCGTCCCAGGGCACCGCCCTGGCCCAGCGGCTGGCCGGCCTGCCCGCGGACGAGCGCCGCGGCGTCCTGCTGGATCTGGTCCGCGACCGCGTGGCCGCTCTGCTCGGGCACGGGTCCTCCGACGCGATCGAGCCGGACCGCGCCTTCCAGGAACTCGGCTTCGACTCGCTCACGTCGGTCGAGCTGCGCAACGTCCTCAACACGGAGACCGGTCTGCGCCTGCCGGCCACCCTCGTCTTCGACTACCCGACCGCGGCCGACGTCGCACGGTACCTCGACGACGAGATCGCCGGAGCGGTGGCGAACGTGCCGGTGACCCCGCTGATGGTCACCCGTCAGGACGCCGAGCCGATCGCGATCGTCGCCATGACCTGCCGCTACCCGGGCGGCGTCTCCTCGCCCGAGGAGCTGTGGCGGCTGGTGGCCGACGAGGTGGACGCGATCGCGCCCTTCCCGACCGACCGCGGCTGGGACCCGGACGTCTACGACCCCGAGCCCGGCAAGGCGGGGAAGTCGTATGCGTCGGAGGGCGGATTCCTTTACGACGCGGCCGACTTCGACGCCGACTTCTTCGGCATCAGCCCCAGCGAGGCGCTTTCCATGGACCCGCAGCAGCGGCTGCTGCTGGAGGCGTCCTGGGAGGTGTTCGAGCGGGCCGGGATGGACCCCACCGCGCTGCGCGGCAGTTCGACCGGTGTCTTCGCCGGCCTGATGTACCACGACTACGGCCAGGGCAACGGCGGCGCCAGCACCAGCGGCGGAAGCCTCGTCTCGGGCCGGATCGCCTACACCTTCGGTCTGGAGGGGCCGGCGGTGACGGTGGACACGGCATGCTCCTCCTCACTGGTGGCGCTGCATCTGGCGGTGCAGGCGCTGCGTTCGGGCGAGTGCTCGCTCGCGCTGGCCGGCGGGGTCGCGGTGATGGCCACGCCGGAGATGCTGATCGAGTTCAGCCGCCAGCGCGGCCTTGCTCCCGACGGCCGTTCGAAGTCCTTCTCGGACGCGGCGGACGGCACCGGCTGGGGCGAGGGCCTCGGCCTGCTGCTGGTCGAACGGCTCTCCGACGCCCGCAGGAACGGGCACCCCGTCCTCGCGGTGGTGCGGGGCTCCGCCGTCAACCAGGACGGCGCCAGCAACGGCTTCTTCGCGCCGAACGGTCCGGCGCAGCAGCGGGTGATTCGTGCGGCGTTGGGTGCGGCGGGGTTGTCGGCGCCGGATGTGGATGTGGTGGAGGGGCATGGGACCGGGACGTCGTTGGGTGATCCGATCGAGGCGCAGGCGGTGTTGGCGACGTATGGGCGTGGTCGCGCGGAGAACTCGCCTTTGTGGCTGGGCTCGTTGAAGTCGAATGTGGGTCATACGCAGGCGGCTGCGGGTGTCGGTGGTGTGATCAAGATGGTGGAGGCGTTGCGGCGGGGGGTGTTGCCGCGGTCGTTGCACGTGGGAACGGCGTCGGGTGAGGTGGATTGGGCGTCGGGTGCGGTGGAGTTGTTGGCGGAGGCTCGGGAGTGGCCGCCGGTGGGTCGTGCGCGCCGGGCGGGGGTGTCGTCCTTCGGGATCAGCGGGACGAACGCGCACGTGATCATCGAGCAGGCGCCAGAGGGGGAAGAGGCTCGAACGGTGTCGGCGGCGGTTGGACCGGCGCCGGTGGAGATTGCCGCGGAGTCCGAGTCTGAGTCGGGTTCGGGTTCGGGGTTGGTGGCGTGGGTGGTGTCGGGTCGTTCGGAGTCGGCGGTGGTGGGTCAGGCGGTTCGGTTGGGTGAGTGGGTGGGTGAGGTTGGCAGCGGTGTGTCGGTGGGGGATGTGGGGTGGTCGTTGGCGGGGCGTGCCGCGTGGGAACAGCGTGCGGTGGTGGTTGGGCAGGATCGTGCTGAACTGGTGCGGGGGTTGGAGGCGTTGGCGACCGGTGAGGCGTTGGCGACCGGTGAGGCGCGGGCGGCGGGTGTGTGTCGCGGGGCGGTGGGTTCGGGTCGTTCGGCGTTCGTGTTCACGGGGCAGGGTGCGCAGCGGTTGGGGATGGGTCGGGAGTTGTGCGGGGCGTTCCCGGTGTTCGCGGCGGCCTTCGACGAGGCGGTGGCGGAGTTGGACCGCCATCTCGGGTTCTCGTTGCGGGAGGTGCTGTGGGGTTCGGATGCGGCCCGGGTGAACGACACCGTCATTGCTCAGGCGGGGTTGTTCGCGTTCGAGGTGGCGTTGTTCCGGCTGGTCGAATCGTGGGGGGTGCGGCCGGACTTCGTGGTGGGGCATTCGATCGGTGAGGTGGCGGCTGCGTGTGTGGCGGGGGTGTGGTCGGTGGAGGACGCGGCGCGGGTGGTGGCGGCGCGGGGTCGGTTGATGCAGGGACTGCCGGCGGGTGGGGCGATGGTGGCGATCGGGGCCTCGGAGGCAGCGATACGCGAGGAACTGTCGGAGGGCGTGTCCATTGCGGCGGTGAACGGTCCGTCGTCGGTGGTGGTGTCCGGGGTCGAGGACGCCGTGGCCGAGCTGGCGGAGGTGTTCGCGGGGCGGGGGTGCCGTACGAGTCGGCTGCGGGTGAGCCACGCGTTCCATTCGGCGTTGATGGAGCCGATGTTGGCGGAGTTCGGCGAGGTGCTGGACGGGGTGTCGTATGCGGCGCCGACGATTCCGGTGGTGTCGAACGTGACGGGCGTCCTCGCGCAAGCCGAGGACCTGTGCGCCCCCGACTACTGGGTGCGGCACGTTCGAGAGGCGGTGCGCTTCGCCGACGGCGTCAGCTGGCTGGCGAGTGAGGGGGTGTCGCGCTGGGTCGAGATCGGCCCGGACGCGGTGCTTTCCGGGATGCTCACCCCATGCCTCGAAACTGTCACCATAACTGACGAGACGCATGCGGCCAGTTCGGCGGTCATCGTCCCGCTGGTACGCCGCGATCGCCCCGAGGCGGTCGAAGTCCTCACCGGCATGGGCTGGTTGTGGACCTCGGGCGTCACCGTGGACTGGCGTAAGACCGTCACCGGCCTGGCGCCTCGCCACGTCGTGGACCTGCCCACCTACGCCTTCCAGCGGAAGCGCTACTGGCTGGACGCGTCACGCGGCGGAACGGACGTGGGCGCGGTGGGACTTGAGGCCGTCGACCACCCGCTGCTCAGCGCCGTCCTGCCGTCGCCCGACGGTGACTCCGTCGTGCTGACCGGGCGCCTCTCGACGGAAACCCACCGTTGGCTGGCCGACCACGACATCCTCGGGGCCGTCCTGCTGCCCGGTACCGCCTTCGTCGAACTCGCGTTGCGCGCAGGGCTGGAGGTGGGCTGCGGGGGCCTGCGGGAACTCGCCCTGCACGCCCCGCTGGTCCTCCCGGAGCGCGGCGGCGTAGCCGTCCAGGTGGTGGTGCGCGCGCCCGACGCCGCGGGTCTGCGGGCCCTCGCGATCCACGCGCGGCCGGAGGAGGACAGTGAAGAGGCCGTCTGGACCCTGCATGCCGAGGGCGTCCTCACCCCTGAGCAGGAGGCCCCGGCGTTCGACCTCGCCGCGTGGCCGCCGCCCGGTGCGGTGCCCGTCGAGGTGGCGCGTGCCTACGAGCGGCTGCTCGGCGCCGGCTACGTCTACGGCCCGGCCTTCCAGGGGCTCAAGGCCGCCTGGCGGCGCGGCGACGACCTCTTCGCCGAAGTGGAGTTGCCGGAGGAGTCCCACGCCGACGCCCTCCGGTTCGGGCTGCACCCCGCCCTGCTCGACGCCGCCCTGCACGTCAATCTGGTCGCCGCGGGGGACACCGACGACGAGGATCGCACCGTGGTCCCGTTCGCCTGGAACGGCCTGGCGCTCCACGCGCGCGGGGCCACGGCGCTGCGGGTGCGGCTGACACCGCAGGAAGCCGGACGGACGGCCGATGGCGGTCCGGCCCCGGCCGGGATGTCCATCGTCGCCGCGACCGCCGACGGTCAGCCCGTGTTCAGCGTCTCCTCGCTCGTCGCCCGCGAGGTCTCCCCGGAACAGCTCGCGGCGGCACGCCGTACGGAGCAGGTCCCGTACCACCTGAGCTGGGCCACGCTGCCCGCGCCCACGGGCACGGCCGACGCGCCGAGTTGGGCGGTCATCCGGCCCGCCGGAGCGGCCGAACCGGCGACTGCCCGGTCCGGAGCGGCCGAACCCCCCTCGTTCACCGGTCTTGAGGCGCTGGGCGCGGCGCTGGAAGCCGGACAGCCGCTCCCCGACGTGGTCGTCCTGCCGTACGCCACCCTTCTCGACGGCGCCGAAGGCACTGACGGCGCAGACGGCCCCGGCCTGACCGTCATCGCCCACCGTGCCCTTGAGGTCGTGCAGTCCTGGCTCGCGGACGAGCGTTTCGCGCCGTCCCGCCTGGTGCTGCTGACGGACGGGGCGATCCGCCTGCCGGAGGACGGCGAGCCCGAGTCCGAGGCCCGGCCCGAAACCGTGCCCGAAGCCGTACCCGAGGCCGAAGCCCTGTCCGAGGCCGTGCTGTCTGCATCGGCGGTGTGGGGCCTGGTCCGGGCGGCCCACAGCGAGAACCCGGGTCGCTTCGTCCTCGTGGATGTCGACGCCGCCACCGATCCGTGGACCGCGCTGCCCACCGCCCTCGCCACCGGCGAGGCGGAGATCGCGATACGGGACGGCGTCATGCGGACGCCTCGACTGGTCAGGTCGAGCGCCGTGCCCAGCGACGCCGAACCGGTCTGGGACGCGCACGGGACCGTGCTGATCACCGGCGGCACCGGCGGCCTGGGCGCGCTGACGGCCCGTCACCTGGTGACGGCCCACGGGGTGCGACGGCTGCTCCTGGTCAGCCGCCGGGGTGCCGAGGCCCCCGGTGCCGCTGAACTGCGCGACGAGCTGGTCGAGTTGGGCGCGGGCGTGGTGATCGCCGCCTGCGACGTGGCGGACCGCGCGCAGATCGCGGCCGTCATCGACGGCATCCCCGCTGCGCATCCGCTCACCGGCGTGATCCACACCGCGGGCGTGCTGGACGACGGCGTCGTCTCCGCCCTCACGCCCGAACGGCTCGACACCGTGCTGCTGCCGAAGGCCGTGGCCGCCTGGCACCTGCACGAGCTCACCCGCGATCTCGACCTGTCCGCGTTCGTGCTGTTCTCGTCGATGGCCGGCACGTTCGGCGGCATCGGCCAGGCCAACTACGCGGCGGCGAACGTCTTCCTCGACGCCCTGGCCCAACGGCGCAAGGCCGCCGGGCTGCCCGCGGTGTCCATGGCGTGGGGCCTGTGGGCGACCGGCATGGGCGGCCAGTTGACGCAGGTGGAGGTGCGGCGCCTCGGCCGGCAGGGCTTCCCGCCGCTGTCCGACGCCGAGGGCCTGGCCCTGTTCGACGAGGTCATGCGGTCGGACGCCGTCACGCGGTCCGGACAGGCGCTGACCGTGCTGCTCCGGCTGGACCCCGCCGCCCTGCGCGCCCAGGCGGTGTCCTCCGGCTTCGTCCTGCCGGTGCTGCGCGACCTCGTGCGCGTGCCCGCCCGGCAGAGCGTGGTGAGCGCCGCCGCTTCCGGCCTGGCCGGAAGGGTGACGGGCCTGGCGCCCGCCGAGCGGCACGCGTTGGTGCTCACCCTCGTCCGGCAGCACGTCGCCGACGTGCTCGGGCACGCGTCCTCCGACGCGATCGAGCCGGACCGTGCCTTCAGCGACCTCGGCTTCGACTCGCTGGCCGCCGTCGAACTGCGCAACAGCCTCAACACGGCGACCGGAATCCACCTGCCGGCCACCCTGGTCTTCGACTACCCGAGCGCCGAGGCCGTCACGGCCCACCTCGTCGACGAACTGACCGGCGCTGCACAGGCGTTGGCGCCGGTGGCGTTCCGCACGCAGGTGGACGGTGACGACCCGATCGTGATCGTGGGGATGGCGTGCCGGTATCCGGGCGGTGTGGAGTCGCCGGAGGATCTGTGGCGGCTGGTGGCGGACGGGGTGGACGCGATCTCCGAGTTTCCGACCAACCGCGGTTGGAACACGGAACGCATCTTCGACCCGACGGGTGAGCGGCCGAACACCACCTACACTCGGCACGGTGGTTTTCTGCATGATGCGGGGGAGTTCGATCCGGCGTTCTTCGGGATCAGTCCGAATGAGGCGTTGGTGATGGACCCGCAGCAGAGGTTGTTGTTGGAGGTTTCGTGGGAGGCGTTGGAGCGGTCGGGTATTGATCCGGCGTCGTTGCGTGGGAGCGCTACGGGTGTGTTCGCCGGGATGATGTACCACGACTACGCGAACAACAACAACACCGGTTCCATCGCCTCGGGTCGGATCTCCTACACCTTCGGCCTGGAAGGGCCCGCCATCACCATCGACACGGCGTGCTCGTCGTCCTTGGTCGCCCTTCACTCCGCTGTGCAGGCGCTGCGCTCGGGCGAGTGCTCACTCGCGCTGGTCGGCGGTGTCGCCGTGATGGCGACCCCGGACGTCTTCATCGAGTTCAGCCGCCAGCGCGGCCTTGCTCCCGACGGCCGTTCGAAGTCCTTCTCGGAGGGGGCGGACGGCACTGGGTGGGGTGAGGGCGCGGGAATGCTGGTGGTGGAGCGGTTGTCGGATGCTCGGCGGGGTGGGCATTCGGTGTTGGCGGTGGTGCGGGGTTCTGCGGTGAACCAGGACGGGGCGAGTAACGGTTTGACGGCGCCGAATGGTCCGGCGCAGCAGCGGGTGATTCGTGCGGCGTTGGGTGCGGCGGGGTTGTCGGCGCCGGATGTGGATGTGGTGGAGGGGCATGGGACGGGGACGTCGTTGGGTGATCCGATCGAGGCGCAGGCGTTGTTGGCGACGTATGGGCGTGGTCGCGCGGAGAACTCGCCTTTGTGGCTGGGCTCGTTGAAGTCGAACATCGGTCATACGCAGGCGGCTGCCGGTGTCGGTGGTGTGATCAAGATGGTGGAGGCGTTGCGGCGGGGGGTGTTGCCCCGGTCGTTGTATGCGGGCGCGGCGTCGAGTGAGGTGGACTGGGCCTCGGGTGCCGTGGAGTTGTTGGTGGAGTCGCGGGAGTGGCCGCGGGTGGGTCGTGTGCGGCGGGCGGGGGTGTCGTCGTTTGGGATCAGCGGGACCAACGCGCACGTGATCATCGAACAAGCCCCCGACGAGCCTGAGCCGGCACCGGTGGTGAGCTCGGAATTGCCGCCGCTGGAGGGAGCGGTGGAGGCCGATGGGGCTGAGTCGGGTTCGGGTTCGGGGTTGGTGGCGTGGGTGGTGTCGGGTCGTTCGGAGTCGGCGGTGGTGGGTCAGGCGGGTCGGTTGGGTGAGTGGGTGGGTGGGGTTGGCAGTGGTGTGTCGGTGGGGGATGTGGGGTGGTCGTTGGCGGGGCGTGCCGCGTGGGAGCACCGTGCGGTGGTCGTCGGGCAGGACCGCGTCGAACTGGTGCGGGGGTTGGAGGCGTTGGCGGCCGGTGAGGCGCGGGCGGCGGGTGTGTGTCGCGGGGCGGTGGGTTCGGGTCGTTCGGCGTTCGTGTTCACGGGGCAGGGTGCGCAGCGGTTGGGGATGGGTCGGGAGTTGTGTGGGGCGTTTCCGGTGTTCGCGGCGGCCTTCGACGAGGTGGTGGCGGAGTTGGACCGTCATCTCGGGTTCTCGTTGCGGGAGGTGTTGTGGGGGTCTGACACGGGCCGGGTGAATGACACGGTGGTGGCGCAGGCGGGGTTGTTCGCGTTCGAGGTGGCGTTGTTCCGGTTGGTGGAGTCGTGGGGGGTGCGGCCGGACTTCGTGGTGGGGCATTCGATCGGTGAGGTGGCGGCTGCGTGTGTGGCGGGGGTGTGGTCGGTGGAGGATGCGGCGCGGGTGGTGGCGGCGCGGGGTCGGTTGATGCAGGCACTGCCGGCGGGTGGGGCGATGGTGGCGATCGGGGCCTCGGAGGCCGAGGTGTGTGCGGAACTGCCGGAGGGCGTGTCCATTGCGGCGGTGAACGGTCCGTCGTCGGTGGTGGTGTCCGGGGTCGAGGACGCCGTGGCCGAGCTGGCGGAGGTGTTCGCGGGGCGGGGGTGCCGTACGAGTCGGCTGCGGGTGAGCCACGCGTTCCATTCGGCGTTGATGGAGCCGATGTTGGCCGAGTTCGGGGAGGTACTAGCGGGGCTGTCGTATGCGGCGCCGCAGATTCCTGTCGTGTCGAACGTGACGGGTGCCCTCGCGCAAGCCGAGGACCTGTGCAGCCCGGAGTATTGGGTTCGCCACGTGCGGGAGGCGGTGCGCTTCGCCGACGGCGTCGGCTGGCTGGCGGGTGAGGGGGTGTCGCGCTGGGTCGAGATCGGCCCGGACACGGTGTTGTCCGGAATGCTCACCCCCTGCCTCGAATCCGCCACCGAAGCGGACAACGCAAACGCCGACGCAGCCACCAACACAGCTACCAGCGCGGCCAGTTCGACGGTCATCGTGCCGCTGGTGCGCCGTGATCGCCCCGAGGCGGCGGAACTCCTTACCGGGGTGGGCCGTTTGTGGACCTCGGGCATGGTCCTGGACTGGCGCAAGACCTTCACCGGCCCCGCGCCCCGCCACGCCCTGGACCTGCCCACCTACGCCTTCCAACGCCAGCACTACTGGCTGCTCCCGGAGGACCACGCCGACGTGGCCTCCGCGGGCCTGGACACCCCCGATCACGCCCTCCTGGGCGCGGCCGTCACGCTCGCGGAGTCCGAGGCCGTCCTCCTCACCGGCCGGCTCTCCGTGGCGACCCACCCGTGGCTCGCCGACCACCGCGTCGGCGGCGCGATTCTCTTCCCCGGCACCGGCTTCGTCGAACTCGCCGTGCAGGCCGGCGACCAGGTCGGCTGCGACGTGCTGGACGAACTGGTCCTGCACGCTCCGCTGATCCTCCCGGAGGAGGGCGGGGTCCAGGTGCAGGTGTCCGTCGGGGAGCCGGGGGAGTCCGGCCCGGGCGACGCCCGCAGGTCACTGACCGTCCACTCGCGGCCCGAGGGCGACGACCAGTCCTGGACGCTGCACGCCGAGGGGTTCCTGGGCACCGGCGCGGCGGCACCGTCGTACGACTTCACCCAGTGGCCGCCGGCCGACGCCACGACCATCGACGTCGACGGCGCCTACGAGCGGCTGGCGGATTACGGCTACGGCTACGGTCCGGCCTTCCAGGGGCTCAAGGCCGCCTGGCGGTGCGGCGAGGACCTGTTCGCCGAAGTGGAGCTGCCCGAGGACGCGCACCAGGATGTCAGCCGGCTCGGAGTCGACCCCGCCCTGCTCGACGCCTCCCTGCACATCATGGCCTTCGCCGGAATCCGCGAGGACGACACGCTGGGCGCCACCGTGCTGCCGTTCTCCTGGAGCGGCCTCTCGGTCCACGCCGAGGGCGCGCGGGCGGTGCGGATACGGATCGCCGCGACGGGACCGCAGGCGGTGTCCGTCGAACTCGCCGACCCCACGGGCGCCCCGGTCGTCCACATCGAGTCGCTGATGCTGCGGGAGGCGTCGCCGGAGCAGTTCCGGGTGCCCGCCGCGGGGCGCAAGGAGCCGCTGCTGCGGATCGACTGGACGCCGGTCGCCCTGCCCGCCCGCGCGGTGCCCTCCGCGCTGATCGGCTCCTTCGCGGACCCGACCGGGTTCGGCGACGCCGCTTCCTACGCGGACCTCGCCGCGCTCACCGCCGCCGTCGAGGCCGGCACCGCCGTACCCGAGGTGGTCGCCGTACGGGCGGACGCGGTGGCCGCCGTGGACGGCCCGCCCGGGGAGGCGGACATGCCCGGCGCGGTGCGCGGGACCGTCCACGGTGTCCTGGCACTGGTCCAGGAGTGGCTGGCGGAGGAACGGTACGCCGGGTCGCGGCTGGCGGTCGTGACCACCGGTGCGGCCGACGGCGCCGACGTCCGGCTGGAGCAGGCACCGGTGTGGGGTCTGGTGCGGGCGGCGCAGGCGGAGAACCCGGGCCGCTTCCTGCTCGTGGACGTCGACGGCACCCCCGGGTCGGAGCGGGCGCTCCCGGCCGCCGTCGCCGGGGACGAGCCGGAGACGGCGCTGCGCGGCGGTGAACTGCTGGCGCCGCGGCTGGTCAGGGCCGAGGAGGAACCGGCCGAGAGCGCACCGCCCGAGAGCGCACCGCGCGAGGGCGACTCGGGCGAGGCCGAACCGGGCGTGCTCGCCGGCGGCGGCACCGTACTGGTGACCGGCGGCACCGGCGGTCTGGGCGGCCTGGTCGCACGGCACCTGGTGACCGCGCACGGCGTCCGGCACCTGCTGCTGGTCAGCCGCAGCGGGCCGGACGCCCCGGAGGCGGAGGAACTGCGGGAGGAACTGCGGCGGGCCGGCGCCGAGGTGACGATCGCCGCGTGCGACGTCTCGGACCGCTCGGCGCTCGCCGGTGTCCTCACCGCGATCCCCGACGGGCATCCGCTGCGGGCCGTGGTCCACGTCGCCGGTGTCGCGCACAACGGGCTGGTCTCCGCGCTGACCCCGGAGAACGTCGAGACGTCGCTGCGGCCCAAGGCCGACGCCGCCTGGCACCTGCACGAGCTGACCCGGGAGATGGACCTGGCGGCGTTCGTGATGTTCTCCTCCGCGGGCGGCCTGGTGCTGGCCGCGGGCCAGGCGGGCTACGCCGCGTCGAACGTGTTCCTCGACGCGCTGGCCCGGCACCGGCGCGCCCTGAACCTGCCGGCGTGCTCCCTCGCCTACGGCCTGTGGGACGTGGCGACCGGGCTGAGCCGGTGGCTGACCGACGCGGACCGGGAGCGCATGAAGCGCCAGGGCCTGCCCGCCCTGACCGAGGAGGAGGGCCTCGCGGCGTTCGACGCGGCGCTGACCACCGCGCACCCGACGCTGGTGCCGCTGCGGGTCAATCCGAGGGGGCTGCGCGGCTGGTCCGGCGAGCCGCCGGCGCTGCTGCGGGGGCTCGCGCCGAAGGCCAGGCGCCGTGCGGCGGGCGGCGGCGCCGACGCGGTCTCGCTGCGCCGGCAGCTGGCCGGCATGGCCGAGGCCGAGCAGAAGCGGGCCATCCAGGACGTCGTCCTGCGGTACTCGGCGATGGTGCTGGGCCACAGCGGGCCGGAGGCCGTGGAGCCCGAACGGGACTTCCTGGAGTCCGGCTTCGACTCGCTCAGCGCCGTCGAGCTGCGCAACCACCTCAACGCCACGACGGGACTGCGGCTGCCGCCCATGGCCGTCTTCGACGCCAAGACGCCCGCCGAGCTGGCGTCCCGGCTGCACGAGGAGCTCGCCGGCCAGCTCGACGGGACGCTCGCCGGGCAACCCGCGGCGGCGCAGCAGCCGGAGCAGGTGCCCGGCCGCCGCCCCGACACGCTGTCGGAGCTGTTCCGCGGCGCGGTGCTGTCCGACAACGTCCCGCAGGGCTTCGACCTGCTGCGGGCGGTGGCCGCGCTGCGGCCGATGTTCTCCTCCGTGACGGAGCTGGAACACCCGCCCGTCGGGGTGCGGTTGGCCGACGGACCGGCCACGAACCGGCTGATCTGCATCAGTTCGCCGATGGCGACGGCCGGCCCGCACCAGCACGCCCGGCTGGCGGCGCCCTTCCGCGGCCTGCGCTCGGTCAGTTCGCTGCCGACACCCGGCTTCGGACACGGCGAGAGCCTGCCGTCGTCCGTCCAGGCCGCGACCGCCGCGTTCGCGGCCGGCGCCGTCGAGACGGCGGCCGGCGAGCCGTTCGTGCTCCTCGGCTACTCCGGGGGCGGGGTGATCGCCCACGCGGTGGCGGTCCACCTGGAGCAGCACATGGGGGTCAGTCCCGCCGGCCTGGTGCTGATCGACACCTACCAGGTGGACACCGGCGACGGCGACCAGCGCGACCTGATGCGGCAGTTGGTGATGGGGCTGGTGGCCAAGGACTCGGAGTACGAGATGTTCGACAGCACCGTGCTGTCGGCCATGAGCTGCTACTTCGACCTGGTCCCGCAGTTCACCGTCGGGGAGTTGCGGGCACCGGTGCTGTTCGTCGGGGCGGAGGAGTCGTTCCTGCCAGGCGCCGGCGACTCGGCCGGCCCCGACGACGACTGGCAGGCGAAGCCCTGGGACAGCCGCCAGGAGTACCGGACCGTCCCGGGCAACCACTTCAGCCTCATCGAGGGGAAGGCAGCGGACACCGCGCGGGTCGTCCAGGAGTGGCTGACCACCCTGGACTGAGCGGCGCCCGCCCCTGTGCGGGCGGCTCCGGGGGAGGCCGGCCCGGCCGGCCTCCCCCCACCGTCAGGAACCGACGTGTCACCGACGTGTCAAAGAGAGGCGATGGACATCATGCACCCGGCCCCGAGCGCCCGAGGAACCCTGCCGTTCGGTCCCTACCGGACCTGGTACCGCGTCACCGGCGAGCTGGGCGCCGGCCGGCCGGCACTGGTCGCCGTGCACGGCGGTCCCGGCAGCACGCACGATTACCTGCTCAGGTTGGCCGGTTTCGCCGCGCACGGCTGGCCGGTCGTCCACTACGACCAGCTCGGCAACGGCGGTTCCACCCATCTGCCGGACGCCGGCGCGGACTTCTGGACCGTCGAGCTGTTCCTCGACGAACTCGACAACCTGCTGCGCGGCCTGGGCGTGGCCGACGACTACATCCTGTTCGGGCAGTCCTGGGGCGGCCTGCTGTCCGCGAAGCACGCCTCGACCCGCCCCGCCGGGCTGCGCGGCCTCGTCATCGCCGACTCGCCCGCCTCCTACCCGCTGTGGATGCGGGAGATGAAGGTGCTGCGGTCCCAACTGCCGCCCGGCACCGACGAGGAACTCGCCCGTCACGAAGCGGCCGGAACCACTGACACCGACGCGTACCACGCCGTCGCGCAGCCCTTCTACGAGCGGCACGTGTGCCGGCTCAAGCCCTGGCCCCGGGACTGGACCGCGTCGTTCTACGAGCTGTACAACGACCCCACCGTGTACTACGCCATGAACGGCCCGAGCGAGTTCCACGTCGTCGGCACCCTGCGCGACTGGTCCGTGGAGGACGTCATCGCCGACATCGCCGTGCCGACGCTGCTGATCTCAGGCCGCCACGACGAGGCGACGCCGGCGACCGTGCAGCCCTACCAGGACCTGATCCCCGACGTGCGCTGGAAGATCCTGGAGGAATCCAGCCACCTGCCCCACCTGGAGGAGCCGGAGCGCTTCGACGAGATCCTGCTGGCCTTCCTCGCGGGGCTGTGACCGCTCACCTGTCGTCGAGCCAGCCCGCCCCGGGCTCCGGCTGGCCGTCGATCAGACCGCGCTGCGCGGCGATGACACCCGCCTGGAACCGGCTCGTGGCCTTCAGCTCCTCCGTCAGGTCGGAGATGTGCCGGCGGCAGGTGCGCACCGACATCCCGAGCCGGCGCGCCACCATCTCGTCCTTGTAGCCGTTCGCCATGAGCCGCAGGATCGACCGTTTCAGGTCGTCGGTGCGCGGCGCCGGCGACGCGGTGTTCGGCGCGAACGGAACCGACCGGCTCCAGAAGTAGTTGAAGAGCGAGCAGATGAAGGCCACCAGGTTCGGCTCCTTCACGACGACCGCCCCGCTCCCGCCGCCCCGGGCCGACTGCGCGGGCAGGAAGGCCACCTCCCGGTCGTAGACGACCATCCGGTCGACGAGTTCCTCCGTGGTGCGCACGTGCGCGCCGCGGGCGGTGATCTGCCGCACGTAGGCGATGGTGGTCAGATCACCGCGCGCCGTGTGCTGGTAGATCGTCCGCAGCTCGACCCCGCGTTCGAGGGCGGAGAGCATGGACGGCCCGGGCCGGTCCGACTCGGCGCCGTACCGGGGGCGGGCGGGCTGCACGTCCAGCACCTCGCTGCGGCACCGCCTGCGGTAGTGGTCGAGCATCGACTGGACGGTGTCGGCGTCGGACACGATGTCGAACGCCTCCACCTCGTTGCGCCGCCGGCGCGCCTCGAAGTACACGGGTACGAGCGACAGCAGTTGGCTGCGGATCTCGGCCGCCGCCCTCTGTATCCGGTGGACCTCCTCGTCCAGCGGCCCGACGAGATCGGCGGAGGCGACGTCCGGGTTCACCGGGACGAGCACGTCCGGCGCGCCCGGCATCGCCTGCAGGAGGCGGAGCCGGCGCAGGACCCGTTCGGCCCTGACGACCTCCTCCGACGGCAACTCCATCCGGTCGCCCAGCTCCTGGCGGGAGAACGTTCCGATCTGGATCGCTTCCCGGTAGGCCGCGGCGCTGACGTCGTCCAGTTCGAGGCAGTTCCGCTCATCAGATACCGGCTCCGACATCCTGACAGGACCCCCGTCCGTCGCATCTGGATATGCCGAGGGTCAACGTACTCCAGGTTGCTTTGCACGGCGGGTGTGCGAACGCCCACAGTTTCCGCCGCCGGCGCCGGCGACGAGGGTGGCCGGTGGGGCAGTCGGTGCGGCGGCGGGACGGGCAGCCGATGGGGCGGTCGGTGGGGCAAGCCGGTGGGGAGGCAGGACGGGGCGGCCGGTGGGGCGGCCGCCCTGCGCGTCGCCCGGTCGCTCAGGCGCTCTCCATGGAGCCGAGCGGGAGGTCCACCGGCAGGTCCTGGCGGCGGCTGATGCTCAACTTGCGGTAGACGTGGGTCAGATGCTGCTCGACGGTGCTGACCGTGATGTACAGCTTCGAGGAGATCTCCCGGTTGGTGTAGCCGTGCGCGGCGAGCGCGGCCACCCGGCGCTCGGACTCGCTCAGCTTCGCGTCGCTCTCCTCGGCTCCCCGTCTCTGCCGCGGCACCGTGGGATAGCAGGGGTTCAACTGCGCGGCGAGCCCGGGCAGGATGACCTCGCGCAGCGTCTTCGCGCCGCACGCGTGCGCCAGGTTCCAGGCCCGCCGGGTGAGCATGCTCGCCCGGTTGGTCTCCCCGACCGCCTGGAGGTGCTGGCCGAGGTCGGCGAGCGCCCGGGCCAGTTCCACCCGGTCCCCCGACAGCCGCAGTTCGTCGATGGCCTCCTTCAGCAGCGCCTGCCGCTGCTCCGGCGGCCGGATCGCCGCGCGCAGCCGGAGCGAGATGCCCCGTACCCGCGGATGCCGGGCGTCCGGCAGGGACAACTGCTCCGCCACCAACTGCTCGGCCTGCTCGGGCTCCCCGAGCCGCACCAGCGCGTCCGCGGCCTCCGTCCGCCACGGCAGGGCCACCGGCCTGTCCAGTCCCCATGACCGCAACAGCCTGCCGACCTCCAGGAAGTCACGCAGCGCGGAGGCGTACTGGTTGGTCGCCACGTAGTGCACGCCACGCGCGTACAGGTAGGAGGACAGGTACACGCTGTCGTCACGGGAGTTGGCGATGGGCAGGTCCAGCAGCCGTGCCACCGTGGCGTGTTGGCCCATCGCGGTCCGCGCCCTGATCAACAGGGCCGCCGGCGCCGCCACGAAGACGGTGCCGTTGCGGCCGGGCAGCGCCTCCCACGCGCGTAGAGCTTGCCGTTCGGCGCCGCGCAGATCACCGAGACGCAGCAGGACGTCGCCGTGGAGCGTGGCGAACACCGCGGTCCACGCGGGGGCGTTGCGGCAGGCGGCGTCGTCGGCGAAGGTCTGACACCACGGGGTGGCCCGCTCCGGGTGCTCGGACAGGATGAGCGTCTGGAGGGCCTGCACGATCGGCAGCAGCGTGGTCTCGGTCAGGACGGCGTCCTGCAGGAACCGTTCGCAGTCCGCCAGATCGCTCATGCCCCGGTCCCGCACCGCCCAGAAGGCCGCGTGGGGCAGGTTCGGATACGGATCGTGCGCCGTGTCCGACTCCGGCCCGGGCGGGTTCATCCGCCGCAGGACCTCGTCGGTCTCGGCGATCCGCCCCTGCGCGCTGAGCGAGCGGACCAGAGCGGTCAGCCGGCCCTTGCTGAGCTGGCCCGCGCGCGCCAGCCGCAGCGGTTCGGTGAGGTGTTTCTCGGCCGCGGCCGGGTCGAACCGCCAGGTGATCGAGGACAGCCGGGTCTTGATCTCCGCCCGCGTTCCCTCGTCGGTGCAGGCGTCGTAGGCCAGGTGGAGCAGGTCGGCGGCCTGCCGCGGGTCGTCGGTGACCATCAGCTGCTCGGCTCGCTCCCGCAGCACGTCGACCGCCCACAGGGTGTCCGGCCACGGCTCGTGGGCGTGGACGGAGGCGCGCAGGTGCTGGATGACCTTCGCGGCCGGCTCCTGCGCCTGGTAGGCGAGGCGGGCGCAACGCCGGTGCAGGCGGGCCCGCTTGGCCGGCTCCAGCGCGTCCAGTACGGCGGCCGCGGCGCCCGGGTGCCGGAAGCGGTGGCCGTCGAGGATGCCCGCCGCCCGCAGCGCGGTGTCGGCCTGCTCGACCGCGGAGACCGGGATGCCCAGCAGCAGCGCGGCCTGCTCCGGCGAGCCGCGGTCCTGGAGCAGCGCGAGGGCGACGCCCAGGTCGAAGGCCGCCGGGCCGCTGCGCAGCACGCACGTCAGCACGGCCTGGGAGAAGAGCCCGCCGCGCTCCGGCTCCAACTCCTCCGTGGTGGTGGCGGGCGGGGCGGTGGCGCGGGTCTCCTCCAGCAGGGCCCGCAGGAGAAGGGGGTTGCCGCCGCTGATGTGGTGCAGCGCCGCGGCGGACCCGGGGATGGCGGCGATCCGCGGGTAGCCGGCGACCGCCTCCGCGACGGCCGCCTCGCTCAACCGGCCCAGCCGGATGCGCCGGAAGTCGGGCCGGCGCAGCAACTCCGTGTCGAACGTGGGGTCCTGGGAGCTGAAGTGCAGCGACCGCGCCGCCACCAGTAAGACCGGACCGGTGCGGGCGTGCCGGATGAGCGCCTGGAGGTACTGCAGCGACACGGCGTCCGCGTACTGGAGGTCGTCCACGCAGCAGACGACCGGCACCTTCTGGCTCAGTTCCTGGATCGCCGCGCAGAACTCGCGCATGGCCTCGGCGCGCGGCCGTCCGTCCGTGGCCTGCGGCACCTGGGCCAGCCGCGGGGTCGGCGCGTCGGCGAGCAGTTGCCGCAGTACTCCCGACGGGACGTCCGCCTCGCCCGGTGACCCGACCCCGTGCAGGAGGGCGGCGCCCTCGGCCACCGCTCGCTTTGCGAGGAAGTCGATTAAATCGCTCTTTCCGCAGCCTGAGGCGCCCTCGATAAACAGCAGACGGGCTTGCCCGGAGAGGAAATCGGCCAGTGTTGATTCGATGATCTCAATGTCCATACGATGTTCCACGAGAGTCATCATCTTCCCCCGAATTGGCGACTCGATGCAACGTGCGATCAACGGCGTAAGTCTAGAGAGCGGGCAGTCGTTTCGCGCTGACCGCAAGTTGCACGGCAGTAAGTTCGCATGTAGGGGTGGCGCCCTCTCTACGGGCGCATAGGGGGTTGGATCAGGGGAGATGTCCCTCCGCCGGCTAGCCGCGGGGGCACGTTCCGGTCCTGAAGTCCGCGGCAGTTCGTGGCGGACTCACAGGGCTCCTTCGGTCCGCGGGCCCCTATGATCCACATTCGGCCGGTTCGCCGTCGGAGCGGGGGAGCCGGCACACCCTGAGCGGGGGCGTCGGCCCAGGCCGGACGCCCTGCGAACGCCGGTGGCCGAGCGGCCGCGCCCGCGCGGGCGGGCCGTTGATCGGCGGCCGAGGCGGCCGCTGCCGGGTTGCCCCGACGCGCCGGAATGGCCTGGCCGGAAAAATCTGGTTGACAGTTGGATGACTTTCGCTTGTATACGGCCCCTACCGCGTCCGCGTGCGGGAGCGGGGTCCGCGCCGGGGCCTCCGGCGAATGCGGATACCCGCGATATTCCTCGGGAATGGCTATCGGAATCGGGTCGGAATGTTATGCGGTGGCGGGGAGAAGGGGGCTTCGGCTCGCCGCGTGTTCCTGGGCCGAACGCCCCTTGTCCGCCCTGTACGGGAACGGGAAAAGGTGCCGGACGACGGCCGGCCGGGGGACCGGAGCCCACCGCGGAGCGCCACGCGGAGAAATTCCGCCACCTCGGTTCGCCGGGCTCGGCGGTTTTTCCGACGACCCTCGCCCGACCCTGTTCCGGCGCCCGGAATTCCCCCCGGTCGCCCGATCGCCGGCCGCCCCCGGGGGTCCGCGCGCCGCCGTCCGAGGGGTGCGCGGAGGGGTCCGCGGGCCGCGCCGGCCCCTCGGGAGATCGGCTCGACGCCAGGTGGGCGGGGGCGCGGGCCGGTTCGCGGCGTGCGGTCGCGTCCCGGGCCACGCCCTCGCTCACCTCGGCTTTTCGTCCGGCAAAGCGGCTTCTTCACCAGCAGCCACATGCGTTCCTACGAATTGCGCGCAGTGTGTAATACATACGTCTGATCCAGAGCTACAGTTGGACCATGGGACATCGCGAGGAACTGCTCAAAGGCGCCAAGCACTGCCTGTATGAAAAGGGTTACGCCCGGACTACGGCACGTGACATTGTGGCGGCGTCCGGCACCAATCTTGCTTCCATCGGCTACCACTACGGGACAAAGGAAGTCCTGCTGCGCGCCGCCCTGATCAGGGCGATGAACGAGTGGGGCAGCGAGATGCTGCGCGCGCTTCCGGCCGAGGCCCCCGCGTCCGAGGACCCGCTGGAGCGCTTCGAGTCCACCTGGACGCGGATGATCGAACTGTTTCCGGACAACAGCCGCCTGTGGCGAGTGAGCTTCGAGGTCTTCGCACAGATCCCGCACGACGAGGAGCTCCGCAAGACGATCGCGGGGGCCCTGCCGGACGCCCACGAGGCGATCGCCGAGCTCTTCCAGGGCGTCGACAGCGCCGCGGACGAGAAGTCGGCGCAGCTGGTCGGCATGTTCCACCAGGCCCTGCTCACGGGCGTGCTGGCGCTGTGGCTCATCGATCCGGAGCAGGCCCCCACCGGTCGCGACCTCGCCGAGGCGCTGCGCATCGTCGCCGGCGGCCCGGCCGCGTCCACGCAGGGGGCATCCGGCGCGGAGCCGTCCCGTGAGAAGTCCGAAACCGCCCAGGAACAGGAGGAGGGCACCCACGAGGACAGCGCGGCACCCGGGGCCGGCGCGGAGCCCGTACAGCCCTGAGCCCGCGCGGCTCGGGCCCGGCGCTCAGCCGGTCGGCCCGCCGCCGCCCAGCACCTGCGCCAGGTCGTAGGAGACGGGCTCCTCCAGTTGCGCGTACGTGCAACTGTCCGGGGTCCGGTCCGGGCGCCAGCGGCGGAACTGGGCGGTGTGCCGGAAACGGTCGCCCTGCATGTGGTCGTAGGCCACCTCCAGGACGCGCTCCGGGCGCAACGGCACCCAGGAGAGGTCCTTCTTGCCCGTCCAGCGGCTGGGCCCGCCCGGCAGCCGGCCGGCGGACTGCGCCTCCTCGCTGGCCCACTCCTGCCAGGGGTGGCCCTCGACCGACTCCATCCGCAGCGGCGCCAGTTCCTCCATGAGGGCCGCGCGCCGGGCCATCGGGAAGGACGCGCAGACCCCGACGTGCTGGAGCCGGCCGTCCGCGTCGTACAGGCCCAGCAGCAGCGAGCCGACCACCGGCCCGCTCTTGTGCGGCCGCAGCCCCGCCACCACGCAGTCCGCGGTCCGCTCGTGCTTGACCTTGACCATGGACCGCGCCCCCGGCCGGTACGGCAGTTCGTGCGGCTTGGCGACCACGCCGTCCAGGCCCGCGCCCTCGAACTGCGCGAACCACTCCCGCGCGACGGCGAGGTCGTCGGTGGCGGGAGTGACGTGCACGGGGGCCGCCGCGTCGCGCAGCGCGAGCAGCAGCGCCTCGCGCCGTTCGCGCTGGGGGGCCGCCACCAGCGAGGTGTCGTCCAGCGCCAGCAGGTCGAACGCGACGAAGCTCGCCGGCGTGACCTCCGCCAGATGGCGCACCCGGGAGTCGGCGGGGTGGATGCGCTCCAGCAGCGCGTCGAAGTCCAGCCGGCCGTCCCGCGCGATCACGATCTCCCCGTCCAGCACGCAGCGTGCGGGCACCTGCTCGCGCAGCGCCTCGACCAGTTCGGGGAAGTAGCGGGTCAGCGGCTTGCCCGAGCGGCTGCCCAGCTCGACCTCGTCGCCGTCACGGAAGACGATCGCCCGGAAGCCGTCCCACTTCGGCTCGTACAGCATCCCCGGCGGGACGGCCGCCGCCGACTTCGCCAGCATCGGCCGCACCGGCGGCATCACGGGAAGGTCCATGCCGGGATTCTCCGCCGCACCGCGGCCGGGCGCCCGCCGAGTGACGATGAGGGGGAGACCCGGCCCGCGCGCGTGAGGCGGCTCCCGCGCCGACGGGCGATCCGCGGCGAGGCGGCCTAGCGTGAGGGGCATGGCAGAGGCGCTGGAACTCACGGTCGGCGAGCGCACGGTCCGCGTGTCCAACCCGAACAAGGTGTACTTCCCGGAGCGCGGCTTCACCAAGGCCGACGTCGTCCACTACTACCTGAGCGTCGGGGACGGCATCCTGCGCGTCCTGCGGGACCGGCCCACCACCCTGGAGCGCTACCCCGACGGCGTCGGCGGCGAGTCGTTCTTCCAGAAGCGCGCGCCCAAGAACCTGCCCGATTGGATTCCGACCGGCCGCATCTCCTTCCCCAGCGGGCGTCACGCCGACGAGATCTGCCCCACCGAGACCGCCGCCGTCGCCTGGGCGGCCAACCTCGGCTGCCTCACCTTCCACCCCTGGCCGGTGCGCCGCGACGACACCGAGCACCCCGACGAGCTGCGCATCGACCTCGACCCGCAGCCGGGCACCGACTACGCCGACGCGGTGCGCGCCGCCCACGAACTGCGCGACGTGCTCGACGGGCTGGGCCTGACCGGCTGGCCCAAGACCTCCGGCGGCCGGGGCCTGCACGTCTTCGTGCCGATCGCCCCCGAGTGGACCTTCGTCCAGGTCCGCCGCTCGGCCATCGCGATCGCCCGCGAACTGGAGCGGCGCGACCCGGCGCACGTCACCACCGCCTGGTGGAAGGAGGAGCGCGGCGCGAAGATCTTCGTCGACTACAACCAGACCGCCCGCGACCGCACCATCGCCAGCGCCTACTCGGTACGGCCCCGCCCGCAGGCCCCCGTCTCCGCACCGCTGCGCTGGGACGAGCTGGACAGCGCGGTGCCCGCCGACTTCGACCTCGCCACCATGCCGGGCCGGTACGCCGAGGTCGGCGACCTGCACGCCGACATGGAGGAGCACGCCTTCCGGCTCGACGCCGCCCTGGAGCTGGCCGCGCGCGACGAGGCCGAGCACGGGCTGGGCGACCTGCCCTATCCGCCGGACCACCCGAAGATGGCGGGCGAGCCGAAGCGGGTGCAGCCGAGCCGCGCGAAGAAGGAGAAGCAAGGAGAGTAAGAAGAAGGGGACGCGGAAGGAAGCGTGGGCGCCGGAAGGCACCGACGCGGAGCGGCCGGGGGAGCGCGGTGGGGGTGACCCGGGCCCGGAGGCACCGGGACCCGGGTCACGTCATGGGGGCGGGCCTCAGTCGAAGGTCTCCACGAACTCCTGCGGCGGGCCCAGCTCCGGCCGGTCGCGCAGCTCGATCCGGTCGCCGAAGCGCTCCAGTTCGAGCACCGTCACGGTGTTGCCGCCCGCGGCCAGCAGCGGCGCGGGCACGTACAGCGTCAGTTGCGGACCGATCTCCCAATAGCGGCCCAGCAGCGTGCCGTTGACCCAGGCGAAGCCCTTGCCGAAGCCGGGGAAGGCGAGGAAGGTGTCGGCGGGCCGCGGCACGCTGAACGACGCGACGGCGAAGCCCGCGCCGCCCGAGGGCGGGGCCGCGTCCGGCGCGATCCGCACGTCGTCCGGCGACCATTCGTCCAGCGGGAGTTCGCACATCTCCCAGCCGTGCACCAGCCGCCGCTCGACGCGGACCCCGCCGAGGATGCCCTTGCCCTGGCCCAGCAGCGGGCCGTAGTTGATCCGGCCCTGGTTCTCCACCAGCAGTTCGAGCCGGACCCGCTGCCCGGTGCCCTCGACGGCCAGCGAGCCGGTCTCCTGGTCGATCACGCCCAACGGCACCCCGTCGGCGAAGACCTGCGCCCGGTCGTGCAGTCCGGTCACCGTCAACTCGCAGCTGCCGTGCGGCAGTCGCGGCCACGCCCGGTACAGCACCAAGCCGGAGGGCTGCCCCAGCTCCTCGAAGCTCATCGGGTACGGCGAGCGCACCGCCGTGGACATCGCGGCGAGCCCGCCGAGCAGACCCGCGCCCTGCCGCACCGGCAGGTCGCGCGGGGCGAGCAGTTCGGCCGGCGGCGGCAGCGGGCGATCCCGTACCTCGGACGCCGCGGCGCCGTCCTGCGTCCCGGCGGCCACCGCCCGCAGCCGCTCCCGCAGCGCGAAGAACTTCGCCCCGACCGCGCCGTGTTCGGCGATCGGCGCGTCGGAGTCATAGCTGGTGACGGTCGGCTGGAAGCGGGTGCCGTCATGGTTGGCGCCCGCCCACAGGCCGAAGTTGGTGCCGCCGTGCGCCATGTAGAGGCTCACCGAGCCGCCCTCGTCCAGGATCTCGCCGAGCGCGCCCGCCGCGCTGTCGGCCGAGCGGACGTGGTGCGGGTCGCCCCAGTGGTCGAACCAGCCGTTCCAGAACTCGGCGCAGACGAACGGCTCGTCGGCCCGGCGCTCGCGCAGCAGCCGCGCCGCCTGCCCGGCCCGCGAGCCGAACGTCGCGGTGGTCAGCACCCCTGGCAGCGAACCGCCGTCCTGCATCAGCTCGGTCGGGCCGTCCGCCGTGCACAGCAACTCGCTGATCCCGCGATCCACCAGCGCGTCCCGCAGCCACTCCAGATAGTCGGTGTCGTCGCCGTAGCTGCCGTACTCGTTCTCCACCTGCACGGCGACCACCGGCCCGTCGTACGCCGCCTGCGCCGCCGCGATCTTCGGCACCACGACGTCGAACCAGCGCGCCACCTCGTCCAGGAACAGCCGCTGCGAGGTGCGCGGCCGCAGCCCGGGCATGCCGGTCAGCCACGAGGGCAGCCCGCCGTTGTCCCACTCCGCGCAGATGTACGGGCCCGGGCGGACGATCACGTCCAGGCCGGCGTCCTGCGCGAGGTCGAGGAACCGTGCGAGGTCGCGCGGACCGTCGAAGCGGGGCGCCGACCGGCGCGGCTGGTGGAAGTTCCACGGAACGTACGTGTCCACGGTGTTGAGGCCCAGCGCGGCCAACCGGGCCAGCCGGTCCGCCCATTGAGCCGGGTGCACCCGGAAGTAGTGCAGCGACCCGGCGAGTATCCGGTGCGGCTCGCCGTCCCGCAGGAGTTCGCCCCGCGGGTAGGACAGGATCGGGGCGGGTGGCTGCGCCGGGCTCCCGACCGGGACCACGGCGGCCGTCGCGTCCCGCTGATCGGCAGTGTCCCGCTGATCGGCGTCCACGCCCACCGCCATCCCGCGGAATGATACCGATACCGTCCGGTCCACCGCCGACTTCGCCATGCTCGCTCCCTAGTGACGTGCTCACGGGTGGAGCAACCTCGGGGGAACTGTTGCACAGGATGATATCGATGCCAAGCCCGGCCCGTGCCGGGTGCCTGGCGGCCCCTGGGCGGCCCCTCTCCGGGGCCAGGGTGCCCTTCGCGGGCGGCGGCCACCCCCGAGGGGCGCTCGGCCGCACGGGAGGGTGGCGGATGGGACCGTTATCATCGAGGGGAGGAGCGGAAGGGGCCCATGGAGAAGCAGAGCGGGCGCGAGAGCGTACGGCCGCCGGGGATGACGGACGTCGCGCGGGTCGCGGGAGTGTCCGCGCAGACGGTCTCCCGGGCGCTGGCCGGGCACCCTAACGTGCAGGAGAAGACCCGGGCGAAGGTGCTGGCCGCGGTGGAGCAGCTCGGCTACCGGCGGAACAACGCCGCCCGCATGCTCTCCTCGGGCCGCAGCCGCACCATCGGCGTGGTCACCCTGCAGACCAGCTTCTACTCGCGTACCGCGCTCACCTCGGGGATCGAGCACGCCGCGCAGGCCGCCGGGTACGCGGTGAGCACCGCCACCACCGCGTCGCTGGACACCTCCGCGATCGAGGGTGCGCTGCAGCGGCTGGCCGACCAGCACGTGGAGGGCGTGATCCTCGCGGTGCCCCTCATCCATGTCTCGCGGCAGATCGAGCAGTTGACCGGTGCGGTGCCCACCATCACCATCGACGGCTCGCGCACCTCGGCGACTGAGGTGGTCGCCGTCGACCAGTCGCTCGCCGCGCGGCTCGCGACGCGGCACCTGCTCGACCTGGGCCACGAGACGGTGTGGCACGTGTCCGGGCCCGGGCAGTGGCTGGACGCGGCGAGCCGCGCGGCCGGCTGGCGGGCCGAGCTGGAGGCCGCCGGGCGTACGGTCCCGCCGGAGCTGGCGGGGGACTGGTCGCCCGCGTCCGGCTACCGCAACGGCCTGATCCTGGGCCGCATCCCCGACGTCACCGCGGTGTTCGTGGCGAGCGACGAGATGGCGTTCGGCGTGATCAGGGCGCTGCACGAACTCGGGCGCGGGGTGCCGGACGACATCTCCGTGGTCGGGGTCGACGACATCGCGCTCGCCGAGTACTGCTCGCCCTCGCTGACCACGGTCGCGCAGCCGTTCGCTGAGATGGGGGCGCTCGCGGTGGCGCACCTGGTCCGCGCGATCGCCGAGCCGGGCGCCGCTCCCGAACCCGCTTCCGTGGAGCCCACGTTGGTGGTCCGCGCGAGCACTGCTCCCGTCAGGGTGCGCTGACCCTCCGGGGTGGTGGGTGCTGTCGGTTGAGGGACCACCCGCCGGTGGTGGGTCGGCCGCGCCGTTCCCCGCGCCCCTTTTGCCGACCTGAGTGCCCCGTCCTGCCCGTCGAGGGACCACCTACCGGTGGTGGGTTACGCGCGCCGTTCCCCGCGCCCCCTTTCCGGCTGGACCGGGTGCTCATCGGGTGTGTGCGGCGATATCAGGCTTGCTCGCTTGGTTCACAGGCTCTGGTGTTATCGATGCCATCGCGGCTACAGTCGGCACCACTTTCGGCTCTCTCCCAGCCCTAGGCGGTAGTTGGCATGACCTCGAGCCCACCCCGTTCACCGCGTCGCAGACGTAGCCGGCGGCTTGCGACCGCGGTCGCGTTCCTCGCCTCGCTGACGTTGCTGTCGGTCGGCGTGACCCCCGCGCTGGCGGCGGCGCCGGCCGCGCTGGCGGCCGCGGACCCCGGCACACCCATCGACCCGGGCCAGTACAGCCTGGTCGGCGCCGACTCGCAGTCGCCGGCGTATCCGGCGCCGCCGGCGCTGGACGGCACCGCGCTCGCGGCGTTCGACGACGACACCGGCACGCAGTGGACCGTCGCCTACGACGTCGTGAACGGGGCCGGCGTCGCCAAGACGCCGATGCCGCACTGGCTCACCGTCGACGTGGGCGGGTCGTTCACCCTCACCGGCCTCGACTACTCCGTGAAGAAGCAGGACAACGGCCCGGTCAAGGACTTCAAGGTCTACGTCACCGACGACCCGGCCGTCGCGAAGGACCCGAAGGGCGACTGGGGCGCACCCGCCGCCACGGGGTCGTTCCACCAGCCCACCGCCGACACCGAGGTGCAGACGGTCGCGTTCGACAAGCCGGTCAAGGGCCGTTACGTCAGGTTCGAGGCGGACAGCGCGGTCAACGGCAGCGACAACGCGTCCGTCTCCGAGCTGCGGGTGCGCGCGACCGGCGACACCACGCCCGCGCCGGTGACGCCGCCGCCCCCGGCGCACCCCGCCACCCCGGTGACCCTGTCGCGCGGCGGGCTGAAGGTCCAGGTGGCCAAGGAGTTCCCGCAGGTCGTGTCGTACGTGATGGACGGCGGCACGCTCGGCGGGCAGCCGTCGGTGCTGGACACGTTCGACATCAACGGCAAGGCGCACACCGCGACCACCGCGACGCGCGTCACGGGCGACACCGCGACGTACACCTCCACCTTCGCCGACCTGCCGAACGTCACCATCACCTCGGCGATCACCGTGACCGCGAAGAAGACCGTGGTGTTCGAGGTGAAGAAGATCGCCGGCAGTGCGGCCCGCACCGTGGACGAGCTGTCGATCCCGGACCAGTCGCTGGTGTCGGTCGACACCTCCGACCCGCACGCGAACCTGGCCCGTACCAGGATCTCCACCGACTCCACCACGACCGCCGACCAGTTCATCGCGGTCACCGGTGCCACCACGCCGGACGCGGCGTCGGTCGGCACCCCCTACGGCTTCGTCGCCGACTCCCGGCTGTCCGCAGGGCTGCTCACCGACGCCACCGACGACGCCGCGCAGGACAACAACGACAACGGCAACACCCGGCTCCAGTCGCGGATCGTGGACGCGGGCGGCGGCGCCCGGCGCGCGGAGCTGTCGGTCGGCAACTACACCTACGCGGCCAAGGGCGCGACCGACCCGCGGGTGGCGACGTACACGCTGCCGAAGACCACGGTGGTGCTGGCCGGGGACGCCAACGGCGACGGCCAGGTGACCTGGGAGGACGGCGCGATCGCCTACCGGAACGCGATGACGCGCCCGCTGGGCGCGGACCGGGTCCCGGAACGCGTGGTGCAGCACATCCCGTTCAACTTCGCCAGCGAGGCGACCAACCCGTTCCTGAAGACGCTCGACAACGTCAAGCGGATCTCGCTCGCCACCGACGACCTCGGCCAGTGGGTGCTGGAGAAGGGCTACGCCAACGAGGGCCACGACTCCGGGCACCCGGACTACGGCGGCGACTACAACGTGCGGGCCGGCGGTTTGAGCGACCTCGACCAACTCGCCGCCCAGGGCGCGAAGTACAACGCCGACCTGGCCGTGCACGTCAACGTCACCGAGGCGTACCCGCAGGCGAAGCACTTCAGCTCCGGCCTGGTCCAGGGCCAGGTCAACGGCTGGGACTGGCTCAACCAGTCGTACCACATCGACCAGCGCACCGACCTGGGCAGCGGCGCGATCCTCGACCGCTTCAAGGAGCTGCGCAAGGAAGCGCCCGGCATCAAGACCGTCTACATCGACGCCTACTACTCCAGCGGCTGGCTCGCCGACGAACTCGCCACCCAGTTGCACAAGATGGGCTTCGAGGTCGCCAGCGAGTGGGCGTACAAGTTCGAGGGCGAGTCGATCTGGTCGCACTGGGCCAGCGACAAGAACTACGGCGGCCCCACCAACAAGGGCATCAACTCCAACATCGTCCGCTTCATCGGCAACACCGACCGTGACGTGTGGAACGTCGACCCGCTGCTCGGCGGCTCCGACATCAAGGAGTTCGAGGGCTGGACCGGCCAGGACGACTGGAACGCCTTCTACAGCAACATCTTCACCGAGAACCTGCCCACCAAGTTCCTCCAGCACTACCAGGTGACCGGCTGGGACTTCGGGAAGTCCGCCCGGCTCACCGGCGGGGTCGGCGTCGCGATGACCGACGGGGTGCGGCAGATCACCATGGGCGGCGCCCTCGTCCTGAAGGGCGACAGCTACCTGCTGCCGTGGGGCGAGGCCAAGGGCGGCGACGGCACCTCCTCGCCGAGCGACGCCGACAAGATGTACGCCTTCAGCGCGTCGGGCGGCACCCACACCTTCGGGCTCACCGCGCAGTTCGCCCGCGACCGGCACTTCACCCTCTACCGGCTCACCGACACCGGCCGGGTCAAGGCCGCCGACATCACCCCGTCCGGTGGCCAGGTCACCCTGACCACCACCAAGAACCAGCCGTACGTCCTGGTGCCGACCGGCGGCAAGGCCCCGCACACGGACGTGGACTACGGCCAGGGCAGCGGCCTGTCCGACCCGGGCTTCAACGCGGGCGACCTGACCGCCTGGCACCCGACCGGCGGCGCGGCCGTCGCGCGCACCACCAACGGCGACAACGTCGCCCGCCTCGGCACCGGCGCCGCGTCCGGCATCTCCCAGCAGGTCAAGGGACTGAAGGCCGGGAAGACCTACACGCTCAGCGCCGACGTCGAGATCGCCAAGGGGCAGCGGCGCGCCGTCACCCTCGGCGTCAGCGGCGGCAAGCAGCCCGCCGCGAACACCTTCGACACCACACCCGCGCCCAACGAGGTCGCGGCCGACGCCAAGGAGGGGACGTACGCCCAGCGCGCCTCGGTCACCTTCACCGCACCGCCCGGCGGCCGGGTCACCGTCGCCATCGGCGCCGCCGCGGGCGACGCGGCGGTCACCCTGGACGACGTGCGGCTGATGGCCGACAGCACCGTCCCGCTGCCCAAGGCCGGCAGCAAGGCGGACGGCGGCACCCTCGTCGCGAGCGAGGACTTCGAGGGGAACCAGCCCGGCTGGGGCCCCTTCGTGAAGGGCGACGCGGGAGGCGTCACCGACCCGCGCACCAGCATCAGCGACCTGCACGCGCCCTACAGCCAGAAGACCTGGAAGAACACCTACGCCCCCTACAACTCCGGCACCCTCAAGGGTCAGGCGGTGGACGACGTCATCGGCGGCGACCACTCGCTGAAGGCCCACGAGGAGAACACCGGACTGGTCTACCGCACCGTGCCGGCGACCGTGCCGTTCACCGCCGGGCACCAGTACCGGGTGTCGTTCAGGTACCAGACCAACGTGGACGGGCAGTGGGCCTGGGTGACGGGCGCCGACACCGTCGGCGGCGGCAAGGTCACGTCGAAGGACGTCACCCGCGACACCCTCGACCCGGCGCTGGACACCGCCACCTACAGCAAGGACATCGTGGCCGGGTGCGGTGACACCTGGGTGGGCCTGCGCAAGCTCGGCGGGGCTTCCGGCACGGACTTCGTGCTGGACGACTTCACCGTCACCGACCTCGGCCCCTCGGCCACCGGGCCGGCCTGCGCGAGCGTCACGGTGCCGCCCACCGCGGAGTTGAGCCCCGGGGTGCCGAGCGAGTACGCCACCACCTTCACCAACAGCGAGACCACCGACGCCACCGGTGTGCGGATGACGCTCGACGGGCTGCCCGCCGGCTGGACCGCCGAAGTGGAGAAGCAGGGCGGCAACGCCTTCGCGGCCGTCAAGCCCGGCGCGAGCGCGACCACCACCTGGCTGATCACCGCGCCGGCCGGTGCGGCGGGCACCTCGGCGAGCTGGAAGGCCACCGCCTCCTACACCAACGGCGGCGCCACCAAGACCGTCGCCACCGACGCCAAGGCGACGGTCGCCTCCCGCGCGCTGCTCTCGCCCGGCTCCATGACCGCCACCGCCGACTCCGAGAACCTCTCCTCCGACCCGACCGAAGGCCCGGTCGCCAACGTGCTCGACGGCGACCCCGGCACCATCTGGCACACCGACTACACCAACTCGGAGGCGCCCTACCCGCACTGGGTCACCCTGAAGCTGTCCGGACCCGCCGACGTCGACGGCTTCGGCTACCTCGACCGCCAGAGCGGCGGCCTCAACGGCCGGATCGGTGACTACGAGATCGCGGTCTCCGACGACGGCACCACCTGGCAGACCGTCACCCACGGCACCCTCGTGGACTCCCCGCAGACGCAGCAGATCAACTTCACCCCGGTCAGGGCCTCCTACGTCCGCTTCACCGGGCTGAACGCGCTCAACGGCCTGCCGTTCGCGGCCGCCGCCGAGATGCGGGTCTACGGGTCGTACGCCAACCCGCCGGTGGGCTACCCGCCGCAGTAGGGCGGACGCACGGAAACCGGGGTGGCCGCTCTTCACGGAGAGCGGCCACCCCGGGCGCGGTTCCGGCAGCCGCGGTTCGCCCGGGGCGCGGGTCCCGCGAGGGCGGGCCGGGTCAGGCCATCCGCAGCGGCTTGTGCAGCCCGGACAGCTCCAGCAGGTCCACCGGCACGACCTCCTGGGTGCGGTCGTCGATCACCGACACCCGCACCGCGGGGCTCGGGTTCGCGTCCCTGGTCGCCTGGTCGTCCAGCGCGAACAGCACGTTCACCGGCCGCGCGCCGCCCGCGTCGTGGTGCACGCCGGCGAACCGCAGCACCCGCCAGCCCTCGTCGTCCCAGGAGTCCAGGAGCGCGGAACGGACGATCGGCGCCGACGCCTGCCAGGCGAGCGAGCGCTCCAGCAGTTCCACCGACGCCTCGACGGGCACCCAGCCGCGCGGGCCGGCCGGCAGCGGAGTGCCGAAGACCCGCAGCCGCAGCCGCCGCAGCGGCATCCACACCCGGTCCAGGTCGGTGGACAGGGCGAGCAGGCCCGCCGCGGCCACCGCGGCCACCAGCACCGACCAGCCCGGGTCCCGGGCCAGCCGCGACCACCAGGCGGTGCCCGCGAAGGCCGCGGCCACCCCGCCGGCCAGCACCGCGCCGGCCCGCAGGAACGAGCGCACGCCGATCGGACCCTCGTCACGGGCGCTGCAACCGCAGGAGGACTGCGGCGCGGTCGCCTTCGCATAGCCGAGGTAGCCGGTGAAGCCCGCCCCGAGCAGCGCGGTGGCCGCGCCGGGCAGGAGCGTGCCGGGGGCGGCCAGCAGGCCCGCGGCCACCACGAGTTCGACGGCCCCCACCGCGCGCAGCGCGAACGCCGCCCGGTGGCCGTTGCCGAGCACCCGCACGAGTACGGTGTTCGCCGCCACCTGCGCGGTGCGCCGGCCCAGCAGCTTGGCCGCGCCGCTCACCGCGAGCAGCACACCGCACACCAGGGGAGCGAGGTCGAGGATCATCGCGCCGCTCCTCAATGGCCGACCGTGACGCGGGCGATGTCCACCGAGTCGTCCGCGGGCCGCCAGGCGCCGAGCACCTGCGCCGACTGCCCGATCCGCACCCGGGACAGGTCCGGTGTGAGCGACCCGCCGAGGTAGGACGCGGTGGTCGTCCGGGGCACGATCCGGCCCACCACGGCGTGGTTGCCGTCGCCGTGCGTGAGGTGCAGGCGGTCCTTGGCGATGCCCCGGATCGTGCAGAACAGGTTCACGATGTTCACCCACACCGCGTCGGCGGCGATGGTGCCGTCGGGCATGTCGACGCCCCGCGCGTACAGGCCGTCGCCGACCTCGATCGCGTCGGCGGTGGTGGTGTGCAGCTTCCAGACGCTGGTGGCGTTGGTGAGCTGGATCAGGTGCCGGTCGCCGTACGAGCCGGCGACTTCGAGCACGGTGCCCTTGATGGCGGTGATTCGTCCCTCGGCGAACGCCGACTTGGCGATCGCGGGGTCGAGGGAGGGGGACGGCGCGGCGAACGCGGCGTCCGCGTCGAGTCCACCGAGCGCGGAGGCGCCCACGATGGTGGCGCCGCCGAGCGCGGCGGTGGTCAGGAAGCGCCTGCGGTCGAACCCGGAACGGGCCCTGGGGTCCTGGCGGTTGCTCATGTCGGTGCTCCTCCTGCCGGGTCGGGTCACTCGTAGATGTAGACCGGCAGCAGGCCGGAGCTGAGACTGCCGATCGCGGAGAAGGCCGCCGGGGTCAGGTCGATCACGCGGTTGGTGCGGCAGGCGCCGTTGCAGCAGGTGGCCTCGCCGCAGAAGCTGTGGGTGCTCGGGCCGCAGTCGGAGATCGTGACGCAGACCTGGGCGCCGGAGCACTGGTGCTTGACGTTCATCACCGAACCGCAGCCGCGCTGCGGAAGGCCCTCGCCGCACAGGTCGGGCCGGGTGATGTTGAAGCACGCCTGGCTGGCGTAGGGCCAGGCGGCCTGGTTGGAGCTGGACTGGCAGGTGCCGCAGGCGCCGGTGCCGGCGCTGCCGCAGGGGCCCCAGGAGCTGCCGCAGCAGAACCAGGAGGTCTCACCTGCCCAGAGGCTGGTCGATCCGCAAGCCATGTCGGGTTCCCTTCGCTGATGTCGAAATGTCGAGATGTCCTGTGCATGACAACTCGGGATACGGGGTGGGGTTCGCGGGAGTTCGGGAGGAGTTCAGGGTGCGACGTACGGGGTGCGATGCGCGGGGTGTGACGTACGGGGTGCGATGCGCGGGGTGCGGCGTACGAGGTGCGACGTGCGAAACGCGGTCTGCGACGTACGGTCTGCGACGTGCCCGGGGTGTGGCGTGCCCGCGGTGTCTCGTGGAGCCGCACGCGACGCGGCGCTGCGCGCGTGGGCCCCGGGATCGGGCGCCTCCGGCTGTGCCGGGTGGGGACGTTGGGGCTGCAGTGCGGTGGGGCACGGCCATGATGCGCGCTTCTACGCGCGTCCGCCAGAGGGCGGACGCGCGTAGATGGTTTCCCGGTGCACCGACGGTGGCCGGAATCGTCATAACCCTGTCCTTGCCGCCATTCCCGGCCCACGCCCAGGATGGTGACGTGACCAGCCGCCGCATCGTCTTCGCCGTCTACCCGGACTTCCAGATCCTGGATCTGACCGGGCCGCACGAGGTGTTCACGAGCGCCGGACGGATAGCCGCCGCGGCGGGCGGAGGGGCGGCGGACCCCCGCGTGGGTGACGGCGCGGACCGGACGGTGATCGAGGTCGTGGCCGCCGGGGCCGGCCCGGTCGCGTCGAGCGGCGGCCTCGCGGTGACCCCGACGCTGCCCGCCGCGCGAGCCGGCGGCCCGGTGGACACGCTCGTCGCGGTCGGCGGACCCGGTGTCCGACGAGCCTGCCGGGAAAGGGAGTTCGTCGAGTGGTTCGCGGCCACCGCGCGCACCGCCCGGCGTACCGCGTCCGTGTGCAGCGGCGCCTTCCTGCTCGCCGAGGCCGGGCTGCTCGACGGGCGCCGGGCCGTCACCCACTGGTCGGTCTGCGCCGAACTGGCCGAGCGCTACCCGGCCGTCACGGTCGACCCCGACCCGATCTTCGTCCGCGACGGCGACGTGTGGACGTCGGCCGGGGTCACCGCGGGCATCGACCTCGCGCTCGCCATGGTCGAGGCGGACCACGGCCCCGACGTGTCCAGGACGATCGCCCGTCACCTGGTGATGTTCGTGCAACGCCCGGGCGGGCAGGCCCAGTTCAGTACCCAGCTCGCGGCGCAGCGCCCGGACAGGTCGCCGCTGCGGGAGGTGCTCGACTGGATCGCGGACCACCTCTGCGACGACCTCGCGGTGCCCGCGCTCGCCGCCCGCGCCGGGATGAGCGAGCGCAACTTCACCCGCGTCTTCCGCGCCGAGACCGGCCGCACCCCGGGGGCGTACGTCGAGGGCGCCCGGATCGAGGCCGCGCGCCGGCTGCTGGAGTCCACCGGCGCCACGCTCGACGGCGTGGCCCGCAGATGCGGATTCGGCACGGTCGAGACGCTGCACCGCAGCTTCAAGCGGCGGGTCCGGGTCACCCCGGGGGAGTACCGACGGCACTTCTCCGCGCCCGCGCCGGCGCTCACCCCCGTACTCGCCCCCGCGACCGCGGGCCCGGCCGCGGTCGCCGAACCGCCCCGGTAGCCGGCCGGATCGGTGCCCTGGGCGCCTTCCGGCCACTCGCCCGGGCTCGGCGTACCCACGGGACCCCTGACCCCCAACTGCCCCTTTTCTGCCCAGGAGTCGATGAACCGACCGCATATCAGGTCGACAAACCGACACGCCCGTACAGCGACACGTACCGGCCCTCAAGGGTCCGGAACGGCGTCGGACACGCCCGAAAACGATCACTCCCGAAAGGTTCCGCCCGTGCGAATCGTCGTTCCGGTCTTCGACGGCTTCACCTCGCTCGACGCCATCGGCCCCTACGAGTTGCTGCGGATGCTGCCCGGAGCGGAGGTGGTCTTCGCCGCGCGGTCCACCGCCCCGGTCACCGATGACGCCGGCTGGCTGACCGTGATCCCGTCCGCCACGCTCGACGCGACGGCGTCGGCCGACGTGCTGCTCGTGCCCGGCGGCCCCGGCGCGTCCCGCAACCTCGGCAACGAGGCGCTGCTGGAGTGGATTCGCCGCATCCACGCCACCACCCGGTGGACCACGTCGGTGTGCACCGGCTCGCTGCTGCTGGGCGCCGCCGGGCTGCTGGACGGGCTGACGGCCACCACGCACTGGAGCGCGGCCGGGAAACTGGCCTCCTTCGGCGCCACCTACACCGAGCAGCGGGTGGTGGAGCAGCCCGGGGGAATCATCACCTCGGCGGGCGTCTCCTCCGGGATCGACATGGCGCTGCGGCTCGCCGAACTCGCCGCGGGCCGGGTCGCCGCCGAGGCGTTCCAGCTCGCCATCGAGTACGACCCGCAGCCGCCGTTCGACTCCGGCGCGCTGTCCAAGGCGTCCCAGGAGGCGAAGGACTACCTCGCGGCGCGCTGAGCCGCGGGCGCGTGGGACGCTGCCCCGCCGTGCCACCCGCCCTGCGGGCGCGGCGCCGATGGGGCACCGGGTGCGGGGGAGGCGGAGCGCGCGGCCGGAGCGGAGGCCGACGGGCCCGCGCCCTCGTCCGTAGCTGCGTTCGTACCTGCGTCCGTAGCCGGACCCTCGTCCGTACCCGGGTCCGGCTCCCGATCGGCGTCGGACCCCGCCCCGTCCGCCTCCTGCCCCTCCGGCAGCCGCGGTTCGGCGGCCCGCAGCCGTTCGGCCGCCCGCTCCACCGTCTCCACCAGCGGCAGCACCCGCTCGGCCACGCGCTCCCGCAACGCGATCTCGGTGCGGGTCCTGACCACCCCCGGCAGCCGTATCAGCCGCTGGATGATGTCCTCCAGGTGCGCGTTGTCGCGGGCCACGACCCGGGCCAGCAGGTCGCCGCCGCCGGTGATCGAGAACGCCTCGATGATCTCGGCCACCACCGCCAACTCGGAGCCGATCTCGTCGAGATGGCCCTGCGCGACCTCGATCCGGACGAACGCCAGCACCGGGTGGCCGAGGGCCGCGGGCGAGACCCGCGGACCGGCGGTGGTGATCACGCCGTCGCGCTCCATGCGGTCCAGCCGCGCCTGGAGGGTGCCGCGGGCGACGCCGAGGATACGGGCGTACTCGCGGACGCTGGTACGCGGCTGCTGAAGGAGCAGCCGCAGGATACGGGCGTCCAGGGCGTCGACGGGCATGGGCCGGTGGTCCCCTCACGGCTGTGTTCTTGGCATATTCACCGTACCGACGGGTCGTCGGCCGACGATCATTTCGAGCCACCGCCATGGCCGACGGAAAAGTCGCGCCGGAAGGGAACCGGCGGACCACCGGCGGAATCTTCATATTCACGGGCACGAACCGGGCCGTGCGCATAGGCTCCGGCCACACCCGGGCGCGATCACGCGCGCCCGGCGATGTCGACGGTGACCGAGGGTGGGGGAGTTCGCGGTGTCTTGGGATGGGCAGAACGGGGCCGGTGGCGGCGGTGGTTACGGTGCGCCGCCACCCGGCGGCGCGGGAGGCCCCGGTGGTCCGGGCGGTCCCGGCAACCCGCCGGGAAGCGGCTACGGCAGCCCCGGCGGCTACGGCGCGCCGCCACCCGTCCCGCCGGTCCCGCCGGCTCCGCCCACCGCCGGCGGCTACGGTGGCTACGGCGCCCCGGCGGGCGGCTTCGGCCCGCCCGGCAGTGGCCCCGGCGGATATCCGCCACCCCCGCCGCCCGCGCCCCCCGCCGCGCCCAAACCGCCCGCCGACGCGCTGCGAGCCGTCGCCGTGGGGCTGCTCAACCTCAGCGGCCTCGGCCTCGGTTACGCCTTCATGCGCCGCTGGCTGGGCCTGGCGATCTGCCTGATCGCCACCGCCGCGCTGGTGGTCGTCGCGCTGCCGGCCAAGCCGGACGGCGTCTCCGGCGGCGTCCTCGCCGGCTATCTGGCCTTCCTGGTGCTGGCCGCCGCACACGGCGCGTGGCGCGGCCTGCGCACCCGCCTGTCGTGGCCGCCGCTCGCACCGGTCGCGGTCCTGGTCGGCCTGGTGCTGCTGGCCGTGCCGGCCGGCGGCGTGGTCCTCTACGACAACGCACGGGACAACGCGACGCAGAAGATGCTGCTGGACCGCCTCGCCGCGGCCGACAGCAAGGTGACCGCCGCCAAGGGCAAGGACTTCTCGTCCGCCCAGCCCGCGTACAAGTCGGCCCTCGCCTCCTACGGCGACCTCAAGAAGCACCACTCCGGCTCCAAGGCCGCCAAGTTGGTGCCCGACCGGCTGCAGACGTTCTACTCGACGGTCGCCGCGCCGTTCGACCAGCAGCAGTACTGCGACGCCATACCCCCGCTGAAGTACCTGCGCACCGTGCCCGACTCGTTCGGCAAGGACGGCGTCGGCTCGCTGGCCACCTGGCCCGACGACAAGCTGGCGACGTCGCTGTACGAGTGCGGGGTCGCCGACCTGCAGAGCACCGACCAGTCCACCTCCTCCGGCGGCGACGAGAACGACCTGGGCGAACTGCTCACCACCTTCCCGCAGTCGCCGCAGGCCGCGAAGGTGGAACCGGCGGTCAGCTCCACCATCGACAAGGCGGCCAAGGCGATCGGCGGCAGCGACCCCTGCGGCGCCACCCAGAAGGTCACCGGCCTCGGCTCCTTCGCCACCACCCTCTCCGGCAAGGCGCACGGCAGCGCCGCGGCGGCCCTGGCCAAGGACTCCTCGCGTGCAGGGAGCCATGTGGAGTCGGGTACGTACGCGTGCGGCGTGCACCAGTACAAGTCCGGTGACTTCGACACGGCGCTCACCACGATGAACGACTTCACCGGCAAGTACCCGCACGACAAGAACAACGCGCTGGCCCACAAGTTCGCCATCGCCGCGGAGATCGCCAAGGAGGAGGCCCCGGCCGGCAAGCACGTGCCCACGATGGCCTCCGGCGGGAGCATCAAACTGATCGTCAGCAACGACAGCCCTGACCCGGTGCAGATCCTCTACACCGGCAAGGTCACCGGCAGCTTCACCCTCAAGGCGTGCGGGAGTTGCCACGCCTACTCCAGTGAGGCCGGCGCGCAGGGCAGCGCCTGCCAGGCCAGCGGCAAGCACTACCCGGAGAAGACCATCTACCTGCCGACCGGCACCGTCTACTTCCTGCACAAGCCGTCGGGCGATTCGGGCGCCACCTCGCACGCGGACTCCGAGACGCTGCGTTCGGGCAGTTACTACACGGACTGCGCCTACACCGTGTCGTCCTACGGCGGTTTCTGACCGTCCACGGAACGGAATCCGACCCCCGGGGCGCCCGACGGCGTCGCCCCGGGGGTCCGTCGTGCCCCCACCGGGTGACCCGGGGGCGACGCCGACCGCCGCAGGTACTACTCTCAGCCGCCGTACAGGTGTCAGTCGGAAGAGGTACGGCAAGTGGCCGCACATGCATACATCGGGTCGTTCACGTCGGCGGGCGGGCACGGGCTCACCGCCGCCGAGGTCGACCCGGGCACGGGCGCGCTGACCGCGCTCGGCCACACCGCCGAGGTGCGGAACCCGTCCTTCCTCACCGCGTCCGCCGACGGGGGCACGCTCTACGCGGTCGGCGAGACCGACCCGGACGGCACGGCCGCCGCGTTCTCGCTGGCCGACCCGGCCGCCCCCAAGCTGCTGGGCGACCCCGTGCCGGTCCGCGGCGGCGCGCCGACGCACCTGGCGCTGCACCACGGCCACCTGGTGACCGCCAACTACGCGGCGCCCGGCAGCGTGAGCGTGCTGGGCGTCGAGGACGGCGGCGCGCTGGGCGCGGTCCGGTGCGTCCTGGCGCACGAGGGCGACGGGCCGAACCCGCAGCGCCAGGAGGCCCCGCACGCGCACGCGGTGCTGCCCGACCCCAGCGGCCGCTGGCTGCTCAGCGTGGACCTCGGCACGGACTCGGTACGGGTCTGCGAGCTCGACCCGGCCACCGGCGAGCTGGAGGTCGAGCGGGAACTCGGCCTGCGCTCCGGCATCGGCCCGCGCCACCTCACCTTCCACCCCGGCGGCGGCCACGCCTACGTGATGAACGAGCTCGACTCGGTCGTCACCGTCTGCCGTTGGGACGCCGACAAGGGCAGCCTCCGGCCGCTCGCCGAGACGCGGGTGCTGCCCGACGGCGTCAAGGGCGACAACTACCCCTCGGAGCTGGTGGTCTCGCCCGGCGGCCGGTTCGCCTGGGCCGCCAACCGCGGGCACGACAGCATCGCGGTGCTCGGCATCGACGAGACCGGCGAGCAGCTCGAACTCCTCGACACCGTGAGCTGCGGCGGCGCCTGGCCGCGCCACCTCACCCTCGACCCGTCCGGCACCCGCCTGTACGCCGCCAACGAGCACTCCGGCGACGTGAGCTGGTTCGACGTCGACCCGGCCACCGGCATCCCGAAGCAGACGGGTTCGCTGGCACTGCCCGCGGTGTCCTGCGTGCTGTTCGTCTGACCGGCGGTCGGTCTGACCGGTGGTCGGTCCGTCCGCCGGTGCGCGAGCGCCCGCGCAGGTGCCTCCTGGAGCGGCGCGGGCGCCCCCTCGGCTGTCCGAGGAGGCGCCCGCGCCGTTCGCCTCCCAGCGGCCCCGTGACGGGCGGCAGGGGAGCCCCTGTCACTGCTGCTGAGCGCCGCCCTGCTGCACCGGCTGGAGCGCGATGCCCAGCGCCGTCGCGTACTGCGTCACCACGAGCTTGCCGACCGCCGGGTACGGCCCGAGCGCGTCGGCGCCCGAGCAGCCCGCCTCCGCGGCCGCGGTGTGCAGGAGCTGCGGGGCGATCTCCGGGCCGATCAGGCACGGTGCGAGCGCCAGCGTGGAGGAGCCCGAGGACCGCAACTGCTCGGCGGTGCCCGCGATCGCGCCGTCCACGTCCAACGCGGCGGCCAGCACCGGCACCGCGAGCCGCGCGGCCAGCAGCAGCCCGGTGACGCCGGCGGCCTGCGCCGCCTCCTCGCCGCCCACCGTGGCCAGGATGATGCCGTCGGCCGCCGTGGCGACCGTGAACAGCCGGGCGCGGTCGGCGCGGGCCAGGCCCGCCTCCGACAGCCGGACGTGCAGCGCCTCGGCGAGCAGCGGGTGCGGGCCGAGCACGTCGGTCAGCTCCACCTGCGCCTTGCTGTCCACCATCGCCTGCTTGATCCGGCGCAGCACGGCCGCCTCGGGGCCGGCCAGCAGCGGCACCACGACCGCCGAGGTGTCCTCTCCGGGCCGTTCGACCGCCACCTGGTCCAGCACGCCCCGCAGCGACGGGAACTCGTCCAGGTCGCCGTCCTCGCCGTCCACGAAGGCGATCCGGGGGTCGAGCCCGGACAGCTCGGAGCGCGCGATGCTCACGACCTCCTCGGCCAGGCTGAGCGCCGCTGCGGTCGGGGTGCCCGGCACGGCGAGGACCAGCACCGGCGAGCCCTCGGGCGCGCTGAGCGCCTCCGGGCGGCGGTGTCGTCCCGGCTGGCGCGGACGCGGCATTCGAACGGGGAGGCCGGAGGCGGGCCCTGTGGCATTGCTCATGGCGACGCATGCTAACGCCTTGCGCCACCTGCTTGTTCGCCCGGGTGCGAAGGAGGTCAGACCTGTCCAGAAGTGTCCGTTTCACCGGTCACGTTCGGTCAGTGGGCGAGCCCGACCGGTACGGGCGGCGCCGGCCTCACGCGCCCGGGCGGTCCGTCACCGTGAGCAGCCCCGGGTCGAGCGGCAGGGTGAGGTGGCCGTGGTGGGTGGCGCCGGCGATCAGCACCGCGCCGTCCAGCGGGTCGCCCGCCGCCGGCACGAGCGTGGCGCCGGGCAGCAGTTCGGCCGCAAGTTCCCGCAGCGGCCCCAGCAGCGGCTCGCCCGTCCTGAACAGCCCGCCGGCCAGCGCCACGTCCACCGGGCCGGTGCCGGGTCGTACGGCGGCGGCCGACTCCAGGATGTGCCGCGCCGCCTGCCGCAGGATTCCGGCGGCCACCGGGTCGTCGCCCGCGTGGAGCGCCACCTGCGGCGCGAACGAGGCGAGCACCGCCGCCCGGTCCGGCCGCGGGTAGAGCCGGCCCGGCATCGCGTCCAGCGGCCCGAACTGCTTCTCGGCCGCGGCCAGCAGCGCCGGCGAGCCGCCGGCCCGCCCGTCGTGGGCGCGCATCGCCGCGTCCAGGCCGGCCCGGCCGATCCAGGCGCCGCCGCCGGCGTCGCCCAGCAGATGGCCCCAGCCGTCCGCGCGGCGCCAACCGCCGTCGTCGGCCGAGGTGCCGAGCGCGATCATGCCGGTGCCCGCGGCCACGACCACGCCGGGGCGCAGGCCGAGCGCGCCCGCGTACGCCGTCACGGCGTCGCCGGCCAGCGCCAGGCGCCGTACCCCGAAGGCGTCGGCGAGGGCGTCCGGCAGGCGGTCCCGCAGGTCGTCGCCGAGGGTGGCCATCCCGGCCGCGCCGACGCAGGCGGCCGCGATCCGCCGCGCCCCGGCGGCGGCCATCAGCCCCTCGACGAGCGGCAGGACGCGCTCCAGCAGGCTCGCCGCGTCGATGCCGCGCGGCCCGGTGACGGCGGGGCGGTCGGCGGCGGCCACGGTCGCCACGGAGGTGTCCACGGTGACGGGCGTCCGCGCATGGTCCGCCGACCCCGTGGGGCCGGTGACCGCGTCGGCGGGCGCGAGGGCCACCCGCACGCCGGAGCCGCCGGAGTCGACGCCCAGCACCCAGGAGGGGCCGGTGTCGGAGGAGGAGTGCCGCACGCCTCAGCCGAGCCCGCGCGAGTCCTGCTTGAGCGCGGTGTCCACGGTGAGCGCGGACGCCACGACCATGCTCAGCAGCGGGTCGGCGAGCTGCCGGTGGATCTGCAGCACGTAGTTGTCGGCCGTGGTGAACATCGTCTTGGCCAGACCTTCCCAGGTCTTGGTGATCCGGCCGATCTCGGTGTCGGTGTGGTCCACGATGGCGAAGTTCCAGGCCCGCCAGTTCTCGGCCTTGATCGCGCCTATCTGCTGGCCGTTGTACATGAAGCCGAACTTGATCTTGCCGAAGGCGTTCTGCTGGACGATCTCGCCCAGCGGCTCGCCGTTGGCGCGGTGCACCAGCACCTTGGACTTGATGAACTTCGCCGGGCGGGTGAGCACCAGGTGCGGCTGGCCCTGGGCGTCCCGCACCTCCAGCTTGTGGGTGAGGAACTGGTCCACGCTGGAGACGAACCGCAGCACCTTCTTGGCGGTGCTCTGGCCGACCTCCACCACCGAGCCCAGGGTGCGGCCGTTCTGGTCGAAGACGGTGTACTCGTTGACCAGCTCGATCAGCTTGGCCTTCTGGTTCACCACGAGCACCGGCTCGGTGAACAGGGTGCCGCCGCCGTAGCCGGGCGACATCACACCGGCCTGGCCCTGGACCTGGTGCTGGATCTTCGCCGGGTCGGGCGCGCGGCTGACGTCCAGCTCCCAGGCGTTGCCGCCCTCCTGCTTGGGCGCGCCCTGCTGGCCCGGGACCTGGCCGGGGTTGGTGTGCTCGGTCCACTGGGCGCCGTCCCAGTACCGGAGCAGATTCGGAGTGCCCTGCGGGTCGGCGTACCAGCCGGCCGGGGTGTTGGAGTGCGTCGTCACCCGGGCAGACTACCGTGGGGCGCGGCTCAGGGCAGTTGCCAGTTCACCGGTTGGGCGCCCTGCTGCGCCAGCAGATCGTTGGCGCGGCTGAAGGGGCGCGACCCGAAGAAGCCCCGGTCCGCCGACATCGGCGACGGGTGCGCGGACTCGATCGCGGGCAGCTCGCCCAGCAGCGGCCGCGCGTTGCGCGCGTCGCGGCCCCACAGGATCGACACCAGCGGCCGGCCGCGGCCGGCCAGCGCCCTGATCGCCTGCTCGGTCACCTGCTCCCACCCCTTGTCGCGGTGCGCGGCCGGGCGGCGCGGCGCCGTGGTCAGCGCCCTGTTGAGCAGCAGCACGCCCTGCTGCGTCCAGGGCGTCAGGTCGCCGTTGGACGGCCGGGGGGCGCCGATGTCGCCGTGCATCTCGCGGAAGATGTTCTCCAGGCTGCCCGGCAGCGGCCGTACGTCCGGCGCCACCGAGAAGCTCAGGCCGACCGCGTGCCCCGGTGTCGGATACGGGTCCTGGCCGACGATCAGCACCTTCACCTCGTCGAAGGGCTGCTGGAACGCGCGCAGCACGTTCGCCCCCGACGGCAGGTAGGTGCGGCCGGCGGCGATCTCGGCCCGGAGGAAGTCCCCCATCGCCGCGATCCGGTCCGCCACGGGTTCGAGCGCCTTCGCCCAGCCCGCCTCGACGATTTCGTGCAACGGTCGCGCAGTCACGGTCCGTCACTCTACTGGCTCAACAGCCGTGCCGCGTACCGGAGTCCGCGATCAAGGTCCCAGGTGCCGGGCCCGTTCCCAGGTGCCGGGCCCGGGTCAGGAGCCCTCGACGGCGCGGGCGGTCCCGGACCGGTCCTGCTGGTCGCGCGGGTCCTGCGGGCAAGGCGGCGAGCCCGCCTGCCAGTTCAGGCCGTACCGCTGGAACAGCTCCGCCCGCAGCCGGGCCACCGGCATCGGCGCCCCCGGCAGCAGCAGGGCCACGGTCGCGCCCATCAGCAGCGCCCGCAGCAGCCGGTACTCCTCCTGCGGCGCCTGTGCGCCCCACCGCGTCACCGCCAACTCCAGCAGCGCCGCCAGCCGCTGCTGCTCCGGGCACTGGATGAAGCCCTCGTCCGCGAGTATCTGGGCCATGTGGATGCGCATCAGCTTGGTGTGCGTGACGGTCAGCCCGAGGATGGCGTCGATCGCCCGCGCCAGCACCTCGTCGCCTTCGGCCGGGGCCGGCTCCGCCTCCAGCGCCGCGGTCAGCTCCTGGTTCATCAACCGGTGCACCGCGGACTGCACCAGCGCGCGCTTGCCCGAGTAGTAGTACGACACCAGGCCGCGGGCGGAACCGGCCCGCCGCGTGATGTCGGCCAGCGTCGTGGCCTCGTAGCCGCGCTCCTCGACCAGTTCGACGGTCGCCTGCAGGAGGCGATCGATCGAACGCTGACGCATCGCTTCATTGACCGATGCGCTACGAGGGGACATGATGAACTCCTGCGTTGACTGGCTGCGAGCCAATATACTCAACGCGGCTCGCCGGGCCAGATGGATGGCGGGTGTACGGGGATCGGGCGCCGGCTCCGGCGACACGGGGGATCGCCGGAGCAGGCGCCCGATGTACTCCCTACGGCTCGTCCCGCTCCGGCTCCCGGTGAGCGCTTTCCGTACCGTCCGGCTCCGTACCGTCCGGCTCCGTACCGTCCGGCGGGTCCAGCACGGCGAGCAGCGCGTCGGGCCGGTCCGCGACCGGCAGCGGGTCCACCAGCAGGAACCGGCAGCCCAGGGCCGCCGCGCCGCCGTCGGCCGCCGCGTTGTCCCCGACCATCACCGCTTCCCGCACCGCGTCGCCGGTGACGCCGAGCGCCTCCAGCGCCACCTGGAACAGCCGCGGGTCCGGCTTCTGCACCTCGTACTCGTAGCTGAGCACGAAGGCGTCGATGTCGTCCGCCACGCCGTGCACCCGGAAGATCGGGCGCAGGTCCCAGCCGATGTTGCTCACCACCGCCACCGGCACCCCGCGTTCGCGCAGGCCGGCCAGCACCTGAGCGGTGTCCGGATACGGCTGCCACGCCGCGGGGGTGCGGTGCCGTTCGTACAGCGCGTCGTGCACGTCCCACGGCAGCCCCGCCGCGCGGGACAGGGCCGTGTACGCCTCTCGGTGCAGCTCCGCGGTCAGGTCCCGCGCCTGCCACACCTCGACCAGGTCCGCCGGCACCACGGTGGGCGACTGCCCGCCGGGCTGCGCGCCGACCCGCTCCAACTCCTGTGCGTACTTGATGACTTCGTCGTCCGCGACCTCGATGCCCTCGGCCGCGAGCGCGCCCCTGAGCCATCGCTCGCAGGGCTCGATCCGGAACAGGGTGCCCGAGAAATCGAACATGACCGCCTTGATGGTGCCTCCCCGGTAGTGGTCGCTCGGCTCCAGCATTCCAGACGCGTTCCGGGGCGGTTCGGGTGCACGGTGTGTTTTCGGACGGCCGGGCCGGCGGGGCGGGTCGTCGCACCCGGCAGGTCAGGTCAGGGCGTGCAGGCCGGGGCCGAAGGTGATGATCAGGGGGACGGCCGGGACCAGCAGCGACAGGACGGTCAGCCGCAGCCGGTGGGCGACGGGGAGCCGCGGGACCGGTGCCAGCAGGCGGTTGACGCGGCCGGGGAGTTCGGCGAGCGGCCCGGGGGAGGGGCCGAAGACCCCGCGCGGCTCGTTGAGTTCGACCAGCGCGAGGGCAGTGGTGAGGCGGCCGAAGCGGCGCGACGCGGTGTCGTCGGCGGCGAGTTCGATCAGGTGATGGACCTGGTCGCGGAAGGCGGCGAAGACCGGGACCTGGGGGAACCCGCCGGCGAGCGCGCCCGCGCAGTGCAGCAGGAGGTCGTGCCGGGCGCGGGCGTGGCCCTGCTCGTGGGCGATGACGGCGTCGAGTTGGCGTCCCTTGAGCCGGCCGAGCGCGGCCGTGGTGATCACCAGCCGCGGCTCCGCGCCGGACAGCCACCACGCGTCGGAACGGGGGTCCTCCAGCACCACCAGCCGCTCGCCGGGCGGCACGGACTCGCCGGGCAGCCGGGGCGCGCGCACCTGGAGTTCGGCCCGGCGGGAGCGCCGCCGGCCCCGGGCGGTGCGCACCTCGCGGGTGAGCATCGCCGCGGTCCACACGCCGCCGAGCGCGAGCAGGACCGCGAGCGCGCCGGCCCACCGGCCGTATCCGGGCAGCCCGTAGGCGTCCTCGACGCCGCGCGGCGCGAACGCGAAGACGTGGCCGCGGACCGCCACCCAGGCGGCCGAGGCGGTGAGCGCCATCGCCGACACGCAGCACAGCAGCACCGCGGCGACCACGCACTGCCACACCCACAGGGCGAGTACCGGCTCGCGCTCGGGCCAGTCGGCACGTGCGAGCAGACGCGGCGCCGTCGCCGCCGCCAGTGCGCCGAGAACCAGCAGCACGAACGGGACCGTCATGCTGATCACCCTAGGAGTCGCCTTGCTCACAGGGACGTGGCAGCGCGCCGATGTGACGCACGACTCACCGGGTCCGTGCGGCCGTCCGGGCCGCGCGCGACGCGCGGCTCACATGACGAGCAGCATCACGACCATGCCCAACGCCATCGAGACCCGGCAGGCGACGGCCACCTCGGGGGCGTGCCGCAGTTGTACCCGCCCGCGCGACGGCCCGCGTGGCGACGGCCCGGGTGAGGCTCCGCCCGATGGCACGGCGGCCGGTCCGGCGACCGTGACAGCGACCGTGGCGGCGCCGGGTATCAACCCGCCGGGCGCCGACACGGGCACGGGCGCGTACGCGAGCCGCACGCCCGTACGCAGCACGTAGACCGCGAAGTAGAGGAGGAACAGGCCGGTCACCGCGGAGCTGCCGGCCCCGCCCATCACCATGGTGTGCCCCGCTCCGGACGGCGCGGCCCGCGCCATGGCCACCGCCATGTAGACCATGGCGGCCGAGCAGACCACGTGGTGCACCCGGTGGCCCGAGGGGTGCCGGCCGGGGAGCACGGCGCGCAGCGCGGCCATCGCGTAGACGACGGCGAAGACGGGGGCGGCCCAGCGGTGCGGGTCGAGCACGGAGACCGGCACGGCCATCACCGCCATGCCGGCGCCCATCACCGCCTCGTCCTTGTTCTCGGCGCGCACCAGGCACGACACGGCGGCGGCCGCGCTCAGCGCCACGAGGAGCCATGCGACCAGCAGCGGTTCGCGCATCGGTGATCCCCCTCCCGTCCGCTCTGCTCCGAGCCGTGCCGAGCCGCCCCGACCGGCACGCCCCACCCCGGCACGGCCGCGGCCCGGTCCCGTCGGGTCCGCCTGTCCGTTCGGGTCCTACCCGGCCAGGCGGGCGCGCAGCCGAGCGCACGGGATCGCCCGGGGGAGTGCGCCGGATCGGCGCGCGCCCCCTCGGCGGGGGCGGCACCACGCGCGGGGGCGCCGCCTGCCGGCCGGTGCGCGGGCCTCGGCGACGGTGGCCGCCTTCGGTAGCCTGACCGGCATGGACACCGCATCCCTCAGCTTCCGCCCCGCGACCCCCGCCGACGTGACCGCGCTCGTGGCCCTGGTCGAGTCCGCCTACCGCGGCGACAGCAGCCGCACCGGGTGGACCACCGAGGCGGACCTCATCGAGGGGCAGCGGACCGACCCGCAGGGCGTGCTGGACGTGGTGGAGAAGCCGGACGGCATGATGCTGGTGGTCGAGCGCGACGGTGAGCCGGTGGCCTGCTGCCAGCTCGAACACCGCGGCCTGCACGCCTACTTCGGCATGTTCGCGGTCCGCCCCTCGCTCCAGGGCGCCGGCCTCGGCAAGGTGATCATCGCCGAGGCCGAGCGCGTCGCCGCGAAGGAGTGGGGCGTGTCCGAGATGCACATGACGGTGATCAGCGCCCGCGAGGAGCTGATCGCCTGGTACGAGCGCCGCGGCTACTCCCGCACCGGTGAGATGTCGCCCTTCCCCTACGGCCAGGAGCGGTTCGGCCGCCCCACCCGCGACGACCTGGAGTTCGAGCTGCTGACGAAGCGGCTCGGCTGACCGCGGCCGCCTGCCGTACGGCCTCGGCTCGGCGCCGCGCTCACAGCCGCCCGGCCGCCGTGATGCGCCGCAGGAAGTCCTGGGTACGCCGCTCGCGGGGGGCGCCGAAGACCTCGGCGGGGGTGCCGCGCTCCAGGATCACACCGCCGTCGAGGAAGCACACCTGGTCGGCGACCTCGCGGGCGAAGGCCATCTCGTGGGTGGCGATCACCATCGTCATGCCCTCCTCCTTGAGATCGCGGACCACCGCGAGCACCTCGCCGACCAGTTCCGGGTCGAGCGCGGCGGTGATCTCGTCGAGGAGCAGCAGACGCGGCCGGGTCGCGACCGCGCGCAGCAGCGCGACCCGCTGCTGCTGGCCGCCGCTGAGCCGGTCCGGGTACTCGCGGGCGCGGTCGGCCAGGCCGAGCCGCTCCAGCAGTTCCCGGGCCCGGGCCTCGGCCTGCGGGCGCGGCTCCTTGTGCACGCGGCGGGGCGCGAGGGTGATGTTGTCCAGCACCGTCATGTGCGGGAAGAGGTTGTACGCCTGGAAGACGACGCCGATCCGGCGCCGTACGTCGTCGACGTCGGTGCGCGGGTCGGTGATGTCCTCGCCGTCCAGGAAGATCGCGCCGTCGTCGACGTCCTCCAGCAGGTTCGCGCAGCGCAGCAGCGTGGACTTGCCCGAGCCGGACGCGCCGATCAGCGCGGTGACGGTGTGCGCGGGCACGTCGAGCGCGATGTCGCGCAGCACCACGGTCTCGCCGTAGGTCTTGCGGACGGCCTCCAAGCGCAGCACGGGTTCGGCGCGCAGCGCGGGTTCAGCCCCGGGTGCGGGTGCGGCGGCCGGCCGTTCACCCGCGTCGCCGGGCCCGGCCCCGAGGCCCGTCGCCCCGATGTCCTTCGCCCCGCCGGGGCGCGCCCCGACGTCCTTCGGCCCGCCGGTCTTCGCCTTGCCGGACTCGGCCCCGCCGGCCTTCGGCCCGTCCGCCGGGCGGCCTTCCGCGCTCATACCGCGCCTCCCTGCGACTGCCGCCGGTTCATCCGCGCGGCCACCCAGTCGGTGAAGCGCGTCATGGGGATGGTGATCGCCACGAAGATCAGGCCCGCGATGACGTAGGGCGTGTAGTTGAAGTCGCGGCTGGCGATGATCTGCGCGGCGTAGACCGCGTCCACCGCGCCGCCGATCGAGACCAGGCCGGTGTCCTTCTGCAGGGAGACCAGGTCGTTGAGGAGCGGGGGCACCACCCGGCGGACGGCCTGCGGCAGCACGACGTAGCGCATCGCCTGGGCGTTGCTGAGGCCGAGCGAGCGGGCGGCGGCGCGCTGGCTGGGGTGCACGCTCTCGATGCCCGCGCGGAACACCTCGGCCACGTAGGCGGTGTAGGTCAGGCAGAGCGCGAACGCGCCGAGCAGCACGGGGTTGTTGGTCACCCCGGTCAGCCGCAGCGCGGGGATGCCGAAGACGCACAGCAGGATGCAGATGATCAGCGGCAGCCCGCGGAAGAAGTCCACGTAGGCCGTCGCCAGGGCGCGGACGGGGAAGAACACCGGGCCGCGCAGGGTGCGCAGCAGCGCCATCAGCAGCCCGGCGACCAGGACGACCGCGCCGCACACCGCCAGCAGCCGCAGGTTCAGCCACAGGCCGTGCAGGATCGGGTGGAGGGAGATCCGCGCGTAGTGGGCGTCGAAGAACGTCTGCCGGGTGCGGTCCCAGCCGGGCGAGTTGACGATCAGCGCGTACAGCACGGCGGCCGTCGCCAGGGTGCTGGCCGTGGCGACGGCGAACGCGCGGCGGGTGCGGGTGCGCCGGTAGCGCTCCCGCGCGACCCGCCGCGCCGAGGGGCGGTACTCGTCCGGGGCACTCGTCGTGCCGCCGCCAAGGTCCCGCGCCGCGGCCGGTGGCGCGGGAGCGGTGACGTCCCCGCCGCCGCGCTCCGGTCCGTCCTGGACGGTCACTTGAGCACCGGGGCGTTCACCGCGTCCGACAGCCACTTCTTCTCCAGCGCGGCGAGCGTGCCGTCCTTGCGCAGCGCCGTGACCGCCTGCGAGACGCACGGCGTGAGCTTGCTGCCCTTGTCCAGCACCATCCCGAACTGCTCCGGTGTGGTGCCCGTGGTGGAGAACTGCCCGATCACCTTGGCATCGGGGACCTGGGCGCCGGTGACGTAGAAGGCGGTGGGAAGGTCGACCACGATGCCGTCCACCTGGCCGTTCTTGAGGGCGGCCACCGCGAGGTCGTTGCGCTGGAAGACCGCGGGCTGCTTGGTGGGCTTCACCAGGTCGTCGATGACGTCGAGGCTGGTGGTGCCGACCTGGGCGCCGAGCTTCGCGTTCTTCAGGTCGGCCAGCGAGCGCGCCCCGGCGATCTTCGAGCCCTTGGGCGCGACGACCGCCTGCCGCACGTCGTAGTAGCCGGGGGAGAAGTCCACCGTCTTGCGGCGTTCGGGGGTGATCGAGACCTGGTTGATGTCCACGTCGAAGTTCTTGGCACCCGGCGAGAAGGCGCTGTTGAACGGCACCTTCTGCCAGACCACCTGGTCGCCGGTGTAGCCGAGTTGCTTCGCCACCGCGTAGGCGACGGCGGACTCGTAGCCCTTGCCGTTGGACGGCTTGTCGTCGACGAACCAGGGGTCGTACGCCGGGTTGTCGGTGCCGACGGTGAACTTGCCCGCGGTGCGGGTGGCGAGCCCGCCGGGGCTGCACGCGCCGGCGGTGGTGCCGGAGGCGCTGCCGGACGGCGAGGACGCCGCCGAGGAGTCACCGTCGTCCTGCGGGGAGCAGGCGGCCAGGGCCAGGGTGAGCAGGGCGGCCGCGGCGAGGGCCGCGCGATGACGGGACGGGAGGATCGCGGGACGCATGGCGGGACCTTGGCACCCGGCGGGCCGATCTGTCCACGTCATTCGGCACTCCGTCCGGATGCCGGACCTTTGTGTCCGCGGTGTTTCCGGCCGTACGCGGTCGGTCGCGACGTCATCGCGCCAGGTGACGGCTGACGGCTTAGGGATCATGCCTTACGGCGTATGGCTGACGCCTTACGGCGCCGAGACCCCGTCCGCCGGTGTGCGGTCGCGGCCCAGCGCGGGCGGCAGGTCGGTGGCGGCGCCGTCCAGGCCCAGCGCGCGGGTCAGCGCCCAGTCCTGCGGGGTGTTGACGCTCCAGGCCATGACGGCGATCCCGGCCGCGTGGCAGCGGCTCACGACGTCGAGGGTGAGCTGGGTGAGGTCGAGGCTGACCAGGCGGGCGCCGACGGCCTGGGCACGCGGCACGATGTCCGGGCCGAGGTCGCTCGCGACGAGCACGGTGGCGACCTCGGGCAGCAGGGTGTGGATCTCGGCGAGGGCGTCGTCGTGGAAGGACAGCACGCTGACCCGGCCGGTCTCGTCGCGCTCGCGCAGCACCGAGGCGAGCACCCTTGCGGCGGCGGTGTCCTTGATCTCGGCCTGGATCGGGCACGTCACGCGGTCCAGGACCTCCTCGAAGACCGGTACGCCCTCGCCCTGCCCCGCGTCCAGGCGGCGGATCTCGGCGAGGGTGAGGTCGCTGATCGGGCCGGTGCCGTCGGTGGTGCGGTCGACCGAGGCGTCGTGCATGACGACCAGGGCGCCGTCCTTGCTCAGGTGCAGGTCCAGTTCGACCTGGTCCACGCCCTCGCGCTCCGCGCGGCGGAAGGACCGCAGGGTGTTCTCCGGCTCGACGCCCATGACCCCGCGATGGCCCACGGTGAGGAAGCTCATGAGGGCACCCTAGTGCCACCGTCCGGCCTGCCGTCTGACCGCCCCGGCGCCCCTGAGCGGCCTGCCCGACGCCGCCACGACGCCCGCCCCCCAGCCCGTCCCGGACGGCCCTCCCGGGTGCCGCCGCGGGGTCTCGGCCGGCCTTGCCGCGCCCGGGCACACCTCGGCGCCCATCGCAACTTTTAGCGCCCCATCCCGGAGTCGGGCCGTAAAAACTACGGCCTTCAGCGGCCTTGACCGCACAATCTCAAGGAAGTGGCCTTGAAGACGGGGCCCGGCCATGGCTACGCTGTTCGCACGACAGTTTCTTTTGTGGAGGAGGGGTCATGGGCGAAGTTCTTTCGTCGAAGGTGGCGACCGGAGGCGGGATATCCGGCGAAGGCGTGCTCGGACACCCCCAGTGGCCCGTGCTGAAGCAGGCGGTCGAGGCGATCAGGCCCTGGCAGCGCAAGGACGGTTCGATCGACTTCGACGCCGAGGACGCGCCCACCCGCGACGACGCCGCCCGCACGCTCGGCCGCGTCATCGACGCCCTCGAACAGCTCGCCCCGCTGCTGCCGCACGACGAGGCGTACCACCGCGCCCTGACCACCGACCTGCGCCACTGGGCCGACGGCGGCTTCGCCGTACCCGACTTCCTCGACTCGCTGCTGGCCTTCCAGCCCGCCGCCGACCGGCGCGACGGCCTCCAGCACCTGGTCGTCTTCCCGATGTACACCCAGAACGGCAACCCGGACCGCAACCTCGAAGCGGTCGTCTTCCGGGTGGTGTGGCCGGAGTGGCTCGCCGAGCTGGAGCGCACCCGCTACGACAACCCGCAGTTCGTGCCGATCACCTTCGAGGACTTCACCCCGGGCTACGACACCAACTCCGCGGTGCTCTTCCCCGAGACCGTCGCCGTGCGCAAGGCGCCCGACCGCTGGACCTGGGGCGCGATCTTCTGCGACCGCGAGGCCGCCCGCTTCCGCGCGGTCACCTCCGCCGCCGTGGACACCCTCGGCCTCGACCTGCCCGAGGACGCCGCCCGCCTGGTCGACGACCAGGAGCTCGCCCAGCAGACCTACGTGCTGTGGGACATGATCCACGACCGCACCCACAGCCACGGCGACCTGCCGTTCGACCCGTTCATGATCAAGCAGCGCGCCCCGTTCTGGATGTACGGCCTGGAGGAGCTGCGCTGCGACCTGACCACCTTCAAGGAGGCGGTCACGCTCCAGGCCGAGGGCCACCCGATGGGCCTGGGCGTGCAGTACGCGATCCTCTTCGACCGGCTCTTCCGCTTCCCGGTCACCGGCGAGCGCGTGCGCAACTACGACGGCCTCGGCGGCCAGCTGCTCTTCGCCTACCTGCACAAGCACGACGCCGTCCGCTGGACGGACAACACCCTGCACATCGACTGGGAGCGCGCGCCCCAGGTCACCACGCAACTGTGCGGCGAGATCGAGACGCTCTACCGCGACGGCATCGACCGGCCCAAGCTCGTGCACTGGCTGGCCGCCTACGACCTGGTCGCGACGTACCTCTCGCCGAACCCCGGCTCGGTCTGGGCCAAGGGCGCGGACGCCCTGGACCTGTCGCTCCCGCCGCGCAAGCTGGTGGACGACGTGCTGCCGGACGAGTTTCCGCTCAGCATGTTCTACGAGGCCCTTGCGAAGAAGCTCCGCGAGACGATTGCCTCAACCCGGGGCATCACCGGGAACAGCGCGCTGCGAGGTGCCGCGTGACCGGTGCAGGCGAGGAGGCGGAGATGACGACCGACACGTACACAGGCGGGCTCGACGGCGCGGTGATCGCGGTCGCGGGCGCGGCAGGACCGGCCGGACGGGCCGTGCTCCAGCGGCTGGCCAGGGCCGGCAGCCATGTGGTCGCGGCCGACGCGGACCCCGAGCGGCTGGCGCAGGCGGTCGACGCCGCGCGCTACGACGCGGGCGGCGCCGACATCACCGGCGAGGTGGTGGACCTGCTGGACCTGGAGGCCGCGCAGGACTGGGCCGGCCGGATCGAGAAGGACCACGGCCGGGTCGACGGCCTGGTGCACCTGGTCGGCGGATGGCGCGGCTCCGCGTCCTTCCCGGAGACCGAACTCGCCGACTGGGACGTGCTGCACGACCTGCTGGTACGCACCGTCCAGCGCACCACCCTCGCCTTCCACGACGGCCTGCTGCGCAGCCCCGGCGGCCGGTACGTCCTGATCAGCGCGGCCGGCGCCAGCGCGCCCACGGCCGGCAACGCGGCGTACGCCGCCGCCAAGGCCGCCGCCGAGGCGTGGACACTGGCCATGGGCGACTCGTTCCGCAAGCTCGGCGGTGACGCCCCCAGCGCGGCGGCCACCGTACTGGTGATCAAGGCCCTGGTGCACGATGAGATGCGGGCCCAGCGCCCCAACGCCAAATTCGCCGGCTTCACCGACGTGCGCGACCTCGCCGAGGCCATCGCGGACGTGTGGAACGCAAGCCCTCAGCAAGTGAACGGGACCCGACAGTGGCTGACGCCCCGACCGTGACCGAGTCCACCGACCCCACCTCCACCCGCGACACCGACGCCGTACGGCGCCACGACCCGGGCACCCGGGGCTTCGCCAGCGACAACTACGCCGGGGTGCACCCCGAAGTGCTGGCCGCCCTCGCCCTGGCCAACGGCGGCCACCAGGTGTCCTACGGCGCCGACGCGTACACCGACCACCTGCAGGAGCTCTTCCGCGGCCACTTCGGCCCGACCGCCGAGGTCTTCCCGGTCTTCAACGGCACCGGCGCCAACGTCACCTCCCTCCAGGCGGTCACCGAGCGCTGGGGTGCGGTGATCTGCGCGGAGTCCGCGCACATCAACGTCGACGAGTGCGGCGCGCCCGAGCGGGTCGGCGGCCTGAAGCTGCTCACCGTGCCCACCGAGGACGGCAAGCTCACCCCCGAGCTGATCGACCGGCAGGCGTACGGCTTCGACGACGAGCACCGCGCGCAGCCGCAGGTGGTGTCGATCACTCAGAGCACCGAGCTGGGCACCTGCTACACCCCGGAGGAGATCAAGGCGATCTGCGACCACGCCCACGCGCTGGGCATGGCCGTGCACATCGACGGCGCCCGGATCGCCAACGCCGCCGCGAGCCTGGGGCAGCCGCTGTCCCGCTTCACCACCGACGCGGGCGCGGACATCCTGTCGGTCGGCGGCACCAAGAACGGCCTGCTGCTCGGCGAGTGCGTGGTCGTGCTCAACCCCGAGCGGGTCCGCGCGCTCAAGCACCTGCGCAAGCTGTCCATGCAGCTCGCGTCCAAGATGCGCTTCGTGTCCGTGCAGTTCGAGGCGCTGTTCGCCGGCGACCTGTGGCTGCGCAGCGCCTCGCACGCCAACGCGATGGCCCGCCGGCTGGAGCGCGCGGTGCGGGACATCGACGGGGTGACGGTCACCCAACGGGTCCAGGCCAACGCGGTGTTCGCGCTGCTGCCCCGCGAGGTCAGCGAGCGGCTGCAGAAGCGCTACCGCTTCTACTTCTGGGACGAGGCGACCGGCGAGGTGCGCTGGATGTGCTCCTTCGACACCACCGAGGAGGACGTGGACGGCTTCGCCGCCGCGATCGCCGAGGAGATGCGGGCCGGATAGTGCATGAATATGCGTAGCTTCGTAAAGTGATTGATCGAGAGGTCGGTGGCTCCGTAGGCTCCTCCAGCATGGAGCCCATCCCGGAAACCACCGACCTCTCCGCGTATCTCGGCGCCGACGAGGTGCTCGACCACGACCATCCGCAGGTCCGGCAGACCGCCGCGCTGCTGCGCTCCGGTGCATCCACGCCGTATGAGTATGCGAAGGCCGCGTACGACTACGTGCGCGACGAGGTGCCGCACTCCTTCGACAGCGGCGACGACCGCGTCAGCTGGCGCGCCTCCGAGGTGCTGCGCACCCGCAACGGGATCTGCTACGCCAAGTCCCACGCCCTGGCTGCCCTGTTGCGCGCCGAGGGCATCCCCGCGGGGCTGTGCTACCAGCGGCTCACCGAGGACGACGGCCGGCCGGTCGTGCACGGGCTCGTCGCACTGCTGCTGCCCGGCGGCGACCGCTGGGCCCGGCAGGACCCGCGCGGCAACAAACCCGGTGTCGACGCCCGCTTCTCCCTCGGCCAGGAGCGGCTGGCCTTCCCCGTGCGGCCCGAGAGCGGCGAGTACGACTACCCGACGGTGTACGCGGCCCCGCCCGCGGCGGTGCTCGCCGCGCTGCGGGAGTCCGCCGACCGTACGGAACTGGCGACACGGCTGCCGACCGCGCTGGAGTGAGACCGGCGGTCCCGGACCCCGGCCGGTCCCCGCTCAGGCGGCCGTGGCCCGCTTCAGCAGCAGGTACATCTCGCAGCCCAGGCAGTAGGCGAACATCGCGTTGAGGAAGGCGGCGGCCAGCGCGCACGCGGTGGCCGCCAGGCCCAGCCACTGCGGCCCCACCAGGTAGCCGATGGTGCCGAGCACCGCGAAGAACAGCCCGACGGCCTGCGCGAAACGCGGCGGCGCCGCGTCCTCCGTCGCGGTCGGCGGCCCGAGCCGCGGCCGGAGCAGGGCCCGGAACACCCATCCGTAGGGCGACCTGGACGCGCCGGCCGCCGCGCCGACGGCGAAGACGACCGCCTGCGCCGCCAGCAGCCGGCCGCTGCCGGTGACCAGCACCACCGCGAGGACCACCGTGGTCACCGCGGCACCGAAGCGGGGCCCTCGTACATCGATCTGCATGGCTGGAATCATCGCCCAAGGACGGTGTGCCGCACCCGCGGGAATCATTGCGGTCGCGTGAACGCTGCCCACGGTGGACTTGCCGGCGCGGCCGGCGGGCCCGTAGGCACGTGGTGCGAGGACGCCCGCGGCGCGAGGGACGCGACGGGGTACGAACGAACGACGAGGGAGGCGCGACCGCCGTGACCGGACTGATCGTCTGCCTGGCCGTGCTCGTGGCCGCGAGCGGCTACGGGATCGTGCACCGGCGCCGGGACGGGAGGATCAGGGTGCGGGCCAAGGACGGCGGGCAGCGGCTGACGGCCGACGACCTCGGGGAGCCGCTGGGGGAGCGGGCCACGCTGGTGCAGTTCTCCAGCGCCTTCTGCGCGCCCTGCCGCGCCACCCGGCGGGTGCTGGGTGAGGTGGCGGGCATGGTGGACGGCGTGCGGCACGTGGAGATCGACGCCGAGGCGCATCTCGAACTGGTGCGGCGGCTGGACGTGCTGAAGACCCCGACCGTGTTCGTGCTCGACGCGCAGGGCGCGGTGGTGCGCAGGGCGGCAGGACAGCCGCGTACGGCCGACGTGATCGCCGCGCTGGGCGCCGCGGTCTGAGCGCGGGGGTCCGCGGACGGCGTTCTGCGGGCGGGCGGCGGTGAGCGCGGCGGGCGCACGGGCGGCGGTGACCGGGGGCGCGGTCGGCAGCGGGGGCGGGGTCGGTCGCGGCGGCGGCATCGGGTCGCGGGCACCCGTCCGGCGCGACGCGGGGCCGGTGTGACGGTCCTTGCATCTGCCCGTGCGCTCTTGACGGTTGACGCCGCGAATCGTCACTCTGACGTGATGTCCCGAGACTCGCCGCAGAGCCCCCCTGCCGCTGCCGCATCCGGCCGACACGCCCGTGTGTGCCGCCCGGTTCGCTGAGCACCGCCGCCTCCCAGCCCCGACGGTCGGCCCGGCCCGAGGGGCCGCCGCCCCGCCCGCTCGCCGCGGAAGGACGTACCCACCCGTGACCGCAACGCACGACCTCGCCTCGGCCGGCCCGGACGCCCCCGACATCGACCCGGACGTCTTCCGCTCGGTCTTCCGCCGCCATGCCGCGGGCGTCGCCGTGGTCACCGCCCAGGGCGTGCACGGTCCGGTCGGCTTCACCGCGACCTCGCTCGTCTCGGTGGCCGTCGAACCCCCGCTGTTCTCCTTCGGCATCAGCGTCGGGTCCTCCTGCTGGCCGGCGCTCTCCACCGCCGAGCACGTCGGCGTGCACGTCCTCGGCGACCACCAGCGCGAACTCGCCGCGGTCTTCGCCCGCTCGGGGGCGGACCGGTTCGGGCCGCCGACCGGCTGGTCGTCCGGCCCGCACGGAGTGCCGTTGCTCGACGGCGTGGCCGCCTGGCTGGTCGGCCGGGTGGTGGGCCGGGTGCCGGCCGGCGACCACCGGATCGTGGTGGCCCGGGCCGTCGCCGGCGACCCGCACGGGCCCGGCGGGCCGCTGGTCCACCATCAGGGCGGGTACCACCGGTTGTTCCACTGAACGGGACAGGTGGGCGCGTCGGGCACGTCACAGTTCAAGGCCCTTGCGCCTGGGTAAGCACCTCTGTGTACTGACGAGTAATATATTCGGCGGGGTAGTAGCCGTGCCCTGGCAGGGAGCCGCCACCGCGGGCGCCTAACCTGGGCAGTTCACGAAGACGTGCAGGACGGAAGCAGTAGGAGAGCAGGCGTGAGCTTGAGGATCGTAGTCGCAGTGAAGTATGTGCCCGACGCCACGGGTGACCGTCACTTCGCCGAGGACCTGACCACCGACCGCGACGCGGTCGACGGCCTGCTGTCGGAGCTTGACGAGTACGCCGTGGAGCAGGCGCTCCAGATCGCGGAGGCCGCCGACGACGCGGAGGTCACCGCGGTCACGATCGGCCCCGAGGACGCGCGCGGCGCGGTGCTGAAGGCGCTGCAGATGGGCGCGGCGAAGGGCGTGCACGTCGAGGACGACGCGCTGCACGGCACCGACATCATCGGCACCTCGCTGGTGCTGGCCAAGGCCATCGAGCACATCGGCTACGACCTGGTCGTCACCGGCATGGCGTCCACCGACGGCACCGCGGGCGTGGTGCCGGCGCTGCTGGCCGAGCGGCTGGGCATCCCGCAGGTGACGCTGCTGTCGGAGGTCGCGGTCGCCGACGGGAAGGTCACCGGCCGCCGTGACGGTGACGTGGCGAGCGAGGAACTGGAGGCGGCGCTGCCGGCGCTGGTGTCGGTCACCGACCAGTCCGGCGAGGCCCGTTACCCGTCCTTCAAGGGCATCATGGGCGCGAAGAAGAAGCCGCTGGAGACGCTCGACCTGTCCGACCTCGGTGTGGACGCGGCCGAGGTGGGTCTGGGCGGCGCCTGGACCGCGGTGCAGGACGCCACGGCGCGCCCCGCGCGCAGTGCGGGCACGATCGTCAAGGACGAGGGCGAGGGCGGCAAGCAGCTCGCCGAGTTCCTGGCCGCGCAGAAGTTCATCTGAGCCTCGGCCGCGCCGCCGCCCCATCCGATGGCCCGCCGCCCCTTCCCGAATTCGCAGGAGAACGATTCCCATGGCTGAAGTCCTCGTCTACGTCGACCACGTGGACGGTGCCGTCCGCAAGCCGACCCTCGAACTGCTCACCCTCGCCCGCCGGATCGGCGAGCCTGTCGCGGTCCACCTCGGCCCGGGCGCCGAGGCCGCCGCGGCCGTGCTCGGCGAGCACGGCGCGACCCGCGTACTGGCCGCCGACGCGCCGGAGTTCGCGGACTACCTCGTCGTCCCCAAGGTCGACGCGCTCGAAGCCGCCGCGAAGGCCGTGAACCCGGCCGCGGTGCTGGTGCCGTCCTCCGCGGAGGGCAAGGAGATCGCCGCGCGCCTGGCGCTGCGGCTCGGCTCGGGCATCATCACCGACGCCGTCGACGTGGAGGCCGGCGCGGACGGCCCGGTCGCCACCCAGTCGGTGTTCGCCGCCGCCTTCACCACCAAGTCCACGGTGCGCAAGGGCACTCCGGTGATCACCGTCAAGCCGAACGCCGCGCCGGTCGAGTCCGCGCCGGCCGCCGGCACCGTCGAGCCGCTGACGGTCGCCTTCGGCGAGCTGGCCACCGGCACCAAGGTCGTCTCGCGCACCGCGCGCAAGTCCTCCGGGCGGCCGGAGCTGACCGAGGCCGCGATCGTGGTCTCCGGCGGCCGCGGGGTCAACGGCGCGGAGAACTTCTCCGTGATCGAGGCGCTCGCCGACTCGCTGGGCGCCGCGGTCGGCGCCTCGCGCGCGGCGGTCGACGCCGGCTGGTACCCGCACAGCAACCAGGTCGGCCAGACCGGCAAGTCGGTCTCCCCGCAGCTCTACATCGCCAACGGCATCTCCGGCGCGATCCAGCACCGGGCCGGCATGCAGACCTCGAAGACCATCGTCGCGGTCAACAAGGACGCCGAGGCGCCGATCTTCGACCTCGTCGACTACGGCGTGGTCGGCGACCTGTTCAACGTCGTCCCGCAGCTCACCGATGAGGTCAAGGCCCGCAAGGGCTGAGCCGCTTGAACGCATGTCGGTCCCCGCGCTGCTGTGGTGCGCGGGGGCCGACGCGCGTCCGGGAGGCCGATGCGCGCGTCCGCGGGGCCGATGCGCCCCCGCGCGACCCGACCGACGCGAGCCGCCGCCCTGTTGACCGGTGCGTACGCCCCCGCTAGCTTGCATTTCAACGATTTGTTGAATTCCGGGAGGGTGCAGATGCCGGCCGTGACGACACTCGCAGACGCCGTACGCACGCGGATCGGCGCCGCGCTGGCCGGCACCGACGCGGAGTTGGCCCGCCGCTACCCCGGCGACCGCGCCACCCGCCAGCCCGTGCACACCGTGTACGTGCCCGCCGACGCCTTCGACGCCGGCACCGTGCGCGCCTGGGGCGACCGGGCGCTCGCCGCGCTCGACACCCACGCGCCCGACCCGGCCGCGTTCGGCACCGTGCTCGGCCTGTCCGGCGAACTCGCCGCCGACGTCTACGACCTGGTCCGCGCCAAGCTGCGCCGCGAGCCCGTCGAGGACCTGCGGATCGACTTCGAGGACGGCTACGGGGTGCGCCCGGACGCGGAGGAGGACGCCACGGCCGTCGCCGCCGCCCGTACGGTCGCCGCCACCGTCGCCGACGGCACCGCGCCGCCGTACGTCGGCATCCGCATGAAGTGCATGGAGGCCGCCGTACGCGACCGCGGCATCCGCACGCTCGACCTGTTCCTGACGACCCTGCTCGACGGCGGCGCGCTGCCGGACGGGCTCCTCCTCACCCTGCCCAAGGTCACCTTCCCCGAGCAGGTCGCCGCGATGGCCGACCTGTGCGAGGAGTTCGAGCGGGCCGCGGGGCTACCCGAGCGGCGGCTCGGCTTCGAGATCCAGATCGAGACCACCCAGGCCATCCTCGGCCCCGACGGCACCGCCACCGTGCCCCGCCTCATCGACGCCGCCCGCGGCCGCGCCACCTCGCTGCACTACGGCACCTTCGACTACAGCGCCGCCTGCGGGGTCAGCGCCGCCCACCAGTCCCTGGACCACCCGGCCGCCGACCACGCCAAGGCGGTCATGCAGGTCGCCGCGGCCGGCACCGGCGTACGCCTCTCCGACGGCTCCACCAACGTGCTCCCGGTCGGCTCCACCACCGACGTGCACTCCGCCTGGCGGCTCCACCACGGCCTGGTACGCCGCTCCCTCGCCCGTGCGTACTACCAGGGCTGGGACATGCACCCGGCCCACCTCCCCACCCGCTACGCGGCCACCTACGCCTTCTACCGCGAGGGCCTGGCCGCCGCCACCGCCCGCCTCGCCGCGTACACGGCCGACTCCACCGGCACCGCGGACTCGGCGGGTCCCGCGACCTCCGCGGTCCTCGACGAGCCCGCCACCGCCCGCGCCCTCGCGGCCTACCTCCTGCGCGGCCTCGACTGCGGCGCCCTCACCCCCGCGGAGCTCCCCGCCCCCACCACCCTCGCGGCCCTCGCCGGCCGCTGACCCCCCGGGCGCCCCGGCTCTGTCACCCCCCCCGGGACCACCCGCCGGGCGGGAGGGTGCCGGGGTCCGACGTCGGAGCCGGGGCGTGGGCGGTCGGTCGCGAGGCCGATCGCGCGGCGCACGGCGACGAAGCGCGGACCGTCGTTCTCACCGGTCGCCGCGACCGCCGGCGGGTCCCCGGGCAACGTCGTCAGCTCCACGCCCAGGCCGTTGGCGAGCGCGTGCAACGTGGGCAGTCGCGCCGAGTGCTTGCGCCGCTGCTCCAACTGCCGGATGACGTCCACCGACACACCGGAACGCTCCGCCAGTTGCTCCTGCGTGAGATCGGCCAATCGCCGCAAGCGACGCAGCGTCCGTCCCAGGTCTTCACTCGCCACACCTTTAAGGTATGCCGACGGGCCCCGGGCTCACGTGTTGTCTGCGTTCGGCCGCCGCTCCGGGAAACGACGGCACCAGGCCCCGGACGGATCGCTCACCGCTCGGGCGGGAACTCGCCCGAGCCGCGCTCGATCAACCGGACCGGCAGCTCGGTCCGGCTCGCCTCGTCCGTCGCGATCCCGTCCAACCGCCGGAACAACTGCTGCGCGGCGACCCGCCCGATGCCCGGCGCGTCCTGCGCCACCACCGTGATCGCCGGGTCAAGCACATCCGCCAGCTCGAAATCGTCGAACCCGACGAGCGCGATCCGCTCCGGCCGCCCCGCGAGCACGCGCACCGCGGTGACCGTCACCCGGTTGTTCCCGGCGAAGAGGGCCGTCACCGGCTCCACCCCGTTCAGCATCGCGTCGAGCGCCGCCTCGACCCGCTCCGGCGTGGTCGGCCCCATGGCGTACCACTCGGGCCGTACGGTCAGCCCGGCCGCCGCCATCGCCTCGCGGTACCCCCGCAGCCGTTCACCCGCGGTGTGGATGCCGGGCTGGTCGCCGATGAACCCGATCCGCCGGTGGCCGTGCGCGATCAGATGCGCGACGCCCTCCCGCGTACCGCCCGCGTTGTCCGTGAGCACCACGTCCGCGTCCAGCCGCCCGGCCGGCCGGTCCACGAAGACCGTCGCGACCCCGGCCGCGATCTCCGGCAGGAGGTAGCGGTGGTCGTCCCCGGCCGGCACCACGACCAGCCCGTCCACCCGCCGCGCGCAGAACGCCAGCACGAGCTCCTGCTCCCTGCGCGGGTCCTCCGCGCTGGACCCGGTGAACAGCAGCGCGCCGTGCGAGCGCGCCACGTCCTCCACGGCCCGGCTGAGCGCCGCGTAGAAGGGGTCCGCGAGGTCCTCCAGCACCAGGCCGACGCTCGCCGTACGCCGCGTCCGCAGCAGTCGCGCGCTGTCGTTGCGCCGGAACCCCAGCGCGTCGATGGCGGCCTGAACGCGGGCGGCGGTATCAGGTGTCACGCCGGGTTCCTCGTTCACCACCCGCGACACCGTCTTGAGGCCGACGCCCGCCCGCGCGGCGACATCCTTCATCGTGGGCCGGGGGGTACGTCCTGGTGTTTGGGTCACGGTCGTAGTATTCCCTGCGACAAGAGATGGACAACGTTGTCACGATCAGGCGAGACTACCCTCGTCCGCACCCTTGTCGATACGGCCCCTACAACCCACGTAGTACGAACGCCCAGCGACCGAATATCTACGCTCCGCGCACATCCGACCGCCACAGAACGTACACAGAACGCAGGAAGGGACAGACCGCAGTGGGGACCGAGTGCCGACCGCGGTCCGCCGCTCGCCGACCACACGCACCACGCATCACGCCCCCGTTCACTCCCGCCACACCCGCCCCCACGACCCCCCCACACACACGACGCATGACGAAGCGCCCACCGCGGGCACGACGCACGCACAACGCACAAGGAGACGCCGCAGCGATGCACCCTGACAGCGCGACCGGTCCGATCGTGGCCGCACTGGACATCGGCGGCACCAAGATCGCCGGGGCCCTCATCGACGCCGAGGGGCGGTTGCTGGCGCGCGCGCTGCGCCCGACGCCCGGCAGCGCGGACGGCGAGCGGGTGATGGCCGCGGTCGACGAGGTGCTCGCCGAACTGCGCGCCGCCCCGCACTGGCCCGGGGCCGTCGCGGTCGGCATCGGCAGCGCCGGTCCGGTGGACGCGGCGCAGGGCACCGTCAGCCCGGTCAACGTGCCCGGCTGGCGCGACTTCCCGCTCGTACCGCGGGTCTCGGCGGCGGCCGGCGGCCTGCCCGTCGTACTGACCGGCGACGGTGTCGCGATGACCGCCGCCGAGCACTGGCAGGGCGCGGCCCGCGGCTACGACAACGCGCTGTGCATGGTGGTGTCCACCGGTGTCGGCGGCGGTCTGGTGCTCGGCGGTGCCCTCCTGCCCGGGCCGACCGGCAACGCCGGGCACATCGGGCACATCAGCGTGGACCTCGACGGCGACCCGTGCCCGTGCGGGTCGCGCGGCTGCGTGGAGCGGATCGCCAGCGGCCCCAACATCGCCCGGCGCGCGGTCGAGGAGGGCTGGCGGCCGCCGGCCGGCGCGCAGCCGACCGCCGCCGCGGTCGCCGCGTCCGCCCGCCAGGGCGACCCGGTCGCCCTGGCGTCGTTCGACCGCGCCGCCCAGGCCCTCGCCGCCGCCATCGCGGCGACCGCCACGCTCGTCGAGATCCACGTCGCCGTGATCGGCGGCGGTGTCTCGGCGGCCGGGCCGCTGCTCTTCGACCCGCTGCGCGAGCATCTGTCCCGCTACGCCACGCTGTCCTTCGCGGCGGGTGTCGACGTGGTGCCCGCGAAGCTCGGCACCGACGCGGGACTGGTCGGGGCCGCCGCGGCCGCCGCGCAGGCGCTGCAGCTCTTCCCCACCACCGCGTAGGCTCCGTCCCGGACTTCGGTCCCGGACTTCGGTCCCGGATTGCGGTTCCGGGCTTCGGTTCCGGACTTCACGGGAGGGCGTCGTGGACGGGTGTCATGGCCGGGCGTGAGGCGGTCGTCGCGGTCCTGCCGCGGGCCGGGCGGGTGCTGGTGATCAGACGGGGGCCCGGCGCCCGTATGCCGGCTACTGGGCGCCGCCGAGCGGCACGCTCGAACCGGGTGAGAGCCAGCAGGACGCGCTCGTCCGCGAGATGCGCGAGGAGGTCGGCCTCACGGTCGCCCCGGCCGCGAAGGTCTGGGAGTCGCGGGCCGCGGACGGCGTGTTCCTGCTGCACTGGTGGACCGCCCGCGTCGATGACGGCGAGGTCGTCCCCGACCCTCGCGAGGTCGTCGAGGTCCGCTGGGTGACGCCGCGCGAGTTCCTCACCCTCACCCCGGTCTTCCCCGGCGATCGCGAGTTCTTCGGCCACATCCTCCCGTCCGTCCGCACTCCCTGACGGGGAGGCGACCCGCGAGCCTCTCGTGCGCGCCGACCCGCGCGCCGCCCGTACGCGCCGCCCGTACGCGCCGCCCGTACGCGCCGACCCGCGCGCCGCCCGTACGCGCCGCCCGTACGCGCCGACCCGCGCGCGGCGGGCAGGACGCGGGCGTCGCCGGCGCGGGGGCGAGGATACGGACCCGGCATACTGTTTCCCCGCCACTGCGGAGAACCGGTTGCGGGCGATGACACGGCAAGACAGCAGGGGGGCCGATGGAGGACGACGAGAAGTACGCACTCTCCGCCTATCAGGTGTTGCGGACCGTGGGTAAGGCGGCGGTGGTCGACCTGCCCGCCGAGACGGGACTCGATCTCGATCAGGTGGAGCGCGGCATACGGCAGTTGCGCCGGCTGGGCCTGGTACGTGACGTGCAGGAGTCGATCGAGCCCGTCGAAGCCAACGCGGCGCTGCTCGGGAAGGCGCAGGCCCACCAGGCGACTGCCGCAGCGCACGCGGCGAGCGTCAGCGACCTGGAGCAGCTCGCGCACGTGCTGCTGACGCTCTATCAACCTCCCCTTTCGCCGGACACGCTCCAAGCCGAAGTGGAGCTGATCACCGATCCGAAGCAGAAGGACCGCAGGTTGCAGGAGCTTGCGACCGCGATCAAGGTGAGTTGTGACGCGTTGCACCCCGGCGCCATGCCGTCGATGGAGGTGCTCAACCGCTCGCTGGCCCAGGACAGGGCGCTCGTCGCACGGGGGGTGCGGTGCCGGGCGATCTACCGGCAGGCGCTGCTCGAGACTCCCAAGCACGCGCGCTATCTGCACGACCTCGCGCAGGCCGGCGTCGAGGTCCGGCTGATCGACCACGCGGTCTACGACCTGCTCGTGCTCGACGGCCTGATCGCCTTCAACCCGGCCGCCGCGGGCACGGGTTCGCGGGCCGTGATCCTGCTGCACGGCTCGGCCCTGGTCAGCGCCCAGGTGGCGCTCTACGAGGACTACTGGCTGCGTGCGGTGCCCTACCATCGGGCGGTCGCCCAGTCCGAGCGGACCGCGCTCAGCGCCCAGGAGCGGGTGGTCGTACGGCTCATGGCCAGCGGTCTCAGCGACGACCAGATCGCCCGCAAGCTCGGTGTGCACCGCCGGACCGTGCAGCGCGCGGTGGCCAAGCTCATGGAGCGGCTGAACGCGACCAGCCGCTTCGAGGCCGGTCTGAAACTGGCCCGCGTCATGGGCGCTGACGGGGACTCGGTGGGGCTGGCGCCGAGCCACACGGTGCCGTCGCCGCGGCCCGCGCGGCCGGTGCCTCCGCGCGTCTCCTGAGCGGTTTCCGCCCGCGCTGGGCGTGCCCGAGGGCGGCTGGTCCACGGCGACCTCGGTGCTGGTGCACTACATCCTCGGTGCCGCCGGCCGGAACGCCGCGAACAGCGCGAGCGCCCGCACGTTCGGCCCGACATGGACCGCGCCACGTTCCTCGACAGCGTGGCGAAGGCTGGGAGGCGCTGGACCCGGAGAAGTATCCGCTCACGCGAACCGGTCGCGGATCAGCCGCGCGAGCACGACGACGGCGAGCAGTTCCCGGCCGGGGTCGATCTCGTCCTCGCCGGTGTCGGGCCGGCCGCCTCGCGCTGACCGGGCGGCCCCGGCCGTGTTTCACGAGCCGCCGGGTGCGTACGGAAGGTCGCTGACGTTCAGTCGCTGACGTTCATGGGACAGGCGTTCATGCGGCGGGAGTTCACGGGGCGGGCGTGAAGAGCTTCCAGTTCCCCTCGGAGACGACGTCCACGGCGCCGCCGTCCACCTTGACGGCGGTGGCGTCGTCGATCGCGTACGCCGGCCCCGCGATCTCGGCCGCCCAACTCTCCGCCGCGGCCATGGTGTTCTCCGGCAGCTCCGCGCGGTTCAGGTGCGGGAAGATCGAGAAGTCGACCAACCCGAGCGTGCGGTCGTCACCGGTGGGCGGCATCCAGTCGTCCAAGTCCCGCACGACGCGGGGGGTCAGCGCCAGGCTCCCGGCGCTGATTCCCACGTAGACCGTCTCGGGCAGCGACGGCAGGAGGTCGGCCAGCCCGGACTCCCGCATCCAGTGGCTCAGGTACAGGGTGTCGCCGCCGTTCACCAGCAGGACGTCGGCCGCTCGGACCCACCGCACCCAGCGCTCCCGGTCGATGCTGGGCAGCGCGGTGAGCTCCAGCACCCCCACGGACCTCCACCCCAGATCGGCCCCGCGGAGGAAGCGCCAGGGCCCGACCGGTCCGAAGGAACTCCCGTACCCCGCGGTGGGGATGCACAGGGCGTGGGCCTCGGCGATCGGTTTGCCCAGGAGGTCGACCAGCGCGTCCCGGATGCTCTGGTTGGTGACGCCGGCGGAGGTGAGAAGAAGCCGCATGATGTCCGCCCCCAACTGGCCGCACAACGGAAGTGGTCGACACCGTACCGCCCCGTCGGACCTCGATGGGCCATGTCCGGGGCGGCCGAGGCGGCCGCGTCCGAGGCCGTCGCCGGGTTGCGTACCGACGGCCCTCCACCCGCGGTCCGGGGCACGTGGCCGCTCAGCCGCCGAGCGCGCTCAAAGGGTCGTCCAGGACCGGTTGCCAGGCGAGTTCGGCGGCGCCGACGAGGCTGTTGTGGTTCAGCGCGCACGCCAGCAGCGGCACGCTTCCGCTGCGCCCCCACAGGCTGCGGTCGGCGACGACCGCGCGCAGCCGGTCGGGGTCGGCGTCCAGCAGGTGGCCGTGCAGGCCGCCGAGCAGGATGCGGTCGGGGTTGAGCACGTTGACGAGTCCGGCCAGGCCGGTGCCGAGCCGGTCGATGAGGATATGGGCGGCGCGGCGCACGGACGGGTCGTCGTACTCGGTGCGCAGCAGGTCGCGGGACTGCTCCAGCAGCGAGATCTCCGGGCCCGCCGGGCGTCCGGCGGCCTCGATGAAGGCGAGCGGGTCCGCCTCGACGTCGAGGCAGCCGCGGGAGCCGCAGTGGCAGGGCCGCCCGTCCGGCCGGACGGTCAGGTGGCCGACCTCCAGGGCCAGCCCCGCGCTGCCGGTGTGCAGGCGGCCGTCGAGCACGAGGGCGCCGCCGACCCCGCGGTGGCCGGAGGCGACCACCAGCAGGTGCTGGGCGTCGCGGCCGGCCCCGTGGCGGTGTTCGGCGAGCGCGGCCACGTTGACGTCGTTGCCCACGAAGCAGGGCACCGGGCGCCCGCCGGGACCGGTGATACCGGCCCTGGCCACCTGCTCGGTGAACACCCGCAGCACGGGCGCGCCGGCCGGCCAGGCCAGGTGCAGCGGGTTGAGCGCGGTGCCCTCGGGCTCGGCGACCGCGGACGGCACCGCGAGCCCGGCGCCGACGCACTCCCGCCTGTGGGCGCGCAGCAGCTCCGCGCCGGCCGCCACCACCTCGCCGAGTACGTGCGCGGGGTCGGCCGGGACCGTCATGCAGCCGGGCGCGGTCGCCACCGTCTCACCGCCGAGGCCGACCAGCGCGGCGCGGAAGCCGTCGGCGTGCACCTGCGCGGCGAGCGCGACCGGTCCTTCGGGGGCCACCTCCAGCCGGTGGGAGGGGCGACCCTGCGCGCCGGAGGGCCCGGTCGGCCGGGTGTCGACCCGGATCAGGCCGAGCGCCTCGAGTTCGGCCGCCACCGCCCCGGCGGTGGCGCGGGTCACACCCAGTTCCGCGGTGAGCAGGGCGCGGGTCGGCGCGCGGCCGGTGTGTACCAGGCCGAGCGCTGGACCGAGCGCGCCTCGGCCGCGCTCAAGCCTTGTCCGAATCTGTGTCACCACTCTATTCTCACTTTGTGCCGACGTTGAACAAAATAGGGACGGCGCTGTCCCGATCCCACCACACATTCGCCGCCGACCCGGCCCTGCGCGCGCTGCGCGTCGCGTTGACGGTCTTCTTCGCCGTTGACGGGTTCCTGTTCGCCGGGTGGGTGGTGCGCATCCCTGCCATCAAGGCCCAGGTCGGCGCGTCCGCCGGGCAGTTGGGGCTCGCGCTGCTGGGCGTGTCGGTCGGGGCGATCGCCACGATGGTGCTCACCGGCCGGCTGTGCCGCACCTTCGGGAACGAGCGGGTGACCGTCGTGACCGCGGCCATGCTGGCGGTCAGCGTGGCCCTGCCGCCGCGTACCCATTCGGCCCTCGCCCTCGGCCTGGTGCTGCTGTTCTTCGGCGCGTCCTACGGCGGCCTCAACGTCGCGATGAACAGCGTCGCCGTCGACCTGGTCGCCGCGCTGCGCCGCCCGGTGATGTCCAGTTTCCACGCCGCCTACAGCATGGGCGGTCTGCTCGGCGCGGGTATCGGCGGGCTGCTGGCGTCGCACCTGTCGCCCGCCACCCATCTGATGCTGCTCACGCCGATCGGCCTGTTGACGGTGCTGTTCGCGGGGCGGGTGCTGGTGGCGCATCCGCTCAGCCGCGGGGGCGTACGGGGTCCCGCGGCGCGGGAGGAGGGCGGGGCGGGTGCGGGTGCCGAGGCCGGAAGGGGTGCCGAGGCCGGCGCTGGGGCCGGGGCCGACCTGGAGCGTACGACGCCGGCGCCGGACGGGACGGCGCCCGCCGGGAAGGCACCCGCCGGGAAGGCGCCGGACGGGAAGCGGGGACCCGCCGGCCACCGTACGACCCTGCTGGTCGCCGTGTTCGGCATGATCGCGGGCTGCTCGGCGTACGGCGAGGGCGCGCTCGCCGAGTGGGGCGCGCTGCACATCCAGCAGGACCTGCACAACGGGCCCGGGATCGCGGCGGCCGGCTACGCCTGCGTCACCTCGGCGATGACCATCGGGCGGCTGACCGGCGCCGCGCTGATCACCCGGCTCGGGCAGAGCCGCGCGCTGGTGTTCGGCGGGTTGACCGCGTGCGGCGGGATGCTGCTGGGCGCGCTCGCGCCGTTCACCGCGCTGGTGATGGTCGGCTTCGCGCTGACCGGCCTCGGCCTGGCGAACCTCTTCCCGACCGCCATCGCACGCGCCGGCGCGCTGACCGGTCCGAGCGGAGTGGCCGCCGCCTCCACGCTCGGCTACGGCGGGATGCTGCTCGGCCCGCCCGCGATCGGCTTCCTCACCGACGCGGTCGGCCTGCCCACCGCGCTGACCACGGTCTCCGCGCTCGCCGCCGTCGCCGCGGTGATCGCCTGGTCGGTACGGCACACCTCACCGCCCCGGTCGGCTTGACGTACATCACAGGCGCGCGAACGGCGTCGAGGCGGCATGCTGGTGGCCCCGCGGAACGTCGCGGTGGCGTAAGGCCGCTGCGGCCTGTCGCCGCCGGTACGAGCCCGCAGGTGCCCCCGCGCGGGGGCCCCGTACGCACCGCAGGAGGAGCCGATGCGCATGCTGCCCTGGGCCGGCCGTACCGCCCGTACGGTTCGTGCCGGCCGTACCGCCCGTGCCGCTCGTGTCGTGGCCGGTGAGCGGGCCGCGCGGATCTATCTGGGCGTGGTCGCGGTGTGCCTGCTGCTGACGCTGCTGCAGACCGCGATCGCGGGCGGCCCGGCGCTGTCGTTCAGCGGGGTGCTGCTCGAACTGGCGACGCTGCCCTGGACACCGGCGCTGTGGCGGCTGTTCGCGGCCGTCGGCGGGCTGGACGTGTCGTCGGCCGCGAGCGGGTGGACCGGCTGGACGCTGACCGTGATCGCCGCGGTCGTCGCGGCGGACTTGGACGCCGTGCTGATCGGTTACGGGGTGCGCGCCGCCCGGCGCCGTGTCGCCGCACGTTGACCGGTGCCGCCGACCCGGCACAATTCCCCTATGGAGACTGCCGAGTTCATCGAGACGCTGCGCCGCGAGGGACCCCTGCTGGCCGACGCCGCACAGCGTGCGGGGCTGGACGCGCCCGTGCCCACCTGCCCGAAGTGGCAGGTCCGCGATCTGCTGCGGCACACCGGGTCGGTGCACCGCTGGGCGGCCGGGTTCGTCGCCGAGGGGCGTACCGAGCCCGCCCAACTCGACGACACGGCGCCGAGCGGCACGGGGAGCGACGGCACCGGCTCCGACCGCGGCGAACTCGTCGACTGGTACCGGCTCTCGCACGCCCGGCTGGTGGAGGTGCTGGAGGACGCCCCGGCGGACCTGGTCTGCTGGACCTTCATGCCCGCGCCCTCGCCGCTGGAGTTTTGGGTCCGCCGCCAGGCACACGAGACCACCGTCCACCGCGTCGACGCCCAGGCCGCCGCCGGCCTGGCCCCGTCAGCGGTGGACCCCGCTTTCGCCGCGGACGGCGTGGACGAACTCATGCTCCGGTTCGAGGGCAAGGGCCGCAACCGGGCGCGCAGCCCGCAGCCGCGCACCCTGCGGGTGCGTACCGAGGACGTGGCGGGGGACAGCGGCTGGACCCTGCATTTCACCCCGGAGCCGCCGCGCTGGGAGCGGGGCGGTGCGGACGGCCGCGCCGACTGCGAAGTGAGCGCGCCGGCTGCTGAGTTGTACCTGGCGCTGTGGAACCGGCTGCCCCACGACCGCTTGTCCGTACGCGGCGACCGCGACGTGATGGACCTCTGGCTGTCCTCCGGCGCCGCGTCCTGACGAACCCGCCACCCGGTGTTCGGCCCCCGGCCCCCGGCGTCTTCGGGGTGCCCGGGGGACGCCGGCCCGGTCGGCCCGGTCGGCCCGGTCAGTCCGGTCAGTCCGGGTTGCGGCCGACGGCCAGGAGGTGGGAGCTGGCGGCGAGGAGTTCGGGGTAGGGCTCGGCCAGGCGGGCGGCGGTCAGGGCGGATTGGAAGAGTTCCTCGCTCGGCGGGGCGCCCGTACTCTGCTCGACGGCCTTGAGCAGCGACCAGGTGGGGCCCTCGATGCCGAACACCTCCACCTCCCGGAGCCCCGCGGCCCCCACTTCCGCGGCGAGCTCTTCCGCCCGGTGGAAGTAGGACACGGTGAAGCCGCGCCGGCCGTCGTAGGTGGCGGTGGCGAGGATGTCCGTGATCGAGTCCCGCAGGCGTTCGTGGTGCAGGTGCGCCAGGGCGGTGTGTTCGAAGACGGACGAGTAGCGGTTGATCGCCGCGGCTGCCACGAGGCCCCCGGGCCGCGTCACGCGGGCGGCCTCGCGCAGCGCTCGCAGGCGGTCCTCGCGCTCGGGCAGGTGGTACAGCGGACCGAGCAGCGTCACGACGTCGTACGAGGAGTCCGGCGCGTCGAGGCCGCGGGCGTCACCGAGTTCGGCCGGGCAGATGTCGCGTGCCTGCTCCACATGGCGTGCGACCGGGTCGACGAGCCGCACCTCGTATCCGTCCGCCACCAGCCAGCGGGCGTGCACGCCGGTTCCGCCGCCGACATCCAGCACGCGTGCGGGTGCCTCCGGCAGGAAGCGCCGCAACAACTCCTGCGTGCGCAGCAGTTCCAGTCTTCCGTCAGCCGAAGACGTCAACCGGCTCCCTTCGTCGAAGAGGCTGGTGTAGAAGGTGGTGACCTCGGGTGCCAGTTGGGGGGACGCCATCCCGCCAGTATCCGGCACCGGAGACGCGACGCCGTGCCGATCCCGTCGCCGTTCATCCTCGGCGACGGCAGCGCGGGGCACGGCAGTTGACGCCGTACCGCGTACGGGGGCGCAGCCGCCCGTCAGCCGGCATCTGCGGGCGATAGGCCTTCGGTGCCGTGCATGTGGTGGAGCAGGAGGAGCGCGGCCACCGCGTTCGCCGATCTGATCTCGCCCCGCTGAACGAGCATGGGTACGGACGCGAGCGGCACCCATTCCCGTCGCTCCGACTCGAAGTCGTCCTCGGGGTGCCCGACGTACTCGGCGGTGGTGGACCAGTAGACGTGGTGGTGGCCGTCGGCGAGGCCGTTGGAGGGCTCAACGGTCATGAGGTGCTTGAGGGGGCCGGGGCGCCATCCGGTTTCCTCCAGCATCTCGCGGGCGGCGGCTGCTTCGACGTCCTCGCCGTGTTCGACCACGCCGGCGGCGAGTTCCCAGCCCCAGGTGTCGGTGATGAAGCGGTGCCGCCACAGCAGGAGGGCTTCGCCTGCTTCGTTGACGGTGGTGGCCAGCGCTACCGGGCGTTGGCGGATCAGGTAGTGGTCGAGGTGGCGGCCGTCGGGGAGTTCGACGTCGGCGAGGTTGAGGGTGAGCCAGGGATTCTCGTAGACCGTCTTCTCGCCGTGGTTCTTCCACACCGACACGTACGTGCTCCGTCCATGGCTGGCTGCCCGGTGCCTGGGACGGTACCGGACCGGGCTGGTCACAGAGGCAGGGAGAGTGAGGCGTCGATCTGCTCGACGGCATCGCGCCCGGCGACCGAGCTGTGGTCGGCGAGCAGGGCGCGAAGGCGGGTGAATCGGTCCCGTAGACGCTGCGACTCCTGGCCCTGTGCCAGGGCGAGAGCCGCGAGGCTGTGGGCTGCGGCCTGTTCGGGATCGCCGCGGCCGAGGTCAGCAGTGGCAAGGATGGCCAGGCGATGCACGGACCCGCGGGCGTGTGCTTGGGCACGTACAGCTTCGGTGGCGTAGGTCTGGGCTGGGGTCCAGTCGCCGAGGCTGATGAGGGCTTCGGCGAGTTGGGCCTCAACTAGGGTCTGTATGGAGTTGTGATCAAGACTGTGATCCGAGGTGTCGGATCCAGAGCAGGCCGGCGCATAATTCGAGTCCGGCCTGGTAGCTTCCAGGCTTTTTGTCGTAGCGGACGGCGAGGCCGCGCCAGTCCTTGATCTTGTTGATGGTGCGTTCGACGCTGTTGCGGAGCTTGTACAGCTCCTTGTCGTAGGTGACGGGCCGTCCGCCACGTGAGCCGCGCTTCTTGCGGTGGGCGGCCTGGTCCTTCTTCTCGGGGATGACCGCTTTGATCCCGCGTTTGCGCAGGTGAGCACGGTTCTTGCGGGAGGAGTACGCCTTGTCGCCGGCGACTGCGCCGGGCCGGGTGCGGGGTCGGCCGACCGGGCCGGGGACGCGGATCTTGTCCAGGACGGGGATGAACTGCGGACTGTCTCCCGCCTGACCTGCGGTGATCTTGAGCGAGAGGGGCAGGCACTGCGGAACGCAGGACAGGTGCGTCTTCGTGGTCAGTCCGCCGCGGGAACGCCCCAGGTCAGCGGCAGCGAGCCGGACTCTGCGGCGACGCCTCACGCGCCGTCGTTCCTCCCGCTCCAGACCTATCTGCCCGTCTTGTTCCCCGCTGGCTCCCCTTTTTCAGCGGCGGCCTTCTCCAATGCGTCCAGAGTCCCGGGCTCCATGATCATCCCGGCGGCATCATGATGGGCCCTCGCCGTGGTCGAGTCCACGCTGACCAGCGACAAGTCCACCAGGCCCCGCCTCGCCGCCTCGGCGATCGCACCCTGGAACACCGCAGTGAACACCCCGGCATCCCGCCACTGCCGAAACCGGCCGTACACGGTGGACCAGTGCCCGAACCGCTCGGGCAACTCCCGCCATTTCGCCCCGTTCCGAAACCGCCACACGACGCCCTCGAAGTGCGCCCGCAGGTTCTCCGGATACGGACCGTACTCACCGACCGGCAGAAACGGGGAGACGAACTCCCACTCGGCATCCGAAAGTTGAGGTCGAGACACCCTACCGTTCTACCCCAAGGAGCCCGGCCCTCCCAGGCCGGGACCCCACGAGATCACAACTCCACACACGCCCTAGGCCGGGTTGGACGTAGCCGAGTTCGGCCGACTCATCGGCGGGCCGGATTCGGGTAGCGGCGGCTTCGGCGAGAACCATGCAGCGATGGGCGGCGCCTTGGTCACCCATACGGGAGAACGCCTTGGCCTGCATGGCATGGAGGTCGGTCGCCAGCGCGGGAGAGACGTGCGCGCCCGCCGTACGGATGCCAGCTTCGGCGAAGGCGACGGCTTGGCGAAAGTCCCGCATGAAGACTGCCTGGTTGACCAGGAGCGCTATCACGTAGCCTCCAAAAGCCCGGTCACCGGAGGCTTTGGTGTCAACGGCGTCCTCTACGCCCCCCACGTCCGACGGCCCGAAGGTCGCCGAGGACGCGCCGATCGCCTTCGGCGACCCCCGCATGCCCTGGGTCCGCGCCTACCAACTGATCATGCGGCTGGCGGACTTCACCGTCATCGACCTCAACGACCCGGCCGCCTGACTCCGCCGAGCCTCATTGGACCTCAGTAGACAAGGAACACCACGTGCCCGTCACCCCAGCGGCCGACAACCGTACGTTCGCCGCCACCACCGACCAACCGTCCCTCGCATCGTCCGCAAGCAACCGCACCTGGACCATCACCACCGACACCGGATTCAGCATCAGCGGCCACCTCCCGCCGTGGGCCGCCGACGACCCCAGCGAGCACCAACTCCCCGTCGACCGCCTCGGCATCGCGCTCAGCGACACCAACCACCACCAGGACGTCCGCGGCCACACCTTGCCCCTGCGTACACCCGACGGCTCCGACGAGCCCGGCCACGACACCGACCCGGTGCCGGTCTTCAGCGGCAGCATCGACTGCGACCCCTACGCCGCCGAACCCGAACTACGCATCCCCGTCTTCAACTTCCGCCTCGTCGACGACTACCGCATGGAAGCCCTCGGACCGGAAGGCGTCACCGAACCGGCCGCGGCATTCCGGGCTCACGCCGAGGTGCTGGACACCCACGTACGACACGCACTCATCGAAGCGCGCGGCGACTGGGCACGCCACCACACCAACCGACCCGCGTAAGTGCAGCTCAAGGGTCCTCCGCCGGAGGGAAGCGGCGCTCGCCGAAGTGCGAGGGGCCGCGGCACCGGCCGGCGCCCAGCCGCCCCGTCGGCTCAGGACCTGACGAGCATCCGCTCCAGCACCGCGCGGTGGCACGGGCGGGCCTGCTCGTAGCGGCTGCGGCCGGCCTCCGTGATGGCGACCCGCACCCCGCGCCGGTCCTCGCTGCAGATGCCGCGGTCGACCAGGCCCTCCTTCTCCAGGCGGGCCACCAGCCGGGACAGCGCGCTCTGACTGAGGTGGACGCGGTCGGCGAGCTCCTGGACGCGGAAGGTGCAGCCGTCCTCCGCGTCGTCGCCGATCAGGACGTCCAGCACCTCGAAGTCGCTGGCGCCGAGTCCGTACCGGTGCAGCTCGCGGTCGATCTCGCAAGCCGTACGGGCGTGAACGGCCAGGATGTCCCGCCATTCCTGCACGAGCGCGCGCTCACCCTTGTCGCCGGTCATGACACAACGTTAGCAGAAAGCCGACCCTTATGCACGGGCATTAAATGCGCTTGCATTGGATGCGCGTGCATGTAATCTGTTCCGCATGACCTCTCCGTCAGTCCCGTCCCCTACCGTCCCCCGCTCCGACCAGCGATGGAGCGCCTTGCAGTGGGGCGCCCTCCTCGTGCTGTGCGCCGCGCTCTTCCTCGACGCCCTCGACGTCTCGATGGTCGGCGTGGCGCTGCCCTCGATCGGCAGCGACCTGCACCTGTCCACGTCCTCGTTGCAATGGGTCGTCAGCGGCTACATCCTCGGATACGGCGGCCTGCTGCTCCTCGGCGGCCGCGCGGCCGACCTGCTCGGCCGGCGCCGGGTCTTCCTGATCGCCCTCGCGGTCTTCGCGGTGGCCTCGCTCCTCGGCGGCCTGGTCGACTCCGGCGAACTGCTGATCGCCACCCGGTTCGTCAAGGGCCTCAGCGCCGCGTTCACCGCGCCCGCGGGCCTGTCCATCATCACCACCAGCTTCGCCGAGGGCCCGGTCCGCAACAAGGCGCTGACCATCTACTCTAGCTGCGGCGCCACCGGCTTCTCCATGGGCCTGGTGCTCTCCGGGTTCCTGACGGAGGCCGGCTGGCGCTGGACGATGCTGCTGCCCGCCCCCGTCGCCCTGATCGCCCTGATCGCCGGGCTGAAGCTGATCCCGAAGACGCCGCGCGAGAAGGCCGACGGCCGGGGCTTCGACCTGCCGGGCGCGATCACCGGCGCCGGCGCGATGCTGCTGCTGGTGTTCACCGTGGTCTCGGCGTCGTCGGTCGGATGGGCCTCGGCCCGCACGCTCGGCTCCTTCGCCGCCGTCGCGGCCCTGCTGGCCGCCTTCACCGTCATCGAGCAGCGCTCGTCCCACCCGCTGGTCCGGCTCGCGGTGCTGCGCGACTCCAGCCAGGTCCGCGCCAACCTCGGCGCCGCCACCTTCTTCGGGTCCTACGTCGCCTTCCAGTTCCTGGTCACGCAGTACCTTCAGAACGTCCTCGGCTACAGCGCCATGCACACCGCGCTCGCCTTCCTGCCCGCGGGCTCGCTCGTCGCGATCCTCTCCACCCGGATGGGGCCGGTCGTCGACCGCTTCGGCACCCCGCGGGTGATCGCGGCAGGCTTCACCTCGCTGGTCGTCGGGTACGTCCTGTTCCTGCGGATCGGCCTGCACCCGAACTACGCGACCGTCATCCTGCCCTCGATGCTGCTGCTCGGCGCCGCCTTCGCCACCGCCTTCCCGTCGCTGAACATCCAGGCCACCAACGGGGTGCGCGACGAGGAGCAGGGCATGGTCTCCGGGCTGCTGAACACGTCCTTCCAGGTCGGCGGCGCGATCTTCCTCGCCGTCGTCACGGCGGTGGTCACCTCCAGCGCGGGCGGCCACCCCGCCGGCCCGCAGGCCACCCTCGACAGCTACCGGCCCGGGCTGTGGGTGGTCACCGGTGTCGGCTTCGCCGGGCTGCTGCTCACCCTCTCGGGGCTGCGCCGCCGCCGTCCCTCCTACGGCATCCTCGTCGCCTCCTCGGACACGGAGGCGCCCGGCAAGGCCACCGCCGCCCAGGGCGCCGACGCCACCGACGGCACGGAGCGCGACGTCCGCGACGGCCGCGTGACCGCACGCGACTGAGCCGGACCGTCCCGCCGCTCACGAACGAACGACCGGCCCCGCGCGAGGAGGGAACGCGCGGGGCCGGTCCACGTCCGCGCCCCGCGCGCTCCGGTGCCGCCGGGCACCCTCCCGCCGACTGCCGACTGCCGACTGCCGACCACGCGCCGCACGTTCCGGGCGGGTTCGGGGGAACGCGGCTGTACCGTACGGCGTCTAGCGCGGTGGCCGGGAAGCGGCGGACGCGAGTGCGGGAGGCGGTGGAGATGAGCGGGGCGGGCACGGGCGGCCGGGGCGTGACGGGGCGCCGTACGCAGGCGGAACGCGACGCCGCGTCCGTCGAGGCGATGTACGCGGTGGTGACCGCCGCGGTGCTCGGCGCGGCCGGCTTCCTCGTCGTGACCACCCCGGTGATGGCGGGCGCGGCGCACGGATCGGCCCGCGACGGGTGGGTCAGCGCCGCGGTGATCGTGGCGGCCGGGCTCTTCTTCGGCCGGATCGTGCTGACCTTGCACCGCTTCGAACGCCGCGCCCGGCAGCGGCGACAGGCCCCGCCGCCGTACCCGTGGGACCCGACCCGCATCCCGGCCGGCCACGGGGACGACCACGGTCCCGGCTACGGCTACGGCTACGGCCACGGGCGCGCCGACGGTGACGGCGGTACGGACCCGGGCGCGGCGCCCCTGGTGCCGGTGGTGACGCCGCACCGGCCGCGGCGGGTGGTGCGGCGGGCCGCGAGCAGCGGTGCCGGCAGGTCCGGCGCGCGGGGCGGCGCCGACCGGATCGGCTGAGCGCGGGGCGGGCGGCGGGGGCGCCGCCGGATCAGTGTGGGATCAGCCGAGCCAACCGGGCCGGACCAGCCCCGACTCGTAGGCGAGCACCACCAGTTGGGCCCGGTCGCGGGCGCCGAGCTTCACCATCGCCCGGCTGACGTGCGTCTTCGCGGTGAGCGGGCTGACCACCAGCCGGCGGGCGATCTCGTCGTTGGACAGGCCGATCCCGACCAGCGCCATCACCTCGCGCTCCCGGTCGGTGAGCTGTTCGAGGTCGGCGGCGGTGGCCGGCTCCTTGGAACGGGCGGCGAACTCGGCGATCAGCCGGCGGGTCACGCCGGGGGACAGCAGCGCGTCGCCGCCGACCACTGCCCGGACCGCGCGCAGGAGTTCGGCCGGCTCGGTGTCCTTCACCAGGAACCCGGAGGCACCTGACCGGATCGCCTCGAAGACGTACTCGTCGAGTTCGAAGGTGGTCAGCACCACCACCCGCACCTGCACGAGCGCCGGGTCCGCGGTGATCGTGCGGGTGGCGACCAGCCCGTCCATCACCGGCATCCGGATGTCCATCAGCACGGCGTCCGGGGTCAGTTCGCGCACCATGCGCACCGCCTGCCCGCCGTCCGCCGCCTCGCCGACCACCTCGATGTCGTGCTGCGCGTCCAGCAGCGCCCGGAACCCGGCCCGGACCAGAAGCTGGTCGTCGGCGAGCAGTACGCGGATCATGTGCGCTCCTCGGCGGAGGTCAGGCCGCTGGGGCCGGAGGGATCGGATGAGCCGGAGGGACGGTCAGCGGCAGAGGGGCGCCCTGGGTCGGAGGGGTGCCCCTGGTCGGACGGGTGGTCCTGGTCGGAGGGTCGGCCCGGGTCGGATCGAGAGTCCGGGGCGGACGGAGAGTCCGGGGCGGACGAAGGGCGCGCGCCGTCCCGGTTCTCCCCGCCCAGCGGCAGCACCGCGCGAACCCGGAAGCCGCCGTCCGCCCGCGGCCCGGCCCGTAGCTCACCGCCCAGCGCGCCCACCCGTTCCCGCATGCCGACCAGGCCGTTGCCGCCGCCGGTCTCGCCGCCCGTGACCGCCGGGCCGTCGTCGTCGACCAGCACCTCGACGGCGCCCGGCCGGTAGGTCAGGCGGACCCGGGCGGTGCGGGAGCCGGAGTGCCGCACGATGTTCGTCAGCGACTCCTGGACGATCCGGAAGGCGGCCAGGTCCGCGCCCGGCGGCAGCCGCACACGGGTGCCCTCGACCGCGACCTCGGCGGCGAGGCCCGCGGCGGTCGCCTGCTCCACGAGCTCGGGCAGCCGGTCCAGGCCGGGCGCGGGGGAGCGCGGCGCCTCGCCGGGCGCGCGCAGTGTGCCGAGCACCTGGCGCACCTCGCCCAGCGCCTCCTTGCTCGCCGCCTTGATCGTGGTCAGCGCGGTCCGCGCCTGCTCGGGCCGCTCGTCCATCAGGGCGAGGGCGACGCCCGCCTGGACGTTGATCACCGAGATGCTGTGGGCGAGCACGTCGTGCAGCTCGCGGGCGATCCGCAGCCGCTCCTCGTCCGCCCGGCGGCGCTCCGCCTCCGCGCGCTCCCGCCGGTCCCGGGCGACCTGCTCCCGTCTGACCCGGTACAGCTCGGCGCCGGCGAGCACCGCCAGCAGCCAGGCGCCGACCCCCGACGCCTCCGCCCACGTCAGCCGCTGGCTGCCGGACGACGGCAGCCACTGGTAGAGCCAGGCGCCGACCAGGATGTGCGCGGTGTAGGCCGCCGCCGCGATGACCAGCACGGCTCTGCGGTGGCCAGCGGCGACCGCGCTGAAGAACGCCACCACCATCGAGGCGAACACCGGCCCGAACGGGTAGCCGAGCATGACGTAGAGCAGCGTGACCGCGGCGGTGCCGGCGGCCACGGCGACCGGCCGCTGCCGCCGGAACAGGAGCATGACCGGCCCGGCCAGCAGCAGGGTGTACCCCAGCGCGTCGAGTTCGGTGCGGCTCGGCTGGTGCCGCCCGGCCACGCTGGACCCGACCAGCTGGACGAACGCCAGCACGATCACCGGCACCCAGACGCGCCGGGTGCCGAGCAGCCCGCGCCGCCGCGGTTCCGGCCGGTCCTCGTACGTCATGCGCCCCACGCTAGACCGCCACCCGCCGGCCCCGCGTCCACCGGCGGTGGGCGGCGCGGGTACTCCGTACGAAGTACCCCGGGTCGGCGCCGGGCGCCGGAAGGCGGGGCGCCGGACCCGGGCCGGCCGCTGTCAGGTGCGGTCGTACGCGTCCAGCGCGCGGCGGGCGATCGAGTGGGTGCGGACCAGCTCGGCGAGCGAGCGCTTCCCCCGGGTGATCCCGGCGAACGCGCGCCAGGCCGGGGGGAAGGTGGTCAGCGCGGCGTGCAGCAGACCGGGGCGCCGCTCGAACAGCGCCAGCATCCGCCGTCCGACGCCCATCTCGACGCCGAGCCCGGCCTTGACCGCGAACGCGTAGTTGAGGGCCTGCCGGCGGGCGTCCACCGCGTCGTGCGCCTCGGCGATGCGCACCGCCCACTCGCCGGCCAGCCGGCCGGAGCGCAGCGCGTAGGAGATGCCCTCGCGGGTCCAGGGCTCCAGCAGTCCGGCCGCGTCGCCGCAGACCAGGACGCGGCCGCGGGAGAGCGGGGAGTCGTCGGCGCGGCAGCGGGTCAGGTGGCCGGAGGAGACGCTCGGCTCGAAACCGGCCAGGCCGAGCCGGGCGATGAAGTCGTCCAGGTAGCGCTTGGTGGCGCCGCCGTCTCCGCGCGCGGAGATCACGCCGACGGTGAGGGAGTCGCCCTTGGGGAAGACCCAGCCGTAACTGCCGGGCAGCGGGCCCCAGTCGATGTGCACCCGGCCGGCCCAGTCCTCGGCGACCGAGGCGGGCACCGGGATCTCGGACTCCAGGCCGAGGTCGACCTGGTCGAGCTTGACCCCGACGTGTGCTCCTATCCGGCTGGCGCTGCCGTCGGCGCCCACCACCGCGCGGGCGTAGAGGGTCTCCTCCTCGCCGCGCTTGCCCCCGGCGCCGCCGGTCACCACGACCGCGACGGTCCTGCGGTCGGGCACGCCCGGTCCGTGCTGCTCGACCCGGCAGACCGTCACCCCGGTACGCACCTCGGCGCCGGCCTCGCGGGCGGCTTCGACCAGCCCGTTGTCGAACTCGGGCCGGTTGATGAGGCCGAAGAGCATCTGCCGGGAGCGCTTGGTGCGGGTCAGCCGGCCGTTGAGACTGAAGGTGACCGCGTGCACGCGGTCGCGCAGCGGGAGTTCGTAGCCGGGGGGCAGCGAATCCCGGGACGGCCCGATGATGCCGCCGCCGCAGGTCTTGTAGCGCGGCAGTTCGGACTTCTCCAGCAGCAGGACCCGCCGACCGGTCACGGCTGCCGCGTGGGCGGCAGACGCGCCTGCCGGACCCGCGCCGATCACCACGACGTCCCAGACCGGCTCGGTCCCGTCGTTCTCCGCACCGCTGCCCTGGGCCGCCTGCTCACCGCTCACGTCGTTTTCGCTCCCGCTCGCCACGCTCGGCTGTCCTCGCTGTTCAGCGCTGTTCGCAAGCATCCTATTGCGCCCGTGGCCAAGGGCTCGCTGTGGCACCATCGGCAACGGCCCGCCGGCCCCGGCGGGGGCGCCGGTCTGCCGGTGCCTGTCATCCTTTGTCGGCTTTTCGTCGCCGTCGTGTCGGCCTCGTCCGTCCCTACCAGGAGCATTCATGTCGTCAGTCCCGCTGTCCGAGACCGTCGCGTCGCTGATCCCCCGGGCCAGGACCGAACTGGCCGAGCTGGTGTCGTTCGCATCGGTGGCCGACGAGCGCCAGTTCCCCCGCAGCGAGTCGCAGAAAGCGGCGGCCTGGATCGTGGCGGCGCTGCGGGAGGAGGGCTTCGAGGAAGTGGCGCTGCTCGACACGCCCGACGGCACCCAGTCGGTCTACGGAGTGCTGCCCGGCCCGGCCGCCGCGCCGACGGTGCTGCTCTACGCGCACTACGACGTCCAGCCGCCGCTGGACGAATCGGCCTGGCTCTCCCCGCCGTTCGAACTGACCGAACGGGACGGCCGGTGGTACGGGCGTGGCGCGGCCGACTGCAAGGGCGGTCTGGTGATGCACCTGACCGCGCTGCGGGCGCTGCGCGAGCACGGTGGCGTCCCGCTGAACGTCAAGGTGATCGTGGAGGGTTCCGAGGAGCAGGGCACCGGCGGCCTGGAGCGGTACGCCGAAGCCCACCCCGACCTGCTGACCGCCGACGCCATCGTGATCGGCGACACCGGCAACTTCCGGGTCGGCCTGCCGACGGTCACCTCCTCGCTGCGCGGCATGGTGCTGACCGAGGTCCGGGTGGCGACCCTCGCGGGGAACCTGCACTCCGGGCAGTTCGGCGGCGCCGCCCCCGACGCGCTGGCCGCGCTGATCCAGATGCTCGCCACGCTGCGCGACGCGTCCGGCGCCACCACCGTCGACGGCCTGGACGGCTCCGGCGAGTGGTCGGGACTGGCCTACGAGGAGGCCGACTTCCGCCGCGACGCCAAGGTGCTCGACGGTGTGGAACTGGTCGGCGGCGGCGCCGTCGCGGACCGGCTGTGGGCCCGGCCGGCGGTGACCGTGCTCGGCATCGACGCGCCGCCCGTGGTCGGCGCCACCCCGTCGGTGCAGGCCGAGGCGGGCGCCCTGGTGAGCGTCCGGGTGCCGCCGGGCGTCGACGCGGCCAAGGCCGCCGAGGCGCTGGAGACCCACCTGCGGGCGGCCGCGCCGTGGGGAGCGAAGGTCGAGGTGACCCGGCGGGGCAGCGGCCAGCCGTTCGCCGCGGACACCGGCAGCCCGGCGTACGCCTCGATGGCCGAGGCGATGCGGGAGGCGTACGGCCAGGAGATGGCGGTGGTGGGGCAGGGCGGCTCGATCCCGCTGTGCAACACCCTGGCCACCCTGTACCCGAGCGCCGAGATCCTGCTGATCGGGCTGAGCGAGCCCGAGGCGCAGATCCACGCGGTCAACGAGAGCGTCTCGCCGGAGGAGTTGGAGCGGATGACGCTGACCGAGGCGCTGTTCCTGCGCCGGTACGCGGCGGCGCACTCGGCCGGCCAGGGGGTCTGACCGGGGAGCAGTCCGAGGTCGGGAAACCGTCCGGGGCCGGGGTATCGGCCTCGGACGGGGAGCGGTCAGGCCGGGCGAGTGGTCCGGGCCGAGGCCGAGGGAACGGGCCGGGGCGTCGGCCGGCGCGCGTCCGACGCCCCGCTGGACGGGTCCGCGGACGGGTCACGGCGCAGGGTGCCCGGCCTCCAGGTTGAGGGCGCGGCCCTGCTCCCGCGCCCGCAGCGCCCAGCGCAGCCGGTCCAGCCGGACCGGGGGCAGCAGCCCGGCTGCTTCGTCCTCGGTGACGAAGCGCCAACCGCGCAGTTCGGCGTCGGGCAGCAGCAGCCGGCCGATGTCCGCGGAGGGCATCCGGCCGCCGTCGAAGAGCAGCCGCAGACCGCCGTGGCCCGGCGGGTGCGGCGGTTCCCAGTCCACGACGAGCAGTTCGAGCCCGCCGGTCAGTTCGATGCCCAACTCCTCGGCGACCTCGCGGTAGCCGGCCCGGGCCGGCGACTCGCCGCGCTCCACGATGCCGCCGGGGAACTCCCAACCCGGCTTGTAGGTCGGGTCGACCAGCAGCACCCGGTCGGCGTCGTCGAAGAGCAGCACCCCGGCGGCCACCGTCTCCGCGCGTGGCTCGGGCGTCTGGATGATCCCGCAGACGCCCCGGCCGCGGCCGACCGCCTCGGTGACCGCCACCGCCGTCTGCCGCGGGTCGAGCCCGCCGGTGTCGACCACGTGCGCGTCGCCGGTGAGCCAGGGCAGGGCCGCGGTGTAGTCGGCGATACGGTCCAACGCCCAGCGCCGGGCGGCGTCGTCGGCCCCGGGGTCGTCCGGAGCGTCGGCCCGGGCGGCGATCCGCGCGCGCAGGATCGTTTCTCCCGGGTCGAGCAGTACATGTTTCACCTCGATGCCCCGGGCCGCCAGCCCGCCGAATATCTCGTCCCGGTGCTCCTGGCGCAGCAGCGTCATCGGTGTGACGAGCACACCGCCGACCTCGGCGAGCAGCGCGGCGGCGGTCTCCACCACCAGCCGCCGCCAGATCGCCAGTTCCTGGTAGTCGGTGACCTCCTGGAGCCGCTTCTCCGGCAGTAGCTGGCGCAGGCAGCCGCCGAGCGCCTCGGGGTCGTACAGGGTGCTCTCCGGTACCAGGTCCAGCATCTCGCGTGCCGCGCTGGACTTGCCGGCGCCGAACGCCCCGTTCACCCAGATGATCACGGTGCCCCCTTCTCCGTTGACCCCTACGAATTGCCCGGATCATCGGCACCGGCAAACGCACCCGGTCACGTGGTGGCACGTACCGGCCGCAGCAGCCGCCACCGGCCGGCGAGCACCGCGGAGACCGGGTCGTCCCGGCCGGGGCCCTCCGGGCCGAAGTGCGAGCGCATCTCCACGTCCTGCGGCGGCACCGGATGCACCGCGCACGGCGGGCAACCGCCGCTGGCGTCGAGCCGGGTGCCGCACCGCGCGTGGTGGAAGGTGCGCAACGGGCCGCCCGGGGTGGCGTGCCGTCCGCCCCACAGCGCCAGGCCGTGCACGACGGGCCACAGTTCGAGGCCGGCGTCGGTCAGTACGTAGTCGTGGCGCCGCGGGGACTGCTGGTAGGCGACCCGGCTCAGGACGCCCGCCTCGGTGAGGGCGGCGAGCCGGGTGGTGAGCACGGCGCGCGGGATGTCGAGGTGGACCAGGAAGTCATTGAACCGGCGCACGCCGTAGAAGGCGTCCCGGAGGATCAGCAGGCTCCAGCGCTCGCCGACGACCTCCAGGGCGCGGGCGAGGGAGCAGTCCTGCTGGGCGTAGTCGGTGCCGAGGGCCATGGGGGACAGGGTACTGCTCGGTTCGGTGAACAGACTCAGACTGCTAGGCTGCCGTTCCGCTCGTGAGTTCATTCACCAGACCTACCTGTTCGGGTGGGTCGGCAGCCCTCGACGGAGGAGCCCCGTATGGACGTTCAGGCCGCACAAAGCGCCGAGGTGCCACCCGTGCCGGGTGCCGGAGCGGGGGTGGAGGACACGGCGGCGAGCGGCCCGGAAAGGGCCGGTACGGACGCGGCCGGGGCGGAGCGCGCGCCAGGGGCCGTCGCCACGCTGCTGACCGTCGGGCTCGGCACCCTGGTGACGCTGATGGCCTTCACCGCGCCGGCCAGCACGCTCGCCGCCACCGCCGGCGGCCTGCACGCCGGGCCGGTCGCCCAGACCTGGATGTTCACCGGGACCCCGGTCGGGCTCGCCGCGCTGCTGCTCACCGCCGGGTCGGCCGCCGACGCCCGCGGCCGGCGGCGGGTGTTCGGCGCGGGCGCCGTCCTGCTGGTCCTGGCCAGCGTGCTGTCGGCCGCCGCTCCCGACACGGCGCTGTTCCTGACCGGCCGGATACTCCAGGGCGCCGCCAGTGCCGCCGTGCTCGCGTCCGGTCTCGGCCTGATCGCCCAGACCCACCCCGCCGGGCCGCACCGGGTGCGCGCGCTCGGCTTCTTCGGCGCCACCCTCGGCGCCGGCATCGCGCTCGGCCCGGCCTACTCCGCGTTGCTCACGCAGGTCTGGGGTTGGCGCTCGCTGTACTGGGGCCTGGCCGTGCTCGCCGCGGCCACCGCCGTGGCGACCTGCTCCGTGCCGGAGTCGCGGGCCGAGCGGGCCCGCGGCCTCGACCTGAGCGGCGCGCTCGTGCTCGGCGCCGGGATCGCCTGCCTGGTCGCGGCGTTCGGCGAGGGCCGCAGCGGCTGGACGCGGGCCGCGGTCCTGGTGCCGCTCGCCGCCGGGCTGGCACTTCTCGCGCTCTTCGGCGCCGTCGAGCGGCGGGCGGGCGAGCCGATGCTCGATCCCGCGCTGTGGCGCAGCCGCGCCTTCCTGGCCGCGGGCGTCGGCGCGTTCAGCACCGGGCTGGCCGTCGTCGGACTGTTCAGCTACCTGCCGACCGAACTCGAACTCGTCCTCGGCATGAGCCCGCTCGCCGCGAGCCTGCTGTTCATCGTCTGGGCCGGGGTGTCCGCGGTCACCGCGCTCTTCGCCCGCCACCTGGCCGGCCGGATCGGCGCCGCCGCCCAGGTCGCGCTCGGCCTGCTGCTGTCCGGGGCCGGCCAGGCCGCGCTGTACGGCCTGCGGGCCGGCGGCTCCTACGGCCACCTCGTGCCGGGCCTCGCGGTCGCCGGAATCGGCGGCGGCGTCCTCAACGCGGCACTGGCCCGGCTCGCCGTCTCCAGCGTTCCGGCCGACCGCAGTGCCATGGGCTCCGGCGCGAACAACACCGCGCGGTACGTCGGTTCCGCGCTGGGGCTGGCCCTGACGGTGTCGGTGGCGAGCGCCGCGCACGGGCGCACCCCGGCGGCCGCACTGGCCGCCGGCGCGAACCGCGGGTTCCTGGTCAGCGCGGCGATCTGCGCCGCCGGGGCCGCGGTGGTCCTGCTGGTCGGGCGGGAGCGGCCCGGGCGGTGACACCGGAGGCGGGGCGGCCGCGCGACAGGCCGTGACGGCGACCGGCCGACCAGGGGACCGCAGCGCGCCGCCGGGCGCTCAGAACAGCGGCTCCGGCTCGGGTTGTCGAGGGCGCAGGGGCGCGGTCGGGGCGGGGCGGGCGGCGGAGAGGTCCTCGCCGGGGGCGGGGCGGCGCAGCGGCCATCCCGCGGCCAGGCGGGCGTCGAACAGCAGCGGGCCGTCCGCAGTGTCGAGGTACACGTCGTGGCCCGCGATCGCGCGGACCGTGCCGGCCAGGGCGCGGCCGGGCAGCAGCGCGGTGACCTCGGCGACCGGGGCTGGAGGCGGCGGCTCGGCGGCGAGCCCGAACACCTCGGCGTGGTCCACGCAGCGCAGGGCGGCCGGGGCCAGCGACTCCGGCAGCGCGCCGCGCAGCTCCGTCACCCGCGCGTGCAGGGCGGCCAGTTCGGCGGCGCGGGCCGCCGGTCCCGGCAGGAGGTGCCGGGCCGCGCGCTTGGCCGGGTCGAGCATCCGGTCGGGCAGGTCGAGGGCGGCGCCCAGCACCGATTCCGTCCGGCGGGCCGCCATCAGCGGACCCTCGCCGAGGAACGCGAAGCACACCGCGGCCTGCTCCAGCAGCCGCAGCCGTCCGCGGGCGGCGGCGGTGATGCCGACCTTGTGCAGGCCCGGCCCGAAGTACGCCAGGTACACGCGGTACGGCTGCCCGTCGTCCGGCACGGTGTCCGCGGCGACCGACGACGTACGGTCCAGCGCCGCGCACGCCTCGCACCGGTCGCGCCGCGCGCCCGGCGGGAGTTCGGCGGCGTACGGGCACGGGGTGTTGCGGGCCGCGCGCCACACGCCCGCGCAGCGCCGGACCGCGGAGCCGTCCAGCGCGAGGTGGAGCGGGGCGCCGAGCTCCAGCGGGCTCGCCCGTACTCCGTGCGAGGGGTGCCACCACATCCAGCGCGCCCCCTCCTCCCGCCAGCGCATACCCGTGCTCCGCCACATGGCGTCCACCGTAGGCGGCCCCACCGACAACGCGCCGGGCCCGGCCGCGCAGGGGGCGGGGAGCAGGTCGCCGGCCGCCGGGGTACTGCCCGGGGAGCAGCGGAGGTGTCGCCGGCCGGACGACGACGCGGGGGGTGGGCGCGGACCAGGCTCGGTGGTGTCGGAACAGCCGGACGACGGACCGGCGAGAGGGTCCGGCACCGATCGAGGAGATGACGGACGATGGACACGTTGGCGTGGCACAACGGCGGGCCCGGCCCGTGGATTCTGTTCTTCCCGCTGGTGTGGGTCGCCATGGTGGCCGTGGTGATCACGACGCTGCGGCGGGTCGGATGGCGGCGCGGCTGGGGCGGCGGCGGGCCGTGGCACTACCAGCAGCGCGGCGGCGTCGGCGGCGAGCACTCGCCGATGGCGGTGCTCGGGCGCAGGTTCGCCTCCGGCGAGATCGACGAGGAGGAGTACTGGCGGCGGATGTCCGTACTGGAGGAGCACTTCGCCAGGGACCCGCGCGGCACCGCGGGCGGCGGCCGGCCCGGTGGCAAGGGCGGTGCGGCGTGAGTCCGGTGGCCGGCGCCGCCCCCGGTGACGTGGCCGCCCCGGGCGGTGTCGCGGCCGCCCGGGTCGCCGCCGCCACCAAGGTGTACGGCACGGGCGACGCCCAGGTGCGGGCGCTCGGCGGGGTGACGGTCGCGTTCCCCGCCGGGCGCTTCACCGCGATCATGGGCCCGTCGGGCTCGGGGAAGTCCACGCTGATGCACTGCGCGGCCGGGCTCGACACGCTCAGCTCGGGCACGGCGTTCATCGGGGAGACCGAGCTGGGCACGCTCGGGGACCGGCAGTTGACGCTGCTGCGCCGCGAGCGGATCGGTTTCGTCTTCCAGTCCTTCAACCTGGTGCCGACCCTGACCGTCGCCGAGAACATCACGTTGCCGATGGACCTGGCCGGGCAGCGGCCCGACCGGGAGTGGGTGGACGCGCTCATCGACGTCGTCGGTCTCGGCGGGCGGCTGGCGCACCGGCCGAGCGAGCTGTCCGGCGGCCAGCAGCAGCGGGTCGCGGTGGCCCGCGCGCTGGCCGGCCGGCCCGACGTGGTGTTCGCCGACGAGCCCACCGGCAACCTGGACTCCCGTTCCGGCGGCGAGGTGCTCGACCTGCTCGGCCGGGCCGTGCACGCGATGGGCCGCACGGTCGTCATGGTCACCCACGACCCGAACGCGGCCGCGCACGCCGACGAGGTGGTCTTCCTCGCCGACGGCCGCCTGGTGGACCGGATGACCGGGCCCACCGCCGAGCGGGTGCTCGACCGGATGAAGGCGTTCGACACCCGCACCGGCGGTGCCCTCGCCCCGAGCGGGGGCACGCCGTGACCGACCCGACGACGAGAGCGACGGCGACGACCCCGGCGGGCGCGGCCGGCAGCGGCGGCGGCGCGAACCGTACGGCGCTGCGCCTCGGCCTGGCCGGTCTACGCGCCCACAAGCGGCGCTTCGCCGGGACCGTCGTCGCCGTCTTCCTGGGCGTCGCGTTCCTGGCCGGCACCATGGTCATGGGGGACACCCTGCGGGCGAGTTTCGGCGCGCTGTTCGCCGACGCCGACAGCGGAACCGGCACGGTCGTACGCGGCGCGGAGCAGATCAAGGCGGGCCGGGGCGTGGGCACCCGCCCGCCGGTGCCGACCGACCTGATCGCCACCATCCGGAAGGTGCCCGGTGTCGCGGCGGCCGAGCCCGACATCGAGGGCGCCGGCGAGATCGTCGCCCACGACGGCAGGACCCTGCAGACCAAGGGCCCCACCAACGCGGGCAACTGGATCGCCGACCCGAAGCTCAACCCGTACCGGCTGGTCCAGGGCCGCGCGCCGAGCCGCCCCGGCGAGGCGGTGATCAACCGCGGCGCGGCCGACCGGGCGAAGCTGAAGGTCGGCGACCACACGCTGCTGCGCACGCCCGACCCGGTGCCGATCACGATCGTCGGCATCGCCACCTTCGGCGGCCAGAGCGGTGAGGGCCAGACCACCTTCACCGGGCTGACCCGGTCCGACGCCGAGCGCTACCTGATGCCAGAACCCGGCGAGGCGAGCGCCATCAAGGTCAGGGCCGGGCCGGGGATCGGCCAGCGGGAACTGACCGACCGGGTCGGCGCGGCGCTGCCGGCGCGGTACCAGGCGATCACCGGCAAGCAGGCCGGCGACGAGACCGAGGACGCCACCGCGGGCACGTTCCTCACCCTTTTCACCAGCCTGCTGGTGGTCTTCGCGGGCATCGCGCTGCTCGTGGCGACGTTCAGCATCCACAACACCTTCGCGATCGTCGTGGCCCAGCGGACCCGGGAGAACGCCCTGTTGCGGGCCCTCGGCGCCAGTCGCCGCCAGGTGCTGGCGGCCACGCTCGCCGAGGCCACGGCCGTCGCCATGGTCTCCTCGGCGGCGGGCCTGCTCGGCGGCATCGGCATCGCGGCCGGCCTGCAGGCGCTCTTCCCCGCGGTCGGGTTCCCCTTCCCCGGCGGGGGCCTGGTGATCCACGCGCTGTCGATGGCGGTGCCGCTCGCGGTCGGGCTGGCGGTCTGCGTCGGATCGGCGCTGCTGCCCGCGCTGCGGGCCGGGTGGACCGCGCCGCTGGCCGCGCTGCGGGAGAGCGCCGTCGACACCTCGGGCGGGTCCCGGCGGCGGGCCGTGACCGGGGCGGCCATGGCGGTGGCCGGGGTCGCGCTGACCGTTGCCGGTGTGGCCGGCCCGACGCTGCCGCCCGCCGCGGCCGGCGCCGCGCTGACCCTGGCCGCGTTCGTGGTGCTCGGCCCGGTCGCCTCCTCGCTCGCGGTGCGGGTGCTCGGCGCTCCGCTCGGCCGGCTGCGCGGGGTGAGCGGCACGCTCGCCCGGCGCAACGCGCTGCGCAGCCCCAAGCGGACGGCGGCCACCGCGACCGCGCTGATGATCGGAGTGGCGGTGGTGTCGCTGTTCACGGTGCTCGGCGCGTCGATGAGGACCACGATGCACCGGACCGTCGACCGCTCCTTCGCCGGTGACGTCGCGATCAGCGCGCAGGTCTACGGCGCGGGCGGCGCCGGGCTCAGCCCGCGGATCGCCCCCACCGTGGCCGCGCTGCCGCAGGTCGGCGCGTCGGTCGGACTCGGCCGCGGGGTCGGCGAGATCGACGGCGCCGGGCGGCAGTTGACGGTCACCGACCCGGTCGCGCTCTCCCGGCTGCTGGACCTCGGCACGGTCCGCGGCTCCCTGGCGGGCCTGGGCACGCACGGGATCGCGGTCGCGAAGGACGAGGCGAAGCGGCACGGCTGGCACCCCGGCAGCAGCATCACGGTCGGGTTCGCGGACGGGCAGCGGCTGCCGTTCACCGTCGGCGCCGTCTACGACCGGGCCGACCTCGCGGGCGACTACCTGATCACCCGCGCCGCCTGGGCGCCCCACCACCTCCAGGACAAGGACACCCTCGTCGCGATCGGCTTCAAGGACGGCGTGTCCACGGCCGCGGGCAAGGCCGCCGTACAGAAGGCGGTGGTGCCCTTCGGCTCGCCCGACGTACAGACGAAGGGCGAGTACGCCGCGTCGTCGGCCGCCGGCATCGACACCTTCCTCACCCTGATCTACGCCCTGCTGGCGCTCGCGGTGCTGATCGCCCTGCTCGGCATCGCCAACACCCTCACCCTCGCGGTGCACGAACGCACCCGCGAGCTGGGCCTGTTGCGCGCGGTCGGCCAGACCCGCGGCCAGCTGCGGGCCATGGTGCGCTGGGAGTCGGTGGTGGTCGCCGCGTTCGGCACCGCGGGCGGGCTCGGGCTCGGCGCGTTCCTCGGCTGGGCGCTGGTACGGGCCGCCGACGGCGACGGGATCAGCGCGTTCACGCTGCCGCCGGCGCAGCTCGCGGTGGTCGTGCTGGTCGGGGTCGCGGCCGGGGTTCTGGCCGGCTGGCGCCCGGCCCGCCGGGCGGCCCGCCTGGACGTGCTGCGGGCGATCGCGGCGGAGTGAAGCGGCGCACGGGGGAGTGCAGTCCCGCGCGGGGCGCGGTCCGGCGCGGGGCCAAGTCCCGTGCGGCCGACCGGAGATGGCAGGCCCGTCCGCTGGGCCTCCGGATGCCGGACCGGCCGCCTCCTCCCTGTCACGGGAGGCGGCGGCCGGTCCGGCGCTCACATCTCTACGGCGTACGCCTGCGCTCTGCGCGCGTGCGCGCGGTGCGCGTCAGGCGCGGTGTCGGACACGGTGTCGGACGCGGGGTCGGACACGGGGTCCGACGGCGGTCCGGGAGGCGGTCAGGCGACCGAGGCCGCGACCGCGACACGCTCCTCGGGCACGGTCTCCTCCAGCGGTACCGCGGCGGTCCGCAGCGGGACGAGCTTCGGCTGCTGGGTGGGCGTGCGCAGCACGAACCACACCACCTTGCCGGTCTCGTCGGGCAGCAGGTCGGTGCCCCAGCCGTCGCACATCGCCTCGACCATCGCCAGGCCGCGGCCGGTGGTCGCGGTCGGCTCCATCGGCTGGAGGTGCGGCAGCCGCGTGTCGTGGTCGGCGACGGCCACCGTCAGGCGGTCCGGCACCAGGGTCATCTTCACCGCGCACTGCTTGTCGGGCTTCGCGTGGCGGTGGACGTTCGCCAGCAGCTCGCTGATGCCGGTGGAGGCCGCGTCGACGAGGGGTTCCACCCGCCAGTAGCGCAGCTGGGCGGAGACGATGCGGCGGATCTGCTGGATGCGGTAGGGGTGCGCTTCGAGTTCGAGTGCGCACTCGCGCATGGCTGGGTCGGTCTGGTCGGATTGCATGATCACGGCTGCGACTCCCTCCGCGGTGGGGCCGGCTCCCGTACGGGGGCCGGGCTTCACCGCTCCGATGGGAACACTTGAGCGGGAATGCGTAGAGTGACTGCTGCAGTACTCCGTGATGCGTAATCAGGTTCACCCGTTGCGGGGGTTGCCGCAACTCGGAGTCTTACGGCGCGTTTATCGCGGCGGCGAGCGGTTCCTGATCCGGGGTCCGGAGGCGGTTCCGGGGGATGCCGCGGGGCTACTCCGGCGCCGAGTCCTCCGGCAGCGTGCGGGCGAGGTCCGCGAGGGTGGCCAGCGCGGTGCGCAGCACGTCCCGCGGCGGAGAGGCGAGGCCGATCCGCACCGCGTCGGGGGCCCGGCGCGACCCGGCGGCGAAGGACGCCGCGGGCGTGACCGCGATGCCCCGGCGCCCGGCCGCGGCCACGAACGTGTCGGCCCGCCACGGCTCCGGCAGGTCCCACCAGCAGAAGCAGGAGTACGGGTCGGCGCGCACCGCGAACCCGTGCAGCACCTCCGCGGCGAGCGTCTGGCGTACCGCGGCCTCGGCCCGTTTCGCCGCCGACAGCCGGGACACGGTGCCGTCGCCGACCCACCCGGCCAGCGCCTCCAGTGCGTAGCCGCTCACGCCCCACCCGCCCGAGCGCAGCGCCGCCGCCACCCGCTCGGCGAACCCGGCCGGGACGACGGCGAACCCGGCGGTCAGGCCGGGCGCGAGCCGCTTGGAGAGGCTGTCGGCGAGCACCACCCGCTCCGGGGCGTACGCGGCCAGCGGCGGCGGGGCGTCCGGCCGCAGGAACGACCAGATCGCGTCCTCCACCGCCACGGTGCCGGTGCGGCGCAGCGCGTCGGCGACCTCGGTCCTGCGGCGGTCGGACATGGTCAGGGAGAGCGGGTTGTGCAGCGTGGGCTGCGCGTACACCACGTGCAGCGGCCCCTCGCGGTGCGCGGCGACCAGCGCGTCCGGCCGCAGCCCCTCCGCGTCGCAGGCCAGCGGCACCACCGTGCGCCCCAGCCGCGCGGCCAGCGCCTTGACCACGGGGTAGGTGAACTCCTCCACCCCGATCCGCCCGCCGACCGGGACGAGCGCGGTGAGCGCGCCCGCGATGACCTGGCGACCGCTTCCGGCGAACAGCACGTCCGCCGCGGCCGGTTGCCAGCCCGGCCGGGCCAGCAGCGCGGCGACCGCCGCGCGGGCCGCGCCGGTGCCCCGCGCGCCGCCCGGGCCGAGCGCCGCAGCGAGCACGTCGGGCCGGGCCAGCCGGGCCAGGCCCGCGGCCAGCAACTCCGACTGCCCGGGCACCACCGGGTAGTTGAGCTCCAGGTCGACCCGCTGCCGCGCGGGCTCCGCGAGCGCGGGCCCGGCGGCGGGCGGCGCGGCCCGTACGAAGGTGCCGCGCCCGACCTCGCCGACCACCAGCCCGCGCCGCACCAGTTCGGCGTAGACCCGGCCCGCCGTGGAGTCCGCGATGCCGTGCCGCCGCGCGAACGCCCGCTGCGTCGGCAGCCGGTCCCCGGCCCGCAGTTGCCCCGACGCGATCCGCGCGGCCACCGCGTCCGCCACCCGCCGGAAGTCCCGCACGCGTCCTCCCCCTGATCCGCCGTCGAAGCCCGTCCGTCCGCCCGCAGCCTATTGCACCGAGATCAATGCCGCGTATTGCCCTCGTGATTGCCCGCTCCCTAGCATCGGCATACCGGAGGAGCAGAGGAGAAACCCCAGGTGAGTACGGTAATCGTCAACGGGATCACGATCGGCTACGACGACACGGCCGACGGCCTGGGCCCGCACGAGGGGCCCGCGAAGCACGCGGATGACGCCGAGCCCGCCCCGCTGCTGCTGGTCCACGGCCACCCCTTCGACCGCACCATGTGGCACCCGCAGACCGCCGCGTTCGGCGCGGGGCGCCGGGTGATCGTCCCCGATCTGCGCGGCTACGGGGCGAGTTCGGTACGGCCCGGCAGCACCGGGCTCGACGTGTTCGCCCGCGACCTCGCCGCCCTGCTCGACACCCTCGGCGTGCCCCGGGCCGTGCTGTGCGGGCTGTCCATGGGCGGCCAGATCGTGCTGGAGTTCCACCGGTTGTTCCCCGGGCGCGTCGCCGGACTCGTGCTCGCCGACACCTTCGCCCAGGGCGAGACCGACGCGGGCCGCCGGGAGCGGTACGCCCGCGCCAAGGCGCTGGAGCGCGACGGCATGGCGCACTACGCGCACGGCGTGCTGGACTCGATGGTCGCCCCCGCGACCATCGACGAACAACCGGACGTCGCCGCGCACGTGCTGCGGATGATGCTCGCCGCGCCGCCCGAGGGCGCCGCCGCCGCGCTGCGCGGCCGGGCCGAACGCCCCGACCACACGCCGACCCTGGCGCGGATCGCGGTGCCGACGCTGGTGGTCGTCGGCCGCGACGACGTCTTCACCCCGGTCGCGGACGCGCGCTTCCTGCACGAACACGTCCCCGGCTCGCGGCTCGCGATCGTGGAGGCCGCGGGCCACCTGCCGAACCTGGAACGACCCGAAGCCTTCAACGCCGCGCTGTCGGGACTGCTCACGGCGGTGGCGGAACGGTAGGGGCCGCGACCGGAAGTGCCCACCGGTGCGCGGTGGGCGGCATGGCGCCTCTCCCGTTGCCTTTGCCGGGTGGGGGGCTTCCGGCGAGGCGAGGGGGAGCGCCCCCGTCGTCGGCGGAGCCGCCCGGATACGCTCGGTGAGAGGGCGATCTCCCCTGCCCTGGCGGCCGGGAGACGCATGACCGCGTGGCAATGTGCTGCGGGTACCTCCTCCGCCGAAGGCGGGACCGGGCCGACGGCGTACGGCAACTGGCATCCGCCGTGAGGAAGTTCAGCCCCCCGCCTGGAGCGTGGCCCGGAGCCGCGCCCGCGGCCGTGGATGGGGCCGTGTCCGTAACCGCTGCCGAGCTGCCGGTCCCGCCCGTACCCGCGCCCGTGGTCGGGGCCGGGCTTCCCACGGGGTCCGTTCGTGCCCCAGGCGGGGGCGTGGGGGCAAGGGCTGAGATATGACGAAACGCTGACATCGGCCGCAGGCCCTGGCTCTCGGCGGTCGCGCGTGCTCGAATCGCTGTATGGACAACCACACCGCCGGCCAGGCCGCCGCGGACGGCGGCACGGGGGCGGAACCCGGCGTCGAGCCCGGCGTAGAGGAGGGCCGCGGCGCACCGGTCGGGCGGCGGGTCGTGCTGGGCATGCTCGGGCTCGGCGCGGTCGGCGTGGGGGTCGGCGGCGCCGTGCAGGGCCGGCTCGACTCGATCCTCGCCTCGGTGAGCGCGAAGGACCCGACCGGGGTGACCGGACTGCTGCCCGGCGGCGGCGGTTTCCGGTTCTACTCGGTCTCCGACTCCATCCCGCACCGCGGCGAGAGCGACTACCGGCTGACGGTGGGCGGGCTGGTGGACAGGCCCGCGTCGTACCGCCTCTCCGACCTGCGGGCGCTGCCCCAGACCCGGCTGGTGCGGGACGTGCAGTGCGTCACCGGCTGGCGGGTGCCCAAGACCGCGTTCTCCGGGGTGCGGCTGTCCACGCTGCTCGACGCGGCCGGCGTCAAGTCCGCGGGCGGCGCCGTCCACTTCACCTGCTTCGACGGCGTCTACACCGAGAGCCTCACGCTCGCGCAGGCCCGTCGCAGCGACATGCTGGTGGCCCTCACCATGGACGACAAGCCGGTCACCGCCGCGCACGGCGGCCCGGTCCGGCTCTACGCGGCCCCGATGTACTTCTACAAGTCGGCGAAGTGGCTGTCGGGCATCACCGTCACCGAGAAGGTCGAACGCGGCTACTGGGAGCACTACGGATATGACGTCGACGGATGGGTCGGAAAGTCCAACGGCCGCCATGACGCGCCGACGTCGTGACCGTACGGCCCCGGCCGGGACCGTACGGCGCTTCACCCGCGCCGAGACCTGGGTGCACCGCACCCTCAACACCCTCATGGCCGTCTGCGTGTTCACCGCCGCGTGCCTCTACCTCCCGCCGCTCGCCGAGATCGTGGGCCGCCGCCGGCTGGTGGTGACCGTGCACGAGTGGTCCGGCATCCTGCTGCCCGTACCGCTCGTGCTCGGCCTCGCCTCCCGCGCCTACCGCGCCGACACGCGGCGGCTGGGCCGGTTCTTCCCGCACGACTGGACGTGGCTGCGCATCGCCGCCCGCAGGCGCCGGCGCGACTCGCGGTACGCGGGCAAGTTCAACGCCGGTCAGAAGCTCTACGCCGCGTTCGCGGTCGGCGCGATCCTGATCATGATGGGCACCGGCCTGATCATGTGGTTCCCGCGGCTCACCCCGCTGCTGTGGCGGACCGGCGCCACCTTCGTCCACGACTGGCTCGCGCTGCTGGTCGCCGCCGTCATCACCGGGCACGTGTGGCTGGCCGGCAGCGACCCGGAAGCCCGTCGCGGCCTGCGCACCGGCCGGGTCTCGCACTGGTGGGCGCGCCGGGAGCACCCGCTGTGGCACACCGGGCCGCCCGCGTCCCCCGAGCCGCCCGCGCCCTCCGTATCCTCCGCGACCCCCACGCCGCCGCCCGTCGCCCCCGCCTCTCCCGCACCCGGTACGACCTCCCGCGGCACCGACGACGGGGACACCCGCTGACGGCGCCACCGTAGCCCGCCGAACCGCCGACAACCCTTCTCCCAGGGCCGGTTCGGTTCCGTTACAGCCAGGACACGCTACGGATGCCCCGGGGCCACCGGGGTTTCGCCGCCCGCACCTAGCGTCACCGTATGACCACGTCGCAGTTGACGAGCCGGAGGGCCGCCGATCCGGCCGGGTCCGAGGCGCGGTCCGAGCCGCCCGCTGCCCCGCCCGAGCCCCACCGTGCGCGGCGGCGGGTGCGGCTGCGGCTGAACGGGCCGCGTCGGCTGGGCGCCCGCGCCGCCCTGGCGCTGCTGCTGCTCGCCGCGTTGTGCGCCACCGCCGTGATCGGCGCGGTGACCGTACGCGGCGACACCGCGCGGCTGCGCACCACCGTCTCCGGCCGGGCCGCCGTCGCCGCCCAGTTGAGGTTCGCGTTGGCCGACCTCGACGCCCAGCACGCCGACACCCTCGCGCCGGGCATGTCGGCCGACGGCAGCGGCACGTACGTCGGCAACCAGCTCGAAGCCCTGATCACCGCGCAGCAGCGGCGCGCCCAGGTCAGCGACGCGCTGCGACGGCTCAGCGGCGACGGCGCGCACGGCGACCTGGTGGGCGAACTCCTCGACGGCCTGGGCCACTACGACGACCTGAGCGGCCGCGCGTCCTACGTCGACGAGCAGGCGCCCGACCGGCTCGCCGGTCACCCGCCGGCGGTCACCGTCGCCATGAACGCGCAGGCCGCGGCCGTGATGACCCGGACGCTGCTGCCGACCGCCGACAGGCTCGCGGCGGATTACCAGCTGCAGGCCGACCACGACACCGCCCGGGTGCGCGCGGACACCCGGCGCTGGGCGCTCGTGGTGGGCCTGGTCGGCCTGGCCACGCTGCTGCTCCTGCTGTGGTGGCAGCGCGAACTGGCCCGCGACTACCGGCGGTTGTTCAACCCGCCGCTGGTGGCCGCCACCGCCGCGGTGCTCGCGGTGTGCCTGGCCGGCGTGCTCGCCCTGACCTCCTGCGCGAGCGGCGCCGCCGCCGCCGACCGCCAGGGGCTGCGGCCCTGGTCGCGGCTGGCCGAGGCGAGCGCCGTGGCCGCGCAGGCCGCGGCCGCCGAGAGCCGCTGGTTCGTGCAGGGCGACGACCTCGGGCGGAGCGACGCGACCCTGTTCACCACGCTGACCAAGCGCCTCGACACCCTGCTGACGCCCGCCGGCTACGCCACCGCGCGCGAACGCCCCGCGTACGAGGACGTGCTCACCCGCTACCACCGGTTCCGCGCCGACGACACCACGCTGCGCCGCCTGACGAACGACGGGAAGACCGACCAGGCGGCCGTGCTGCTCACCACGGTCGGGCGCGGGGACATCGCCTTCGACTTCTGGGACTTCGCGACCACCCTGGACGACCTCGCCGGGCAGCAGCTCGACGACTTCGCCGCGCACGCCGCCGACGCCCGGGGCAATCTGGCCGGTTGGCCCGCACTGCCCTCCGGGGCGCTGGGCGCCGCCGCGCTGCTGGCCCTGCTGGCGGTCCGGCCCCGGCTGGCCGAGTACCGCTGAGTACCGCTGAGCGGTGCCCGGAGGGCGAGCGGCGCCGGGCCGGCGATGACCGGCTTTTTCCGGGAAGCCGGGGGAGCCACGCCGCCGGGCGCCCGGCGAACGTATATTGGTGGGTCGAAGCCGTACCGCCTGGGGGGGCACCGAGCACGACTCTTCACCCCCGGCCGTCCTGGACGAGATGAGAGCCTGCCCGATGACCACAGACTCCGCGCCCACCCCGGAAGGGGAGTCGTCCATCCCGGACGAGGTGTGGGAACAGTTCCTCTCCGACAACGAGCGCGACATCCGCGCCTCCGCGCCCAAGGAGCCGTCCGCGCGCGCCCGGATCGTCGCCCGGCGGCTGCGGGAGCAGGAAGCGCGCGCCGCCGCGGCACCGGGCAGCAAACGGCGTCGCGGCAGGCGCGGTGGCGCCTCCGTGCCGGCCTCCCCGATACCCGACGACACCTCCTGGCGCACCGGCCGCACCGGCCGCACCGACGAGAGCGACCGGCGCAGGCTGCGCCGCGGCCGGCTGCGCGGGATGGTCGCGGTCGTCCTGCTCGTGGTGATCCTGCTGATCGTCCTCTCGCCCAGCCACGCCTGGTCCCTGGTCACCGGCAAGGGCTGATTCCCCGCCGGGGGCGGCGCCGGCGGCTGCGGCTGCGGGACGCCGCGGCGGTCAGGTCAGGGTGGGGGACGCGGGGTCGCCCGCGACGATCAGGTCCGACAGGTGCTCGGCGATCTCCTCGCGCAGCACCTCAGGGATGCCCGCGTCGGTGACCAGCGTGTCCACGTCCTCCAGGGTGGCGAACGAACTCAGCCCGACCGTGCCCCACTTGGTGTGGTCGGCGATCACCACCACCCGCCGTGCCGAGCGGACGAACTGGCGGTTGGTCTCGGCCTCCGCGAGGTTCGGCGTGGACAGGCCCGCCTCCACCGAGATGCCGTGCACGCCCAGGAAGAGCAGGTCGAAGTGGAGCGACTGGATCGCCCGGTCCGCGACCGGCCCGACCAACGTCTCGGACAGCGTGCGCATACCGCCGGTGATCACCACGGTGGCCGCGGCCGAGCCGTGCGTGCCGCCGGCCAGCCGCTGACCGGACTGGAAGACGTCCGCGACCCGCACCGAGTTGGTCACCACGGTCAGGTCCGGCACCTCCAGCAGTTGCTGGGCCAGCGCGTACGCGGTGGTGCCGCCGGCCAGCGCGATGGCCGCGCCCGGCGGGACCAGGGCGGCGGCCTCCCGCGCGATCGCCTCCTTCGCGCCCAGCTCCAGGCCCGACTTCGCCTCGAACCCCGGTTCGTGGCTGCTCGGCTCGACCACCGGCACCGCGCCGCCGTGCACCTTCTCCACCACGCCCTGCCGCGCCAGCGCGTCGAGATCGCGGCGGACGGTCATGTCGGAGACGTTCAGCCGCCGGGTCAGCTCGTTGACCCGCACCCCGCCGCGCCGTCGGACCTCGTCCAGGATCAGGGCCCGCCGCTGCTCCGCGAGGAGGTTCTGGTTGTCGCTCACCCGTGACCCCGTCCCGTCCGTGTCGTTGTCCAACTACACCGACCGCTTATCTTAGGCGCCCCTGACCCCCCGGGGTGGTCCGTACCGTCGGTTTCGCGATCACCCCGCGGTGGTGGGTCGCCCGCGCCGCTTCCCGCGGTCCTGTGTCCGTGTGGCACTTCCCCCGAGAAGCCCCCGAACGCGGGCAGCCGCTAGTTGAGGTTGGGCAGGTCCTCCGGGTAGAGGAGCTGGAGTTCGTCGTGGGTCGGTTCCTCGACGTGGGCCATGCGGACCGCGTGCCGTTCGACCATGCCCTCGAAGGTCTGCCTCGCGGTGCGGCCGTTGCCGAACGCGGGGCCCTTCGGGATCGCGGTGAAGTACTTCATGAGGGCGTCGGCGGCGTCGTCGCCGAGCCGGTACTCGTGCTCGGTGGCCTGCGCCTCGACGATCTGGAGGAGCTCCCCCGGGGTGTAGTCGCCGAAGGTGATGGTGCGTGAGAAGCGGGACGCCACACCGGGGTTGGAGGCGAGGAACCGCTCCATCTCGGCGGTGTAGCCGGCCACGATCACCACGACCGCCTCGCGGTGGTCCTCCATGAGCTTGACCAGCGTGTCGATCGCCTCGCGCCCGAAGTCGCGGCCGGCGTCCTCCGGCGCGAGGGCGTACGCCTCGTCGATGAAGAGCACTCCGCCGCGCGCCCGGTCGAACGCCTCCTGGGTGCGGATCGCGGTCGAGCCGATGTGCTCGCCGACCAGGTCGACGCGGGAGACCTCGACCAGGTGCCCGCGCTCCAGTACGCCGAGCGAGGCCAGGATCTCGCCGTACAGCCGCGCCACGGTGGTCTTGCCGGTGCCGGGGGAGCCGGTGAAGACCAGGTGGCGGCGGGGCGAGGGAGCCTTGAGCCCGGCCTTCTCACGGCGCCGGCCGACCGAGATCAGGTCTATCAGGGTGCGCACCTCGCGCTTGACGCCGTCCAGGCCGACCAGCGCGTCCAGGTCGCCGAGGACGGCGTCGCTCTCCCGCGCGGTCACCCGCACCTGCGGCTCCTGCTGCTGCTCGGCCGGCCGCTGCGCGGGGACGCCGCCCAGCAGGCCGTACGACTGCGTGCCGGGGCTCTGCTGCCGGGCGGGCGTGCCGGGGGCGGCGGAGGTGCCGGCCGGGGCCGCCGTGCCCAGCACGCCGCCGGTCGCGGTCGGCACCGGCTCGGGCATGTCGTCGGTGGCGGCCCGGTCGCTGGTGCAGTCCTCGGTGACCGGGCCCGGCTCGGAGAACTCGTAGCCGCCGCGGGCGCACCGCTCGGTGCGGCAGCGGGTCAGGTGGGACCGGCAGCCGTCGATGACATGGAAGCCGAAGCCCCGACTGCCGATCACCCGGCACCCGTTGAACGTGCCGCGGCCGCCCGCCGACACGTACACGCCCGCCTCGGCGGGGTTCGTGACCGTGCAGCGCTCCAGCGCCGGGTCGGCGCCCTTGGTGACGATCACGCCGGTCGCGGTGTCGTCGATGGTGACCTGGGAGAGGGTGCCGCCGCTGCCGTGGTCGCGGAACCACGCACCGGTGGCCGCCTCCTTGATCCGGCAGTCGTCCAGCTGCACGCTGGCGCCGTCGCTCACCGACACCGCGGTGTTCCGGATCTGCGCGAAGTCGCTGTCCACCACGTCCGCGCGCGAACCGCGGTCCAGCACGAACAGCGCGTCCGGCACGTCGTGCACGCGGCAGGAGTCCAGTATGGCCACCGCGCCGTCGCTCACCCACACCGCCGGATAGTCGCCGGTGCTGTCGTGTATCTCGCACTGGTTGGCGTCCACGCGGGTGCCCGGGTCCCACACCGACAGGCCGTTGCGGCCGAAGCCGCGCACCGTGCAGCGGGTGAGCGTCAGCACCGAACGGGCCCGCAGGTCGACGGCGTTCTCCGGGATGTCGTGGAGGTCGCAGTCGGCCATCGCGAGCACCGCGTCGGTGTCGAGGGTGATGCCGTCGCCCGTGGTGCGGTGCACCTGGCAGTCGGTGAACTGCCCGCTACCGCGCGCGGACAACTGCACGCCGGTGCCGCGTACTTCGAACACCTCGCAGCTCACCGCCTCCAGCGAGCTGCCCTCACCGGTGACCGACACCCCCGCGCCGGAGGCGTGGTGGATACGGCAGCGCTCCAGCCGGGGGGACGCGCCGCCGCGGACCGCGAAGCCGTTCTGCCCGGCGGCGATCACCTCGCACTCCTCGAACAGGCCGCCCGCACCGTCCAGGACGCTCACGCCGAGACCGGCCGGGTTGTCCACGGTGCAGCGGCGTACCGTCGGCCGGGCGCCGTCGCGCACCTCCAGGCCGACCGCCGAGCGGGTGCTGATCCGCACCCCCGACAGCTCCGGGGCACCCGCCTCGACCAGCAGCGCGGCCGAGGTGACGTCCTGGCACTCGACCAGCAGGTCCTGCACGACGGCGGCGCCGCGCAGGGTCAGCGCGACCCCCGAGGCCGGCGCGAGCCGCACGGTGCCGGGTCCGTCCGCGCAGCGCAGCGTCACCGCGCTGTCCACCAGCAGGTTCTCCCGGTAGGTACCGGGACCCACCGAGAGCACGTCGCCGTCACTCGCCGCTTCCAGCGCGGCGGCGAGGGTCTCGTACTCACCTGTGCGGCGGCGCCACCGAGAACTGCTCGGATTGGTCACCTGCACCACGCCATGTGCCATCGGGCTGCTCAGCCCCCACCTCTTGCGTCGGCCGACCGGGGATCAACCGTAGCGCGAGCGGAGGCATGCTGGTGACGCGCGGCGGGCCGCCGGACGCCAGAAGGAGCCGCCGGACGGTCAGCCGCCGGCGCCCGCGCGGCCCCAATCCTGGCCCACCCGGGCCCATTCGCGCTCCCAGGAGTCCAGCCGGCGCAGCATCAGACGCCACATCAGCAACTGGCGGGATATCACCAGCAGTCCGACCACGGCCGATCCGGCCGCGACGCCGGCCAGCACCGCGTGGGTGGCCGCCGTGGCGGAGTCCAGCGGCGGCGGTACCAGCCGGCCCTTGTGGTCGGTCCAGATCCTGATCCGGCCCTGCTGCACCACCTCGACATCGGAGGAGACGGAGGCGGTGTGCGACGTGCCGTCGGGTCCGGTCCAGCGCAGCTGCTCGGCGGGGTGCGTCTCGGAACCGGACGGTTTGGAGCGGGCCAGCGACGCCGTCACCAGGCTCCGCTCGGAGTGCTCGGTGGCCACTTCATGCCGCAGGGCGCGGCCGACCGACCGATCCGCCCACCAGCCGAACAGCGGCGACGCGCAGAGCAGGACGGCGAAGAGCAGCGCGAGCCACGTCTCCACCACGTCCGTGCGCCGGCGCAGCGGATTGCGCCGCCAGCGCCAGCCCCGCCTGGTGACTCTCGTGCGACCCCTCATCGACGGCCACCCCCTTCACACCCATCAACTACCTACCGCAACCGGCGCGGTTCATGCCTGCTCCGTCCGCCGGGGCGCGGACGGGGTGCGTGGAAACGTCACTCCACCACCGTCAACGGATCGCCGACGTGCAGGGTTCCTGATGTCTCGGGCACGAGATTCTGGCCGAAAACGAGCTGACTGTTGATGTTGCGGTGCCGGCCCAGGGTGCGCAGCGGCTCCCGACCGCGTACGCCGGTGCGCTGGTCGGTCGTGGTGATCACGCACCGCCCGCAGGGCTTGGGCACCCGGAAGACCACCTCGCCGATCCGCACCCGTCGCCAGCCGTCCTCGGCCCATGCCTCGGTGCCGACCACGACGGCGTTCGGGCGGAACCGGTTCATGGGCAGCGGGCCCTCGTCCGCACGGTCGCCGGCGGCGATCAGCTTGTTGAGCGCGTCGAGCGACGCGGTGGTGGTGACCAGCAGCGGGAAGCCGTCGGCGAGGCTGACCGTCTCGCCCGGCCGCGCGTACTCGGGGTCGATCGGCCTGCGCGACTCGGGCCGGTCGAGGTGGACCAGCCGTACCGGCATGCCGAGGTAGGCGCTGCACCACGCGCTCGCGGCCTCGTCGGCGGGCCGTACTTCGAGCGTGCCGGAGAAGATCCGGACGGTCTCCAGCGGCCCGGGCGGCGGCACCGCGACGTCGAGCGGCCGCCGGCCGGGCGCGGTCAGCCGCAGCCCGCCGTGCTCGTCGAGCACGGCGCCGATCAGCGCCAGCCGCGCGTCCTCGCGCTGCGTGACGGCCTTGCCGGTGCCGGCGTCGACCAGCATCCAGCGGCGGTCCCCCGCGAGCCCCCACGGCTCCACGACCGCTGCTGGCGTGCTGGTCGCACGCAGCGACTTGACCGGATAGACGTGCAGCGCGCTGACTTCGGGCATGGTCATATGACCATCGTGCCACCGGGCCGGGCGCCGCTCGTCGGGAGGTCAGCCCTGGTAGTACCCGCCTCCAGGCTGCGCCGGCGGGACCCCGAGACCGAGGTTGCGGCGCTGGTAGTTCTCCTCGGGGTGCCCGGCGGGCCCCTGCCGCGGCGTCATCGGCCGCGGCGGCGCGGGGCGGGCCGTCTGGTACCCGGAGGGAGACGGCTGCGGCGGCTGCGCAGGGTAGCCGGCGCCGTTGGTGTTGTACCCGTTGCCGTACCCCTGGCGCGGCGCCGCGGCCTGCTGCGGGACGTAGGGCGCGGGCTGCGGCTGGTAGCCGCCGCCCTGGTAGCCGTTCTGCATCGGCTGGGGCTGCGGCTGGTGCTGCTGGCCCATCTGTCCCATCGGCGCCGAAGGACCGGCCGGCAGCGCGGGGAGCGCGGCCGGCAGTGCGGGCAGATTCCCGCTGCTGCCAAAGGAGTTGTAGCCGCCGGACTCGTACGAGGGGTACGGCGCGGGCACGCGGATGGGGGCGATCTGCGGGGTGCCGCGCTCGGCCACGAGGCTGTCGTAGATCGGGGTGTCCGGGAAGGACGCAGACGAAGGGTAGTAGCTGCCGTAGCCGCCACCGTACGAACCGCGGGGGGTGGTCATGAGCCATAAGTTAAGCCCACGATGTGGTCGTTGGGGAGACCGATTGGATGGTTGTTTTGCGTGCAGGGAGTGACCTCAGGTCACCAATATGAGCGAACCCCCGAAAAACGGTCACCATCTCAGGATGTGATCAGGTAAAAGGCGCGTGTCATGTGCGTAACCCGGGGGTCGGCACGCCGTGGACGAGGGCGCTGAGAGGGTGTCAATGACGCTGCGCGCAGGGGAGAGCGTGGAGCTTCCGGCGGGGGCGGTCCTACGGTTCCGGTACGAACCGGGGGCCGGCGGGGACCGCGGGGGGACCGGCGCGGGCGGATCGGGCGGGCCCGGCGGTCGGTCCGGCGGCGGGCCGGGTGTGCTCGGGGTGCTGCCGCCGGTGCGCTCCGGTGCGCCGTCGTCCTCGCCGGACCGGCTGGACCCGACGGCCCCGCCGTCCCCCGGGGAGACCGGACCCGGCGTCACCGTGGCGGACCGCGGCACCATCCTTTCGGTGGACCTCGCGATACTCGCCGAGCCCGGGCAGACGGTGCGGATCGTGCTGCGCGCACCCGGCCGGGCACCCGCCGCGGGCCGGATACGGCTGCTCGCCGTCGGCGTCCCGGGCGCCGAACCCGCCATCGGGCTCGCCGACATGGAGTGCGCGGCCCCCACCGGCACCGATGCCGACACCGGCGTGCGCGGCGACTACGTGGTGGGGGAGTGCTGCCACTACGACGACCGCTGGCACTTCCGTGCCCTTCTGTGCCCCGCGGACGCCCGCCCCACCGCCGTGACGCTCACCGAGGACGCGCCCACCGCGTCGCTCACCCTCCAGGGCGCCACCCGCGGCACCCTGCGCGCCACCCCCGCCTGGCAGCCCGCGGCCCCGGGCACCCCGGTCCCGGCCGGCATCGACCTGTGCGCCCTGTTCGAACTCACCGACGGCAGCCGCGGGGTCGTCCAGGCCCTCGGCGGCGGCCACGGCGCCCTGGACCGGCCGCCGTACCTGCGGCTCGGCACCGACCGGCACCACGGCGACCACGTCGCCTTCGACCTCGACCACGGCGCCGCCTTCCGCCGCGTCCTGCTCTTCGTCAGTGCCCACACCGGTGACCACGACCTGCGCGGCCTGAACGGTTCCCTGATCCTGGACTCCGGACACGGCGCCGGCATCCGTGTCCCGCTCGGCCCCTGCACCGCGCCCGCCACCGCCTGCGCGCTCGCCCTGCTCGTCCGCGACGGCCCGCACCTGCTCGTCCGCCGCGAGGCCCGCTACCTCGCGCCCCGCGCCGGCCTGAGCCCGCAGCGGATGGTCGACTACGCCTACGGGTGGGGTCTGCGCTGGACCCCCGGGCCCGGCTGAGCCCGGGGGACGCCGCGGATCACACCGTCGCGTCGGGCTTCGCGTAGGTGCGGCCCTTCCACGCCGCGCCCCGGCCGCGGTAGTGCTCCACCGCCGAGTCCACCGTCATCAGCAGGTACAGCGCCGCGGTGTACGGCAGCAGCGGGGCCAGCGCCCACGGCTGCCCGTAGTACCGCAGCATCGGCAGGTACGTCCCCGCCATCACCGCCCATGCCGCCGCGCCCATCACGCACAGCGGCCACGCGCCCGCGAGCGCCCCGCCGATCGCCGCGACCGGCGGAACCAGGTAGATCAGCGCGAGCCCCAGCACCGTGCCCAGCAGCACCAGCGGGTTGTGCCGCAACTGGGCGTACGCGCTGCGCGCCACCATCCGCCACAGCTCGGCCAGATCCGGGTACGGGCGCACGCTGTCGACGCGTTCGGCCAGCCCCAGCCAGATCCGGCCGCCCGAACGCTTCACCGCCCGGGCCAGCGCCACGTCGTCGATCACCGACTGCCGGATCGCGTCCGGCACGTCGGCGGCCTCCGCCGCGGACGCCCGCAGCAGCACGCACCCGCCGGCCGCGGCCGCCGTACGGCCGCCCGGGCGGTTGATCCAGCGGAACGGGTAGAGCTGCGCGAAGAAGTACACGAACGCCGGGACGATCAGCCGCTCCCAGCCGGTCTCCACCCGCAGCCGGGCCATCTGCGAGACCATGTCCAGGTCGTTGCCGACCGCGGCCTCCACCAGGGCCCGCAGGCTGCCCTCGCGGTGCGCGATGTCCGCGTCCGTCAGCAGGAAGTACTCCGCGCCCGTACGCTCCCGGGCCAGCGCCATCCCGTGCCGGACCGCCCACAGCTTGCCGGTCCACCCCTGGGGCGGCTCGCCCGGCGAGGTCACGGTCAGCGGCAGCGAGCCCGGTCGCTCGCCCAACTCCCGTGCCAGCTCGCCGGTCCCGTCCGTGCTTCCGTCGTCCACGAGGAAGACCTCGGCCCGGCCCGGGTACTCCTGCGCCAGCAGCGAGGCCAGGCTCCGCCCGATCACCTCGGCCTCGTCGCGCGCGGGCACCACCACCGCCACGTCCGGCCACGCCTTCACCGCTTCGCCCCCGCCGCCCCGCGGCAGCCGCACGTCCGTCCGCCAGAACCCTCCCTGCCCCACCAGCAACCACGCCCACGCCACCAACGACACCCCTGCGACCCCGGTCATCACGCTCACCCCCGCAGTGTGCCGTACGGCGCCGCGCCGACCCGCCCGCCCTGCCGAGTTCCGTCGGTTCCGGGACCACCTGTCGGTGGTTGGCTGCTCGCGCCGTTCTCCCCCAGAGCTTCGCCTGGGTGGGGGTGCCCCCGGCGGAGCCAGGGGGAGTACCCCCACGCGCCCCTCATTCGTGCGGCTCTGCCCGCAAAGAGGGTGAGCCCGTCGTACGTAAGGGGCGCGGGGGAACTGCGCGACGAGCAGATCCGGGCGGGCCCGGGGGGCACGGCGCCCCGGGCCCGGGGGAACTAAAGTGGCGGCGTGAAGATCGGGTTGGTGGATTCGGGAATCGGGCTGCTGGCCGCCGCCGCGGCGGTGCGGCGGGTGCGGGCGGACGCGGACCTGGTGCTCGCGTCGGACCCGGAGGGCATGCCGTGGGGGCCGAGGTCGGTGGACGACGTGGCGGCGCGGGCGCTGGAGTGCGCGCGGGCCGCGGCGGCGCACGGGCTGGACGGGCTGATCGTGGCGTGCAACACCGCGTCGGTGCACGCGCTGCCCGCGCTGCGGGCGGCGTTCGAGCCGGGGCTGCCGATCGTGGGCACCGTGCCGGCGATCAAGCCCGCGGCGGCGGCCCACCGCGCCGTGGCGATCTGGGCCACCCCCTCGACGACGGGCAGCAGCTATCAGCGCGGCCTGATCGCCGAGTTCGGCAACGGCGCGCGGATCACCGAAGTGCCCTGTCCGGGACTGGCCGACGCCGTGCAGAACGCCGACACTGACGCCATCGACGCGGCGGTCGCCGCCGCGGCGGCCCTCACTCCATCGGGTGTAAGTGCCGTCGTCCTGGGATGCACCCATTACGAACTGGTCGTCGACCGCATCTCCGCCGCCGTGCCCGGCGCCGAACTGTACGGCTCCGCGGACGCCGTGGCGGCCCAGGCCCTGCGCAGGGTGGCCGACACCCCGGGCGGCGGCACCGTCGAGGTGATCCTCAGCGGCCGCTCGGCCCCCCTCCCGGCCGCCGCCCTCACCTACCCGCAGAGCGCGGGACTCGCCGTGACGCCCGCCACGGCTTGACCCCGGCACGATGCCGCGCGCCCCGCGGATGGGTACGCTTCGGGGCATGACGCACGCTCCCCGGCCGGAGACCGGCGCGTCCCAGGTGTGGACGGGCCGGGCCAGCAACCGTATGCAGTGGGTTCCCGCTGCCGTGGGCGCCGCCTGTGTGGCGCTCGGCATCTCGCTCGCGGTGGAGGGCCCAGGCCCCACCGCGAGCCTCGTCCCGCTCGTGATGTCGGTGGTGGGATGCCTCGCCGTGGGACTGCTCGTCCTGTTCGGCACCGTGGCCTTCACCCACGTTCATGTGCGCGTCGACCGTGACGCGGTGCAGGTGCGCTGCGGCCACATCGGGGTGCCGCGCCGCCGTATCCCGATGGGCGAGGTCAGCGGCGCCCGGCTGGCCCCGGTGATCAGCCCGCGCGCCTGGGGCGGCTGGGGCTACCGCTGGCGGCCGGAGAAGGGCACCGCCGTGGTGGTGCGCCGCGGGCCCGGCATCGTGATCGACCTCGGCGGCGGTAGGTGGTTCACCGTCACCGTCGACGACGCGGAAGGCGCGGTGCGCGCCATCCGCGAGATGCTCGGCCTGTCCGCCGCGCCGCGCGATCCGCAGGGCCCCACCGCCGCCCGTTGAGCCCGGAGCGGCGCCTCGGCACCCCGATCGTCAACGGTCCGGCGCCGACCCGGAAGCCGGCAGGGAAGCCCGTTCCGCGGCAGGACGCGGGGCGGGCTTCTGCATGGGCTGCTTCCGGCTGGGCTTCGGGCCGGACTTCGGGCTGGGCTTCGGTGCGGGCGCCGGTGCCTGGGCCGGGAGCGGCCGCGAGGTGGCCAGCCCCGCCAGCAGCCCCGCCGCGGCCGTGACCGCGGTGTAGCTGAGCACGTGGTCCACGGCCGCGAGCAGCCCGAGCCCGGTCAGCGTCGCGGCCGCGGTCAGCACCGCGGGCGTCGACCGCGGGGAGCGCCACAGCGCGCACAGCGTCCACAGGTAGGCGCCGCCGAGCAGCGCCACCCCCGGCACTCCCTGCTCCGCGGCGAGTTGGAACGGCGCGGACTGCGGGGTCTCGGCGGTGGGCGTGTCGGAGGGCAGCGGTGTGCTCTCCTCGGCGAAGCGTCCCGGCCCGACGCCGCGCAGCGGATGGCGTCCGGCGAGGTGCACGGCCTCGTGCCACAGCGCGACGCGCGGCTGGGTGAGCTGTCCGGTCAGCGACTCGGACAGCCCGCCGGGCGCCGCGTCGACCGCGACCGCGTAGCTTCCGCCGACCGCCAGCGCCGCGGCCAGCGCGAGCCCGACCAGGCCGATCAGCCGGTGCCGCATCCGGGCCGCGGCCAGCGAGCACAGCACGACCGCCACGCCCGCCGTGAAGCCCGCCGACGACCCCAGCACCAGCGCCGCCACCGCGGCCGCCAGCGCCAGCAGCCGCAGCAGCGCCTGCCACACCACCGACGGGACGCGCCACACCGTGTCGGGGACGCCCCACGCCGCGCAGCACGCCGCCCCGGCGGCCAGGACGAGCAGCGCCGCGTCCGCGTTGGGGTAGCCCAGCGGCGGCGCGCTCGCGCCGCCGGACAGCCGGTGCGCCGGGCCCAGCACCAGCGCCAGCACGGTCACCGCGCCGACGGTGAGGGTCAGCGTCGGCAGCATCGCCCCGAGCACCCGGCCCGCGGCGTATCCGGCGGTGACCGCGAGCAGCGCCAGCAGCGCGCCCTCCGGCCTGGCCTCGCGGCCGCCGGCGCAGACCATCACCCACACCGCGCAGCAGGCCAGGACGACCATCCCCGCCGCGTCGACCGCCCCGCCGCCGGACGGCGGCCGCGCCGGCCGGACCGGCTGCGGCGGGGACCCGGCGATGTCACCGATGTCGTCGATGCCGCCGGTGTCACCCGTGTCGCCGAGGTCGGGGAACAGGGCGGAGCCGGTGCCGTCCGCGGCCGTGCTGCCGCTCGCGCTCCCGTCCGGGTCGTCCTCGGGCGTACCGTCGGCCGCCCGGCCGTCCTCGGGCGAACCGGCGCGGCGCGGGCCGGCCTCCGCCGCCGCGCGGGCCCCGCGCGCCGCTTCCGGCGCGCCACCGGCCGTCGTGTCCATCCCCGACCCCCTGCCGCCACCACCCGGGCGCGACGGGGTACCCCGTGCCCGCGTTCCCCGCGTGGGCGCTGTTGTCCGGATCACCGTAACGGGTGAGGGCCCACCCTGTGGATATGTCGCACAGGAAGCTCGTCGAGCTTGTGAAACCTGGTGCTGATGTGGCGTTCACCTTTCATCTCGTAGGCTCGGGGCATGGCGACTCCCCAATTCATCCAGGACATCCGCGAAAAGGCGGGGAACGTTCTCCTCCTGCTGCCCGGCGTGGTCATGGTGGTCTTCGACGACCGCGGCAGGGTGCTGCTCAACCGCCGTACGGACACCGGCCGTTGGGCGCTGATCAGCGGCATCCCCGACCCCGGCGAGCAGCCCGCCGAGAGCGCGGTGCGGGAGATCCAGGAGGAGACCGGGGTGTCCGCGGTGGTGGAGCGGGTGCTCAGCGTCTTCACCAACGAGCCGGTGGTGTACGACAACGGCGACCACGCCCAGTACATCGACATCGTGCTGCGCTGCCGGGCGGTCGGCGGCGAGGCCCGGGTCAACGACGACGAGTCGCTGGACGTGCGGTGGTTCGCGCTGGACGAGCTGCCCCCGCTCGGGCCGATCGCCCGCGGCCGGATCGAGTCGGCGCTGCGCGAGGAGCCGACGTGGTTCGCGCCCGCGCCCGCCCCCGCGCCCGCACCCGCGCTCGACGGGGACGGCCACCGGGCTCCGTGACCCCGGTACGACCATCGGCCCGCGGCCGGCGCGGACATGTCGGCCGGGTCGGGCCAACCCCCTCCTGGCCAGGCCGCTTTGTCAGTGCTTGGCGGTAAAATCGACAGTGTTCGAGAGGGTTGGCCGACGCCTCAGGAGGAAGCCGATGGCCGCTGCCGTACTGCCCCTGGATACACGCCGACACACATCCGCGCCCGTCGTCGCACTGCCGAAGAAGCCGCTGCCCGCGGGCCTGCCCCGCGAGTGGTACGTCGCCCACAACCGCCGCCTGAAGACCATGCGCCTGACCATCGCCCTGCTCGACTCGGGGGTCTACGAAGCGGCTCAGGCCGGGAACGGACGGATTCGCCGCACCGCCGAGCGGATAGGCGTGCACCCGCCGTCCGACATCACCTGCCGGATGGTCCGCCACCTGCTGACCTACGGCCGCTGACCGACCGTAACCGCCCGTGCCTGTGGTGGGTGCGGCTTCCTCCGCGGAGGGAGCCGCACCCACCGCCCCTACGGCGCCGGGGTGTCGTGCGGGTGCTCCGAACCTTCCGTGCCCGCCGAACCTTCCGTGCCCGCGTCGCCGTTCGCCGCCGACCCCTTCGCCGGTGCCCCTGTCGCCGCTGACCCCTTGCCGAAGTCCTCCGCCGACATCAGGTCGGCCCGCTGCGCCCAGTCGGCCCACTCCGCCAGCGCCTCGTTGATCCGCAGGCCCGCCTCGATCGCGATCCGCATGGCCCGGGTGCGCGGGCTGTCGCCCCACTCGCCGCGGTCCTTGGCCTCGGCGTAGGCCCGCAGCGTCGTCGCGGTCTCGGAGTAGAAGCGGTGCTCGCGTTCCAGGTGGGCCCGCAGGCTGTCGGGGTCCATCAGCCAGAAGAAGTACGCCCGCAGCAGCGTCTCCATCCGGAACGTGTGGTCGGCCTCCTCCTCGGACAGCCAGCGCCGCACCTCCGTGAGACCGGCGTCGGTGATCCGGTACGCCTTCCTGCGGCGCGGCCCGTGGCTGTCCACCTCGATCAGCCCGGCCTCGGCGAGCCGGGAGAGCTCGGCGTAGATCCGCGGGTGCTGGGCCGGCCACACCGACCCCAGCGACTCCTGGAAACGGAGGGCGAGGTCGTATCCGCTGGCCGGACCTTCCGCGAGCAATCCGAGCAGGCCATGGCGCAGCGACATCGACGACTCCTAGGTACTGGCGGCTTCCTCACTCATCTTGACACGACCCGGTCCGTAACTAACATTGGACATGTCCAGGTGTACATGTCCCTAAAACCATATCGAGAGGCCACCCATGCCCAGCCACGACAAGCCACCTGCGGTACTCGTCACCGGCGCCGGCGGGGGAATCGGTGTGGCGACCACCCGCGCCCTCGTCGACAAGGGATTTCGCGTCTACGCCGCGGCCCGCAGCGCGACCGGACCGCTGGACGGCCTGGCCGGAGTGCACCCGCTCACGATGGACGTGACGGACCGCGCCGCCATCGCCGCCGCCGCCGCGGAGATCCGCGCGCGGGGAGACCACAGCCTGCGCGGCGTGGTCAACAACGCCGGCATCATCGTGCAGGGCCCGATGGAGCAGGTCCCCGAGGCCGACCTGCGCCGCCAGTTCGAGGTCAACGTGATCGGTGCGGCGCTTGTCACCCAGGCGTTCGTGCCCTTCCTGCGGCCCGCCAAGGGCACTCTGGTGAACATCACGGCCGGCACCGCCCGCGCGGCCGGCCCGTTCTACGGCCCGATCTCCGCCAGCAAGGCCGCGGTCGCCTCGCTCTCCGACGCCATGCGGCTGGAGCTCGCGCACTGGGGGATCTCCGTCGTGGTGGTCGAGCCCGGTGCGATGGACACCGCCATCTTCGCCAAGGCCGGGGAGGTCGCCGAGAAGGCGAACGCGTCCCTGCCGCCGGACCAGCTCGCGCTCTACCAGGCCCAGCAGGGCGCCGTGCTCGCCGGGATGGCCGGTCTGAAGCTGTCGTCGCCGGCGCTGGTCGCCGACGTCATCGCGAAGGTGATGACCACCGGCAAGCCCAAACCGCGCTACACCGTGGGCCCCGACCTGCGGCTCCTCGGCCTGCTGTCCCGTCTCCCGCTGCGGACCCGCGACCGGCTGATCAAGTCCGTGACCGGCCTGGGCAAGGTCCCCGCCGCACAGTGAGCACAGTGAGCACTCCGAAGAGCGCGCGCGGTTCCCACCGGCCCCGCACCATCGTGCTGGTCGGTGCCACCTCCGGCATCGGCCGGATGGCGGCCCGGCAACTCTCCGCCGGGGGGCACCGGTTGATCGTGGTCGGCCGGGACCAGGGGCGCGGCAAGGCGCTCGCCGCCGAGCTGCGCCGGGCCGGGTCCGCCGGTGTCTCCCGCCCGCCGGCGGTGTTCATCGCGGGCGACGTCTCCACGCGGGCCGGCATCGAGGCCGTCGTGCGGGAGATCCGCACCCACACCGACACCGTCGACACCCTGGTCAACAATGCCGGCGTCATGCTCGGACACCGTCAACTGACCTCCGAGGGGCTGGAGATGAACTTCGCCGTGCACCACCTGGCCCCGTACACGACGACCGCGCTGCTGCTGCCGCTGCTGGCGCGCGGGGACGGGCGGATCGTCAACACCAACTCCGAGGGCCACCGGATGACGATGAGCGGGGCCGGCGGGATCGACGTGGACTTCGGTGACCTGCAGAGCGAGCGCCACTACAGCATGTTCCTCACCTACAGCCGCACCAAGCTGGAGAACCTGCTGTTCACCTACGAATTCCACCGCAGGTTCCCGCAGTTCAGCATCGTGGCGGTACATCCCGGTGTGGTCCGCTCGCGGTTGATGCGCGGGGTGCGCAATCCGGCGATGTGGCTGCTCAACAAGGTGGGACGGGTGCTGCTCATGCGCCCGTCGCAGGGGGCCGTGCCCATCGTCCGGCTGGCGACGGCCGCGGCGGTGGAAAACGGCCGCTACTACGACCGGTTCGTCCCCACCCCCTCCTCGGCCCAGTCGATGAGCCCGCTGACCGCGAAGCGGCTGTGGGAGGTCACCGAGCGGCTGCGCGGCCCGATCGACAGCCAGGCGCGCGGCTGACGTCCGGCGGCCGGGCCTCCATCCCCGGGAGGACCGGCCGCCGGCGTACCCGGTCGCGCTCGGCCGGCGCCGACCCCCTGACGAACAGGTCGGCGCAGATCACACCTTGCGGTAGGTGTACGCCTCCGCCGCTGCCGCCGCGACCGCGTCGATGTCCGCGCCCGTGGACGCGGTGACGACGGCGGCGACCGCCCCTTCGAGGAAGGGGGCGTCCACCAGGCGTGCGCCGGGCGGGAGTTCGTCGTCGGCGAGCAGCGCCTTCACCGTCAGCACCGCGCTGCCGAGGTCGGCGAGCACCGCCACGCCCGCACCCTGGTCGACCGTGCGCGCGGCCGAGGAGATCAGGTCGGAGCTGGTGCCGAGGCCGCCGTCGGGCCCGCCGCCGGCCGGCATCAGCGGCACCTCGTCGCCGCCGGTGAGGGCGGACGCCAGATCCGCGACGGCGTTCGCGGCCGCCGCGCTGTGCGAGACCAGCACGATCCCGACCAGCGCCTTCGTACGGTCCCCGGTGGTGCTGTCCGTGCTGCCGGTCATGAGGAGGACGCCTCCCGTGCGGTGTCGGCGAGCGCGGTGAGCAGGAGGGCCGAGGAGGTCGCGCCCGGGTCCTGGTGGCCGATGCTGCGGTCGCCCAGATAACTCGCCCGGCCCTTGCGGGCGCGCAGCGGAATCGTTGCTGCGGCGCCTTCCCCCGCCGCCCGCGCCGTGGCGCTCAGCGCTTCGGCGGTGCCCTCGCCCGCGTCGAGCGCCGCCGTGAACGCGTCGAGCGCCGGTACCAGCGCGTCCACCATCGTCTTGTCCTCCGGCACCGCGCCGCCGAGCTGCGCCAGGGCGTCCACCCCGGCCTTCAGCGCGTCGCGCAGTTCCGCCGCGGTCACCGCCGGCGCGTCGCCGAGCGCCTTGCCCGTGCGCCGCAGCAGCGTGCCGTACAGCGGGCCCGACGCGCCGCCGACGGTGCTGATCAGTTGCCGTCCCACCGCGACCAGTACCCCGCCGGGGGTGTCCGGCGGCTCCTGCTGAAGTGCGGCGCGCGCGGCGAGGAAACCGCGGCGCATGTTGTTGCCGTGGTCGGCGTCGCCGATCGGGGAGTCCAGTTCGGTGAGGTGGGCGGCCTCCCGCTCGATCACGGACGTCGCCGTGTCGAGCCATCGCAGCAGCAGGGCCGCGTCTATGTCGGCGGGCTGGTCGGGCTGTTCGGGGACGGCGTTCATACGGTGTGCCTTTCCACGGGTGGTCGAAGCGGCACGGCGCGCGGTGCGCGCCCGCACACCCGGCGGCGGCCGGGGACCGCGGTCAGCAGCCCCAGCGCAGCGCCGGGGTCGACACGGGCGCGTCCCACAGCCGCAGCAGCTCCTCGTCGGCCTGGCAGATCGTCACCGAGGCGCCCGCCATGTCGAGCGAGGTCACGTAGTTGCCGACGAGCGTACGGGCCACCGAGACCTTGCGGGCGGCCAGCACCCGGTGCACCTCGGCCGCGAAGCCGTACAGCTCCAGCAGCGGTGTGGCGCCCATCCCGTTGACCAGCAGCAGCACCGGCGCGTCGGGGTGCAGGTCCTCGACCACGGCGTCCACCGCCACGTCCGCGATCTCGCCCGAGGTCATCATGGCGCGGCGCTCCCGGCCCGGCTCGCCGTGGATGCCGACGCCCAGCTCCAGCTCGCCCTCGGGCAGGTCGAAGGTCGGGCCGCCCTTCGCGGGGGTGCTGCACGCGCTGAGCGCCACCCCGAAGCTGCGGGACACCTCGTTGACCCGGTGGGCGATGCCCGCGACCCGGTCCAGCGGCGCGCCCTCGTCGGCCGCCGCGCCCGCCAGCTTCTCGACGAACAAGGTGGCCCCGGTGCCGCGCCGGCCGGCCGTGTAGAGGCTGTCGGTCACCGCCACGTCGTCGTTGACCAGTACCTTCGCCACCTGGACGCCCTCGTCCTCGGCGAGTTCGGCGGCCATGTCGAAGTTGAGCACGTCGCCGGTGTAGTTCTTCACGATGAACAGCACGCCCGCGCCGCTGTCCACCGCCGCCGCGGCCCGCACCATCTGGTCCGGCACCGGAGAGGTGAAGACCTCGCCCGGGCAGGCGGCCGTGAGCATGCCGCGCCCGACGAAACCGCCGTGCAGCGGTTCGTGCCCCGACCCGCCGCCCGACACCAGCCCGACCTGCCCGTCGTAGGGCGCCCCGCGGCGGACGATCACCCGGCGCTCCACGTCGACGGTCAGATCGGTGTGCACCGCCGCGAAGCCCCGCAGCGCGTCCGGGACCACGTTCTCCGGTACGTTGATCAGCATCTTCACGGGAATCTCCTCGCCAGGCCGGCAGCCAGGGCAACCGCCTGTGTCGTAGCAGGTCAGAGGCTGTGTCCAGAGTTCTCGACGGCGGCGGCCCGCGGTGCTGCGCGAGGGCGCGGCGCGGCGCTTTCGCCGACCGGGTGCCGGCGGGCGGGACGCGCCCCCGGTACGCGGGAGCCCGGGGTCGAGGCCACTCGTCCGGGCGGGCAGTTCATACCCCCAGTATCCGCCGATGATCGAGAAACGTCACGGCGTGGTCGCTCCCCGCCCCCGCGCGGACCCTCCACCTGGACCTTCCACGTGGATCTCCACCCGGATCTCCACCCTGGGGTGGAGCGACGGAACGGCGGTGGTCCTTAGCGTGCCGGTATCAGCGGAATGCCGGCGGAAGCACGTGGTGGGAAAGGGGCGGGATGAGTGCCCTGAACATCGTCCTCCTCGTGAGCGGCGTCGGCTACGTCCTCGCCCGCCGGATCATCGGGGAGGCCCTGGAGACCGGGCCGGTGCTGGCGGCGCCGGTGGTGCTCGGCGTGCTGGGGCTGTTCACGGTCCGCGACGCCCGGCCGGCGGGCGGGGCGACGGTCGCCCTGATCGCGGCGAGCTGCCTGCTGGGCGTGGCCGTCGGGCTGGCCCGCGGCCTGACCGTACGCCTGGGGACACGGGACGGCGCGCGATCGATGCGGTACGGGGCCGGGTCGCTGCTGCTGTGGCTGCTGGGGGCGGCGTTGCAGGTGGCGCTGTCGTCGGCCGGTCGTGCGATGGCGGCCGCGTCCGCGCGCGCCGCCGACCAGGGTGTGCTGCTCGCGGTCGGCCTCGGCGTGCTGGCCGAGTCGCTGGTGGTGCTGTCCCGGGCGACACGCGCCCGGCCCGCGGGGGCGGAGGACCAGGGCGGGCACGGCCCGGCCCACCGGGAGTCGCGGGATCGCTAGGCGGGGCGCCTCCGGTTGTCGCGGTGGGCGGGGGCGCTGGTAGTTTTCGCCCCGAACCGTTACCGGCTGACCGGCCGACCACGGGAAAAGAGCTCCAGTGCATCGACTTCGAGCCGTGATCCGCTGGTTCACGGAGGACAACAACCTCTTCCAGTTCTTCACCACCGCCACCGGTATCGCGGTGTGCGCGGTGCTGGTGAACCCGATCGGGACGTCCGGCACCGGACTCGCGGTCCTGTGCCTGCTCGTCGTGAACTCGGTGCTGCTGTGCACCCGGTTGATCCCCGTGGGAGTGCTGCCGCCCGGTCCGCAGACGGCGGTGCTGGGCGCCGCGGCGGTCAGCGCGGCCGCCCTGATGAGCCAGGACCACTCCGGAGCGGCGTCGCTGTTCGCGTTCTACGCGGCCGGCCACGCCGGGTTCCGCCTCGCGCAGCAGCGGGCGCTGACCTTCGCGGTGCTCACCAGCGTGCTGTGCGCGAGCGTGCTGCTCTTCCCGATCGGCAGCGCCTACGGCCATGTGTCGTGGTACTTGGGCGCGTTGACCGGCATCAGCGTGCTGGTCGGCATCTCCAACCGTTCGCAGGCCGACGCGCTCAGCTCGGCGCGGGCCGCCGCCGAGCAGGCGGAGCTGGCCTCGCGCTCCGAGGCCCGCGCCGAGGCGCTGGCCGAGCGCGCCCGTATCGCCCGCGACGTGCACGACGTGCTCGCCCACTCGCTGGCCGGCGTCAACATGCAACTGGAGGTCACCGACGCGCTGTTGGAGGCCGGCGCGGTGGACGAGGCCCGGCAGGCCGCCCAGCGGGCGCAGAGCCTGGTCCGCGCCGGACTGACCGAGGTCCAGCGCACGGTCCGCGACCTGCGGGAGGACGCGCTGCCGCTGCTGGAGACGCTGCGCTCCATGCTCGGCTCCAGCCCGGGCACCGGTACGCTGACCCTCGACGGATCGCCGCACGAACTGCCCGTCCGGCCCGCCCAGGTGATCGTGCGCTGCGCCCAGGAGGCGCTGACCAACGCGCACAAGTACGCACCTGGCGCGCCGGTCCGGCTGCGCCTGGGGTACGGCACGGAGGAGACCACCTTCGAGGTGGTGAACTCCGCGCCCCCGGACGGCTCCCGGCCGCTGGCCGGTGCCGGGAGCGGCATGGGACTCGTCGGGATGCGCGAGCGCGTCGAACTGGTGGGAGGCACGGTGACGGCCGGCCCGATCGTGGACGGCGACGACGCGGGAGGATGGCGGGTGCGCGTGGTGATACCGGCGTGAGCGAGCGCGAGGCGGACGGGCACACCGGGAACGGGCACGACGTGGACCGGCGGGACGCGAGGGGGTACGGGGTGGAGGCTCTCGGGGCCGACGGCGAGCGCACGGTGCGGGTGGTCGTCGCCGACGACCAGACCGCGATCCGCGAGGCGCTCGCGGTGGTGCTCGACCTGCAGCCGGGCCTGGAGGTCGTGGCCACGGCGCGGGACGGCGCGGAGGCCGTGGCGGCCGCGGACGAGCACGCCCCCGACGTGATCCTCATGGACCTCAACATGCCGCGGATGGACGGCGTCGAGGCCACCCGGCTGGTCACCGAGCGCTTTCCCGACGTCGCGGTGGTGGTGCTCACCACGCTGGCCGACGAGCAGTACATCCTCGCCGCGCTCGGTGCCGGGGCCCGCGGCTATCTGACCAAGGAGTCCGGCCGCCAGGACATCGCCCGCGCGGTGCGGGCCGCCGCGGCCGGGCAGGCCGTCCTCGACCCGGCGGTCCAGGAGCGGTTGCTCGCGGCCGCCGTCAAGAGCGCGGCCCCGGCCGAGGTGCCGATCGCCGGCCTCGCACCGGACCTCACGCCCAGGGAGGTCGAGGTGCTCACCCTCATCGGCGAGGGCCTGACCAACCGCGGTATCGCCGAACGCCTGGTGGTCAGCGAGGCCACGGTGAAGACCCATATCAACAACCTCTTCGCGAAGGCGCATCTGCGCGACCGGGCGCACGCCGTGCAGTACGCGTTCATCCACGGGCTGGTGAAGGCCCGTGGATGAGGTGCGGGATCGCGGCTGACGGCTTCCCTGTCGCCCTTTGCCCGGCTGACCGGCCGCTGACCTGCCGCTGAGTGGCTGCCGACCGGGCGCTGTCGGACAGGTTGCCGGTTGCCGGTTGCTGGTGGCCGGCGGCCGGGTGTCAGCCGACGCGCGGGGCCGCCGCGGGGCGGCCGTCCCCCGCGGGAGCGGTGCCCTGGGCCGGCGGCAGCGTCCGCACCCGGGCCAGCACCAGCAGCACCCGGCTGAGCACCATGGCCAGCGCCATCAGGACGAAGAACGGCGCGATGGCGTCCTCGACGATGCGGTGGTCCGTCATGAACGTGACCAGGTGGCCGCGGTACCAGTCGTTGTGCTCGCTGAGGTAGATGAACGCCACCCGCAGCGCCACCACCACGGACCAGATGGCGACGAACCCGGCGCCGCACCGCGTGTACACCTGGCCCGAGCCCCGGTCCCGCTCCACCCCCGTGGTGAGCGTCGCGATGCCACCGCACACCACCCCGACCGCGGCACCCACCAGATAGACCACCAGGTCGACGGTGTGGGTGGGCGCGCCCCTGAGGTAGAAGTAGCCGATCACCGAGACCGACACCAGAGGCATCAGGACCTTGTGCCGGTCGTACTTCCTGCGGCCGTACTGCGTCAGCAGCATCAGCCCGAAGATGCCCCCGCTGATCGCCAGCGCCTGCTCCATGTCGGTCATGACCTCGCACTCCTTCGCTTCGACGGTGTTCCCGTGGTGCCGAGAGCGACTCTCCCGCCGTGGCGGGCGAAGTACCTGGTCCCGTGGGTGGAGGTTCGGGTGGAGAGGGCGACACGAAGGGCCGGGGACACGGTCTCCGTGTCCCCGGCCCTTCGCTTCCCGCGGGTTCGGCAGCCGCGGGTCAGTTCCCGCGTGCGGGTGGTGGCGTCAGCTCGCGCTCACCGGTGCCATCGTGTCGACGACGTCCGGGTTGTCGGCCATCCACTTCTTCACTCCCGCCGTGGTCTGCCCCTGGCCCGCCGACTGGATGTCGGCCTCCAGGGAGGCGAGTTGCGGCTCGGTCATGTGGAAGTCCTTCATCCACGTGGTGACCTGCGGGAGCTTCTTCGCGCTGTTTTTGTTGGCGACGCTGTGGATCGAGTCGCCCTTGCCCCACAGGCCCTTGGGGTCGCCGAGCTTGGTCAGGTCGTACTTGCTGTAGGCCCAGTGCGGGGACCACAGGACGACGGCGACGGGCTTCTTCTGGTCGTAGTCGCGTTGGAGTTCGGCGAGCATGCCCGCGGTGGAGCTGGCGACGAGCTTGTACTCCTTGTCGAGCCCGTAGCCGGGGAGGACCTTGGAGCTGAGGATCTTCATCTCGCCGGCGCCCGGCTCGATGCCGATGATCTTGCCGCCGAACTCGGCCGACTTGCCCTTGAGGTCCGCCATCGTCTTGACGCCCTTGACGTACGAGGGCACGGAGACTTCGAGCGAGGTCTTGTCGTACCACGGGCCCAGGTCGTCCAGATGGCTGCCGTACTGCTTCATGTACGAGGCGTGCGTGGTCGGTAGCCAGGTGTCGGTCATGTAGTCGATGTTGCCGCTGGCGAGTCCGGTGTACGCGGCGCCCGGGTCGTAGGTGTTGACCGACGCCTTGTAGCCGCGCTCGTCGAGGACTTCCTTCCACAGGTTCGCCGAGGCGATCGACTCGTCCCAGTTGAAGTCGCCGATCTTCACCGACTGGCCCTTGCCGACGTTCGTGGCGGTGGCTCCGGCCACCGGTGCCATCTTGTCGACCACGCCGGGGTTGGCCTTCATCCACTTCTTGACGCCGTCGGCGGTCTTGCCCTGCCCGGCGGCCTGGATGTCGGCCTCCAGCGAGCTCAGCTGCTCCTCGGTCATGTGGAAGTTCTTCATCCACGTGCTGACCTGCGGGAGCTTCTTCGCGCTGTTCTTGTTCGCGATGTTGTGGATGGAGTCGCTCGCGCCCCACAGGCCCTTGGGGTCGCTGAGCTTGGTCAGGTCGTACTTGCTGTAGGCCCAGTGCGGGGACCACAGGACGACGGCGACGGGCTTCTTCTGGTCGTAGTCGCGTTGGAGTTCGGCGAGCATGCCGGCGGTGGAGCTGGCGACGAGCTTGTACTCCTTGTCGAGCCCGTAGCCGGGGAGGACCTTGGAGCTGAGCAGTTTCATCTCGCCGGCACCGGGTTCGATGCCGATGATCTTGCCGCCGAACTCGGCCGACTTGCCCTTGAGGTCGGCCATGGTCTTGACGCCCTTGACGTAGGACGGGACCGAGACCTCGAGGGAGGTCTGGTCGTACCACTTGCCGAGGTCGGTGTAGCTGCTGCCGTACTGCTTCATGTACGAGGCGTGCGTGGTGGGCAGCCAGGCGTCGGTGAGGTAGTCGAAGTTGCCGCTGGCCAGTCCGGTGAAGGCGGCGCCGGGGTCGTAGGTGTTGACCTGGGCCTTGTAGCCGCGCTCGTCGAGGACTTCCTTCCAGAGGTTCGCCGAGGCGATCGACTCGTCCCAGTTGAAGGAGCCGATCTTCACCGACTGGCCCTTGCCGACGTTCGTGGACGCGGTCGGCGACGAGCTGCCGCCGTTGTCCGAGAACACCCCGATGCCGCCCGCGACCAGCGCGAGGATGACCACCGCGGACAGGCCGACGGCCGGGCGCGGCCGGTAGCGCAGCACCGAGAAGCCCTGCGTGGCGCTGCGGGCGCGCGCCAGGGCGCGGCGGCCCAGCGGCGACACCTGGTCGCCCAGGGCTCCGGTGATCCGGTCCAGGTAGATGGCGAGCACCACCACGGATATGCCGCCCTCGAAGCCGAGGCCGATGTTCACCTGGCTGATCGCGCCGAAGACGGTCGAGCCGAGGCCGTCCGCGCCGACCATGCCGCCGATGACGACCATGGACAGCGCCAGCATGATGACCTGGTTGACGCCGGCCATGATGGTCGGCAGTGCCAGCGGCAACTGCACCCGCAGCAGGGTGCGGGACGGCGGTGTGCCGAACGCCTCCGCGGCCTCGACCAGTTCCGGGTCGACCTGCCGGATGCCCAGCTCGGTCATGCGCACGCCGACCGGCATCGCGAAGACGATGGTGGCGATGACGGCGGGCACCGTACCGAGGCTGAAGAAGATGATCGCCGGGATCAGGTAGACGAACGCCGGCAGCGTCTGCATGACGTCCAGCACCGGCCGGATCAGCACGCTCGCCGTGCGGCGCCGGGCGGCCCAGATGCCCAGCGGCACCGCGAGCGCCAGCGCGACCACCGCCGAGACGACCACCAGGGACAGCGACTCCATCGCCTCGTCCCACTGCGCGACGGAGTCGATGAGCGCGAAGCCGACGAAGGCCAGGACGCCCGCGGTCAGCCCGCGCATCCACAGTGCGAGCACCGCGAGGATCGCGGCCATCAGCAGCGGCGACGGGCCGCCGAGCGCCCACTCCACGCCGTTGTACATGCCGTTGACGACATGGCTGATGAAGTTGAAGAGCCAGGACAGGTGGTGGGTGAGCCAGTGGACGACGTCCTCGGCCCAGTCGCCGAAGTGGAGCCTAGGCACGGGTCGCCTCCTTGCCCTCGGCGTCGCCGCCGTCACCGTTGCCGCCGCCGTCAGGACCGCCCAGGCCGTCAGAGCCGCCCGGACCGCCCGGTCCACCGGGTCCGCCTGGATCGCCGCCGCTCGGGACGGCGTCGTCCAGCGTGGGGAAGTCGGGCAGGCGGTGGCTGCCGGTGTCCTCCAGGCCCTCGCCGAGCGCGGCGAGCAGCGTCACCCGGGGGATGACGCCGGTCAGCCGGCCGTTGTCGTCGAGCACCGCGAGCGGCAGTTTCGACTGCGAGGCGGGGGTGAGCAGTTCGGACAGCGGCGCGTCCGCGTGCGTGGTGACGCAGTCGGTGTCCATCAGGTCGCGCATGGTGCCCTCGGCCTTGCGCAGCGCCTCGGTGACACGCACCTCGGTGACGGTGCCGACCAGCTTGCGGCCGCGTTCGACGACGAAGGCGGCGGACGCCTGGTCGGTGCGCAGCGCGCGCATGGCGGCGCGCGGGCCGTCGTTGGGGCTCACCATCACCCGCGGCTCCTCCATGATCGAGGCCGCGGTCAGCACCCGGGAGCGGTCGACGTCCTGCACGAAGCTGGCCACGTAGTCGTTGGCCGGGTCGGTGAGGATGTCCTCCGCGGTGCCGATCTGGACGATCCGGCCGTCGCGCATCACCGCGATCCGGTCGCCGAGCCGCATCGCCTCGTTGAGGTCGTGGGTGATGAAGACGATCGTCTTGCGCAGCCGCTGCTGGAGCTCCAGCAGCTGGTCCTGCATGTCGCGGCGGATCAGCGGGTCCAGCGCGGAGAAGGACTCGTCCATCAGCAGCAGGTCGGCGTCGGTGGCGAGCGCGCGGGCCAGGCCGACCCGCTGCTGCATGCCGCCGGACAGCTCGTCCGGCCAGGACTTCTCCCAGCCGTCCAGGCCGACCATCGACAGCGCCTCGGCCGCCTTCTCCTCGCGCTCCTTGGCCGGCCGGCCCTGGACCTCCAGGCCGTAGGCGGCGTTCTCCAGGACGCTGCGGTGCGGGAAGAGCGCGAAGTGCTGGAAGACCATGCTGATCTTGCGGGAGCGCAGGTCGCGCAGGGCCTTCGCGGACAGGCCCGTGAGGTCCTGGCCGTCGAACAGCACCCTGCCCGAGGTGGGCTCCAGCAGACCGTTCAGCATGCGCAGCAGCGTGGACTTGCCCGAGCCGGACAGACCCATGACGACGAAGATCTCGCCCTGCTCCACATCGAAGGAGGCGTCGATCACCGCCGCGGTCGTCCCCTCCTCTCTCAGTTCCGCACGGTCGGCCCCCTCCTGAAGCCGACGAATGCCTTCCTTCGGCTTGCGGCCGAAGACCTTGAATACGTGCTCGATGACGAGCTGTGACACGTTTGCCTTTCGGGGGCAGGGGACAGGACGGAACCGGAGGCCGTCGCCTACCGGCCAATGAGTTCACATCGAAGCTATCCGGCAGCGACCCGAGTGTCCTGGCAGCGGCAACCGCCGCCAGGAGACGGACCTCCGGGTTCGGGTCGCCGCCTACCCCGTGCCCTACGCAGCGCAAACAAGATCGTCGAAGACCGTCCCGTTTGTCTGATTGTGTACGTATATAAGTGGCCGTTTATCGTGACCGGATCGTGCCTCTTATGACATCGATCCGCAGGGTGGGAACTGTTGACCCGATCTTGACTCAGTGTTAACGATCCTGTGGGGTCGCTGTGATCCGCTTCTCGAACCAGTGGTGGGCGTAGGGCTCGTCGTTGAACGCGGGCACCTCCTGGAAGCCGCAGGAGTGGTAGAGCCTGATCGCCGCGTCGAGGGTCCTGTTGGTGTCCAGCCGCAGCGCGGTGCGGCCGTCGGCGGCGGCCCGGGCCTCCAGTTCGGCGAGGAACCTGCGGCCGAGGCCGAGTCGGCGGGCGTCCGGCGCGACCCACATGCGCTTGATCTCGGCGGGGGCGCCGGCCGGCAGCTTCAGGCCGGCGCAGCCGACCGGCTCGCCGTACAGCCGGGCGATCAGGAAGACGCCGCGCGGCGGGCGCAGGTCGCCCGCGTCGGGCAGCAGGCTCGCCGCGGGGTCGAAGCCGCCCTCGAAGCGCTCGTCCATCTCGGCGAAGTACGCCCGCAGGCAGTGCTCGGCGTCGGGGTGCCCCGGCTCGACGGGCTCCAGGGTGACGGTCGCGGCGGTCAGCAGCCGCTCGACGTCGGCCATCGCCGCGGTCAGCCGGGCCCGCTGCGCGGGGTTGAGCGGCGCCAGGAGGGAGCCGGCCAGCTCGTCGCTGCGGTCGTCGAGCGCGGCCCGCTCGGCCCGGCCCGCGTCGGTGAGCCGTACGGTCCGCACCCGCCGGTCGCCGGGCGCCGGCTCCACGGTCACCAGGCCGTCGGCCTCCAGGGCGCGCAGCAGCCTGCTGACGTACCCGGAGTCGAGCCCGAGCCGGTCCCGCAGCCGGCGTACGTCCTGGCCCTGCTCGCCGATCTGCCACAGCAGCCGGGCCTCGCCCACGGGCCGGTCGCGGCCGAGGTAGCGGTCGTGGAGCACGCCCACGCGTTCGGTGACGGTGCGGTTGAACCGTCGCACCTGGTCGATCTGCGCCGTATCCATTCTCTGACTCTAGTCAGAGAATCGGGTGGGGGGCAGGGGCGGACGGGGCGGGTGCGGGTGGAGATCGGGCGCGGGGTGCGGCGCCGGGTCGGGCTCGGTGGCGGGATCGGATCGGGATCGGGCGCAGGGTCGGGCTCGGGATCGGGCGCCCGGCGGGGTGGCGGGCGGTCGGGCGTAGGCTGCGGGAAAGGTGAACGTTCAGCCATTGCATGGGCATGGACGCGGGAGGACGGGGAGGCGGCCGATGGCGGGCAGCATGGGGAGGCCGCGGCGGGCGCTGTGGATCACGGCCGCGGCCGGGCTCGCGGTGGACCAGGTGACGAAGGCCGTCGCCGCGGTGGCCGTGGAGGGCAAGCAGCCGGTGCACGCGCTGGGCGGCGGCGTGACCTTCACCGCCTTCCGCAACTCCGGCGCGGCCGGGTCCTTCGCCCCGCACGCCACCCTCGTCTTCACGGTGCTGGCCGTCGGCGTGCTCTCCTTCATCACCTGGGCGTCCTCGTCCGTGCGCTCGGTCGGCTGGGCGGTCGGGCTCGGGCTGCTCTTCGCCGGCGCCGGCGGCAACCTCGCCGACCGGCTCTTCCGCCACCCCGGGTTCGGCCGCGGTGCCGTGCTGGACTTCATCCAGATCGGCCACTCCGGGATCTTCAACCTCGCCGACCAGTGCGTGACCTTCGGCGCGCTGACGATCCTGGTGCAGACCTTCCGCGGGGTCCCGATGCGGGCGCCCGGCCCGGCGCACTGACCCTCGTCCCGCCGAACCGGCCCTGGACGGGGGCCGGTTCGGGCCCGATCACCCGCCGGCCGCTCCCCGGCGCAGGCCCAGGTGACTCCACGACACCCCGGGGCGGCCGTGCGGGTCCGGCCGCTCGCTGCGGTGGACCTGGCGCAGACCGTGGTCGCGGCCGAGCCGGACCGTCTCGTCCGCCGAGACGTCGAACATGCGCCGGCCCGCCGGGACCGGGCCGTGCCGCAGCGACAGCACGACCTGCCCCTCGGCGGCGAGCAGGTCGGTGAGCGCTCCCATCGCCGCCGTCCGCTGGCCCGCGTCGAGATGCATCCACACCGCGGTCAGCAGGATCAGCTCGAAGCGCCGCTCGGGTCCGTCGCCGCGCCCGCGCAGCACCGGGAGGCCGGGCAGCGCGTCGTCGACCCACTCGATGTCCTGGTCGGCATGGATCTTCCGGCCCAGGGCGCGCAGTTCCGCGGTCGGTTCGACGGCGACGACCCGGTGCCCCAGCGCGGCCAGCGCGGCGGCGTCGCGTCCGCTGCCCGCGCCGATGTCCAGGACCGCGGCCGGCCGGGTCGGGAGCAGGTGCAGCGTGTCGCGATGGACGTCGGCGAAGGACACGCTCTCGTACTGCCCGGCGAGCGTCTCGGCGGCTTCGGCGTAGCCCGCGGTGGTCGGCATCTGCCGCGCATCGATCATCGGCACAGCGTAGGTCGCGCGGCGGGGGCCGGAAAAAGCGCTCGGCGCGGGTCGTTCCACCAGGGGATCGGGGAGCCGTCAGCCGTTCGGGGCGTCGTCCGGGGCGGTCCAGACGTCCGGGCCGCCGCCGTGCCACACGAACAGTTCGGGGTCGTCGAGGCTGACCGCGTCCGGGTCGAGGCCCGCGCGGCGAAGGAACTCCAGCAGGTCACCGGGGCTGCGGGCGAGTCCGAGCGTCTCGCGGCCGACCCGTATCCGGCGGCCGGCGGGGGCCGGCGGTTCCACGATGACCTGAGTTCCGCGTTCCTCGTCCATGCCCCCAGCCTGCCCATGCGGCGCCACGTGTGCATGTCGACCCGGTAACGACCCGGGGCCGACCGCGTGCGCGCCGGTGGTCAGGACAGCGGGCCGAAGGCGCGGCGGTACGCCTGGGGGCTGACGCCGGTCGTGCGCTTGAAGCGGTCGCGGAAGGCGGTGGGCGACCCGAACCCGACCTGGGCGCCGATGCGTTCGACGGAGTGCGCGGTGGTCTCCAGCAGGTGCTGGGCCTGCCGGACCCGGGCCCGGTGGAGCCACTGGAGCGGGGTGACGCCGGTCTGGTCGCGGAACCGCCGGATCAGGGTGCGGGTGCTCAGGCCGGCCCGCGCGGCGATGTCGGCGAGGGTCAGCTCGCGCCCCAGGTCCTCCTGGAGCCAGCCGAGCAGCGGTTCGAGCGCGGAGCCCTGCGGCGTGGGCGTGTGCGGGTGCACGATGAACTGCGCCTGGCCGCCCTCGCGTTCGAGCGGCACCACGGACAGCCGCGCGGCGTCGGCGGCGACGGCGGAACCGTAGTCGGAGCGGATCATGTGCAGGCACAGGTCCAGGCCGGCGGCCGCGCCCGCCGAGGTGAGGATCTGCCCGTTGTCGACGTAGAGGACGTCGGGGTCCACCTCGATCTCCGGGTGGGTGGCGGCCAGCAGATCGGCGGCGACCCAGTGCGTGGTCGCGCGCAGGCCGTCCAGCAGGCCGGTCGCGGCGAGCGGGAAGGCGCCGGTGCAGAGGGAGGCGATCCGGGTGCCGTCCTTCGCGGCGGCGCGCAGTGCGTCGCGGACGGCGGGGCTGATCGGCGCCGCGGGGTCGGCGGTGCCGGGCACGATGATCGTGTCGGCGGCGGCCAGCGCGTCCAGGGCCCAGGGCGCGGTCAGGGTGAAGGTGCCCGCGTCGACCTGGGGCCGCTCGGCGCAGACGCGTACCTGGTAGGCCGTACGCCCGTCGGGCAGCCGGGTACGGGCGAACACCTCCAGCGGCGTGGACAGGTCGAAGGGGATCACCTGGTCCAGCGCGAGTACGGCGACGGTGTGCATGTCCAGAAGGTACCTCCCCGCCGGGCGGCTCGATCGGGGACCCGGCTCTCGGAGCGGGCCCGGAGCGCAGTTCAGCCGCTCTTCCCGCCCCTTGTAGGGCCGTTGGCGATTTTCCGTTGAAACGTGTCGTTCGTGCCACTGGGGCGGCGGCCGGGCGGCCCCTAGCGTCGGAGGCGAGCCGGCGCAGGCCGGCCACTTGATCCCGAAGCACCTGCTCCTGAAGGAAGTTCCATGCACGTCCAGATCGACCTGCCGCACCCCGCGGGCTCCCTCGCCCTGACCGACGGCTCAGCCGCCGGATGCCATCGCGCGGCCACGGCCACGACCTCGGCCGTCGGGAGCATGGGGCGCCGGCCGTGACGAAGGTCTTCCTCTCCCTGCACGTCCTGGCGGCGCTGCTGTGCATCGGGCCGGTCACCGTCGCCGCGAGCATGTTCCCCCGCGCGCTGCGCGCCGCCCACGGCGAACCGCGCGACGACCAGGCCGTGACGACCCTGCGGATGCTGCACCGTATCTGCCGCGTCTACGCCGCGATCGGCGTCGCCGTCCCCGTCCTCGGCTTCGCCACCGCCGGCAGCCTGGGCGTCCTGGGGACCGGATGGCTGATCGCGTCGATCCTGCTGACGGCGGCGGCCGCCGCGATCCTGGCGCTGCTGATCCTGCCCGCCCAGGACCGCGCGCTCGACGCCGCCCAGGCCGCCGAACCGGGCCCGGTCACCCGGATCGCCGGCCGACTCGCCTCGCTCACCGGCGTGTTCAACCTGCTGTGGGCCACGGTCACCGTGCTGATGATCGTCCGCCCCGGCTCCACGACGGGGGCATGAGGATGCGTCCACGGTCCCTGCGCATCGCCGCGCACGTCGAACTGGTCTCGCTGGCGGTCCTGTTGGCGAACCTCGCCACCGCCCACCTCCAGCCGGTCTCCTCGCTGGTCGGTCCCACCCACGGCTGCGCGTACCTGTTCGTGGTGGTCACGACCTGGCGCCTGCGGGCGGCCGGCAGCACGACCAGGGCCGTCGCGTTCGTGCCCGGTTTCGGCGGCCTGCTCGCACTGCGGCGGCTCGCGCACGCCACGGGGTGACGCGGCGTCAGCCGGGTTCGAGGGCCTTGGCGTAGACCGAGGAACTGCGGCGCACGCTCATGCCGAGGTGCTCGTAGAGGGTCAGCGCGCCGGTCGCGGAGTGGGTCCACAGGGTGCAGCCGCGCCGGCCGCGCCGGTGGAAGGCGCGGAAGGTCTCCCGCAGCAGCACCCCGGCGATGCCGCGGCCGCGGTGGTCGGCGCGCACCGCGAGCCGGTCGACGTAGCCCTCGGCCGAGCCCGGCACGTCGAGGGCCACCAGCGCGCCGACCATCTCGCCGCCGGCGAACGCCACGGGTGACATCGCGGGTGCGAACGCGGCCTGCTCGACGGTGAGTCGGGCCCACTCGTCGTACGGCAGGCGGCGCTTCTGCCACTGGCCGAAGGCGTCCTCGACGAGTTGGTGCGCCGCGCGCTCGTCGCCCGGGCGGAACGGCCGTACGGTGACGCCCGCGGGCGGATCGGGCACCTCGGGCTCGTCGGGCACCGCGATGCCCAGCAGCCACTGCGTCACGAACGGCGCGTACCCGCGCGAGAGCAGCAGCGCGACGGCCGCCGCGTCGCAGTCCTCGGCCGGCTGCGCGAGCCGCACCCCGCCCATCAGCCGGGCCCGCGCCTCGGCCCAGTCGAGCAGCAGACCGCCCAACCCCCGCCCGCGGTGGGCGGGATGGACGTCCACCTCGCTGCGGCGGCCGCCGTGCACCCACACCCGGCCGACGAGTTCCGGCTCGGCGCCGGGCCGCGGTCCCGGTCCCGGGGCGTGCACGAGCAGCGTGTCGAGCGCCGGGTCCAGGTCGGGCAGCGTCAGGCGCGCGGTGACGGCGTCGGCGCCGGTCTCCACGCTGCCGAGCAGGTCGTGCTCGCAGGCGGCGACGAGCCGGTGGATCGCGCCGGCGTCGGCGAGCGTGGCCGGTCGGGCGCGGTACGGCGCGGGAAGCGGCGGGGACGGCGGAACCGGTGGGGACGAGGCGGGGTGGGCGTCGGGGGTCTCAGGCATGGGCGCTTCCGCCTCCGTCGTGCGGGGCCGGGGGATCGGCCGGAGGCTGATCGGCCGGCGGATGATCGGTGGGGGCGGCCGAGGTGCCGGCGAGCGCGTAGCGGACGAAGAGCACCGCTTCGACGTCGCCGTGCGGCGCGCTGTAGAGGTGCGCGCGGTCGGCCCGCCAGTGCGCGTACCCGCCGGGGCCGGCGGTGACGGGTGCGGCGGGCTCGCCCACGACGGCGGTGCCGCTGAGCACGTAGAGATGCTCCTGGGTGCCCGGCAGATGGGGGTCCGAGCGCTGGACCGCGCCGGCGCGTATGTGGATACGGAACACGTCGGTGATGTTGGCCGGGCTCTCGTGCCGCTCGGTGAGCAGCGCGGTGACGGCCTCGCCGCTGGCGTGGGCGCGGGCCCCGCCGGGGGGCAGCAGGGAGCTGAGCGGATCGGCGAGCACCGAACTGAGCGGTGTGCCGAGCGCGGTGGTCAGCGCGTACAGCGTCTCCAGGGTGGGGTTGCGCCGGCCGCCCTCCAGTTCGGACAGCGTCGCCTTGCCGACGCCCGAGCGCCGGGCGAGTTCGGACAGCGACAGCCGCCGCTCCTCGCGCAGGGCCCGCAAACGCCGCCCCACCTGCTCGTTCAGCTCCATCGACCTTCCCGGGGACGCCGGCCCGCGGCCGCAGACGATTGACGGGCGCGCTCCGCCAACTCTAGCGTTCCACATACGGAACGTTCCATACGTGGAACGAGTCCGCCCCGCCCCGCCCCGCCCCGCCCCGCGCCCGAGCCCCGTGCGTTCCGTCCGACCTCCCCGGGAAGTAGCCGATGACCACCTCAGCGCCCCGCCGTACCGCCGCGGCCCACATACGCGCGGCCGCGCCCCCGTCCGCGGTCACGGCCGGCCTGGTCACGGTGCTGGTCGGCACCACCAGCTCGGCCGCGATCGTGCTCGCCGCGGCCCGGGCAGCGGGCGCCGACTCGGCCGAACTCGCTTCCTGGATGCTCGCGTTGGGGGTCGGCCTCGGCGCCACCTGCATCGGCCTCTCGCTGCGCTACCGGGCGCCGGTGGTCACCGCCTGGTCGACGCCGGGCGCGGCGCTGCTGGCCACCGGGCTCGCCGGCGCGTCGATGGGCCAGGCGGTCGGCGCGTTCCTGCTCTCGTCCGTGCTCATCCTGGTCAGCGGGGTGACCGGCTGGTTCGCCCGGGCGATGGCGTCGATCCCGGTGTCGCTCGCGTCGGCGCTGCTGGCCGGGGTGCTGCTGGAGTTCGGCACCGGGCTCTTCCGCAGCATGCACGGCAACTTCGGCATCACCTTCCCGATGTTCGCGGCATACCTGCTCGTCCGGCGCATACGTCCGCGGTACGCCGTGCTCGCCGCCCTCCTCGTCGGCATCGTGGCGACCACCGTGGCCGGTGACTGGGGCGGCGCGGCCGGCCACATCCGGCTCACCCCCGCGGTGCCCGTCTTCACCGCCCCCCAGTTCGACTGGCACACCCTGATCGGCGCGGGCCTGCCGCTGTACGTGGTGACCATGGCCTCGCAGAACCTGCCCGGCGTCGCGGTCCTGCGGGGCGACGGATACGACGTCCCGGTCTCCCCGCTGATCGGCTGGACCGGCGCGGCGGGTGTGGTCCTCGCCCCCTTCGGTGCCTTCGCGCTCAACCTGGCGGCGATCTCCGCGGCCATCTGCACCGGCCCCGACGCCCACCCCGACCGGGACCGGCGCTTCCTCGCCGCGGTCTGGGCGGGCGTGTTCTACCTGTGCGTCGCGCTGTTCGGCGGGACCATCGGGACGCTGCTGACCGCGATGCCGCAGGCGCTGGTGCTCGGCACCGCGGGGGTGGGGCTGCTCGGCACCATCGGGAGTTCCCTGCACGGTGCGCTGACCGCTGAGGGTGATCGTGAAGCCGCGGTCGTCACTTTCCTCGCGACCGCTTCCGGGGTCACCCTGCTCGGTATCGGCTCCGCCTTCTGGGGGTTGCTCGCCGGGGTCTTCACGATGCTCGTCGCCCGGGTGAGCGGACCCTCCCGGCTGCCCCGTTCCGCCGGTTGAGGGACCACCTCCCGGTGGTGGCTGGATGGGGGTACCTCCCAGGCGAAGCGCTGTGAGCGTAGTTCCCCGCGCCCCTTGGTAAGTGCGGCTCCTGCCGGAGGGACCGTTAGAATGGCGGTGCGGCACCCCGTGGGGGGCCGCACGGCGGTGGGGCCCGCCGTACCCGAACCGCGGTGAGGATGCCGCCAACGGTCCCTGCTTGCGACGCGCACACCCGCATCGCGCCGAGAGGCGCGGGCATGTGCGCCGTACCGATGCGAGTAGGAGACTCACGTGGCAGACCCGCGCCCGCCCCTCTTCGAGGAGCCGGTCGACTCCGACATCGACCTGCATGTCCCGGACCAGCGCACCGAACTGAGCAGGCATCCGGCGGTGGTCATCGCCGTGATCGCGGCCGGCGGTGCGATCGGCGCGTGCGCCCGCTACGGCGCCGCGCGGCTGTGGCCGACCGCGACCGACGCCTTCCCGTGGACGACGCTCGGCGTCAACGTCGTGGGCTGCGCGATCATCGGCGTGTTCATGGTGCTGATCACCGACGTGTGGACCGCCCACCACCTGGTCCGGCCGTTCTTCGGCACCGGAGTGCTGGGCGGCTTCACCACCTTCTCCACCTACGCGACCGACGTACGCGGCCTGGTCGACCACGGCCATCCGCGCCCCGCGCTGGGGTACTTGGCGCTGACCGTGGCGGCCGCGCTGGTCGCGGTGTGGGCGGGCGCGCAGGCGACCCGGCGGGTCGTGGCGGCGGCGACGGGCCGGGAGGTCCGGTGAACTGGCTGCTCGTCGTCCTCGGCGCCATGGTGGGCGCCCCGTTGCGCTACCTCACCGACCGCGCCGTGCAGGCCAAGCACGACACCGCCTTCCCGTGGGGCACCTTCGCGGTGAACGTCAGCGGCTGCGCGGTGCTCGGCCTGGTCGGCGGGGCCGCGGCCGAGGGCGCCGCCTCCCCGCATCTGCAACTCCTGCTCGGCACCGGGTTCTGCGGCGCCCTCACCACCTACTCGACCTTCTCCTACGAGACGTTGCGGCTGGTCGAGAACCGGGCCCGTTTCTACGCGGCCGCGAACGTCGTCGGCAGCCTCACCGCGGGACTGGGCGCCGCGTTCACCGGCACCGCGCTCGCCCAGGCGTTCTGGGGCTGACCGCACCGGCGGGTACGCGGCCGCGGCGGGGTCAGCGCGCCGACACCGGGATGTGCGGGGTGGCGGCGTAGGCCGCGGTGGGGTTCATCGCGGTGCCGTGCACGGAGACCGTGGCGGCGGTGGCGACCTTCACGCAGGCCGGGCCGGAGGACCGTTTCGCCCGGGCCGACCGGCCGGCGGCAGGCGTGGCGGAGCCGTCGGGTCCGTCGAAGGACTCGTCGACGCGGGACGACCCCTGGGCCCTGGCCTTGCGCGGCGGCGTGTCGTCGGTGATCGCGGCGAAGACGCCCCGGGCGGCGGCCGCAGGGACCACGTGGGCGCCGTCGTCCGGGTCGGGAACCGTCGGCATCGTGGCGTAGTCGACCCGGGCGGAGGGGACCTTGCGCACGTCGTCCGCGAGCCCGATCAGCTTGGGGACCGCGGCCAGACCGGGGTCGACGGTGAGGGACTTGGTGGCCGTGTCGGCCAGCGACAGCATCCCGGCCGGGTCGGTGAGCGAGCCGCTGCGCCGCAGCCGCGTGCCCAGCGCGTTCAGGAAGAGGTGCTGCGCGGACGTACGCCCCAGGTCGCTGCCGTCGCCGAACGCGTGCCGGGTGCGCAGGAACTCCAGCGCGGCCTGGCCGCGCAACCCGTGCCGGCCGCGGGCCAGCTTCAGATGCGAGTAGGGGTCGTACATGTTGCGGTCCACGCAGACCGGCACCCCGCCGACCGCGTCGGACATCCGCACCACGCCCGCGAAGTCGGCCATCACGAAGTGGTCGATGGGGATGCCGGTCAGGGCGTGCACGGCCGCGACGGTGCAGCCGGGACCGTACTGGAGCGAGGAGTTGACCGGGCCGCGGTGCGCGGCGGCGGTCCCGCCCTTCGGGGCGCGGCAGGCCGGCAGGTCGGTGACGGTGTCGCGGGGGATGCTCAGCACCGTGGCGTGGGAGCGGTCGGCGGACAGGTGCAGCACCATCGCCACGTCCGCGTTGCGGCCCGGGCCGCAGTCGCCGCCGAGCTTGCAGTCCGCCGGGTCCGCGCGGGTGTCGGAGCCGATCACCAGGACGTTCACCGGCGTACGGCCGAAGGCGTCCGGGCGCTCGTGGCCCGCGTCCCCGCCGATGCCGCCGAACAGCGGCATGTCCCGGATGTTGCCGTTCAGCCGCAGGTAGACCAGCGTGCCCGCGCCCGCCGCCACCAGCACCGCCAGCGACAGGCCGAAGGTCAGTCCGCGCAGCAGCCAGTAGCGGCGCCGGACCGCGGCCGGGAGGGGCGGGCGCGCCGGCCATACGGTCTCGCCGCGCGCCGGCCGCCGCCACGGACCGCCGGACGTCCCGCGCTGCTGCTGCCCCTCGGCCATGGTTGTGCACGTCCTCGCGTCCGTCGCCCGCGCACCGGTCGGCCCGCCGCCACCAGCGCAGTTGCAGTATCACCCACGGTGCACGGGAAACCGCGCTCCGTACCGGCGGGGGTGTCGCGCCCGCCCCACGCGCCCTACGCCCGCACGCCCGGGCCGATTACGGTGGACGGCACGGGACGAGACGGCGAGACGGTACGGAGGCGGCCATGCGCGACGCGGACCCGGGCCCGGACGCGGCCCTGAGCGCTGTCCCGCCGGCGCGTTCCGCCGGGGACACGGGCGTTGACCCGGACCCGGACCCCGCGCCCGACAGCCCCGCGCCCGGCACCACGGTCCCCGACCCCGCCGGCGCGGTCCCCGGCCCCGATCCCGACCAGGACCCCGGCCTGTTCGGCCCCGACTCCGTGACCTGGCAGTTGCACGGCGACCCGATCATGTGGATCGCCGGCATCCGCGCGCTGTACCTCCAGGCGCTGCACCCGCGCGCGGTGCGCGGTGTCGCGCAGAACTCCGACTTCCGGCGCGACGCGTGGGGCCGCCTGCTGCGCACCGCGTCCTTCGTCGGCCGGATCACCTACGGGACCACGCCCGCCGCGGAGCAGGCCGGGGCCCGTATCCGCGGCATCCACCGCAGGCTGACGGCGATCGACCCCGGCACGGGCGAGCGGTTCGGCGTCGACGACCCCGAACTGCTGCTGTGGGTGCACTGCGCCGAGATCGACTCGTATCTGAACGTCGCGCGCCGCTCGGGGTTCCCGCTCACCGACGCCCACGCGGACGCCTACGTCGACGAGCAGCGCGAGGCCGCCCGCCTGGTGGGCCTCGATCCGGCCGGCGTGCCCGCCGACACCGCGCAGCTCGCCCGCTACTTCACTGAGATCCGCCCCGAACTGGCCGTCACCCCCGAGGCGTTCGACGTGGTCCGGTTCCTGAAGGCGCCGCCGGTGCACGCCGCCCTGCGGCCGGTGCGGTTCGCGGTGTGGCCGGCCGTCTCGGGCACCGCCTTCGCCGCCCTGCCTCCGTACGCCCACGCGTTGTACGGGCGGACCGCGCCGTCGCGGGCCGCCGCGGACCGCAGGTTGCGGGTCGCCGGGCGGGCGCTGCGGGCGATCCCGGCCACCGTGCGCTGGCAGTTGCCGCCCGGTCACATCCTCAAGGCGGTCGCCCGGCTGGGCCCCGGCACCCGCCCTTCGGCTCGGCGCCTTCCCCCGAATGAGCCCGAAGTGCCCTGATGCGCTGTCCCCCTATGTCGCCCCGCCCGGCCATACTGGGTGCGGGGAAGCACCGACACGAGCACCGATGAGCACGGGGGCACGGCGCTGATGGAGGCTGGACACCACGACGGACCGTACGGACCCGGCGGCGCGGCACCGACCGCCGGCGCGGGCGCGGGCGGCGCCACCACCGCCGACCCGGGAAGCAGCGCGGGCGCCCGCGCCGACAGCATGCTGATCCAGGGCCGCTACCGGCTGCACGAACTGATCGGCCGCGGCGGCATGGGTGAGGTGTGGCGCGCGTTGGACGAGTCGCTGGGCCGCCGGGTGGCGGTCAAGTGCCTCAAACCGATGGGGCATTCTGGCGACGCGGGCTTCACCCGGGTGCTCCAGGAGCGGTTCCGGCGCGAGGCGCGGGTGGCGGCGGCGCTCCAGCACCGCGGCATCACCGTCGTGCACGACTTCGGCGAGCACGACGGCGTGCTGTTCCTGGTGATGGAACTGCTCGACGGCCGCAACCTGCTCCAGGTGCTCGATGACGCCCGCCGGCACCCGCTGCCGGTCCCCGACATCACCGACATCGCCGAACAGGTCGCCGCGGCCCTCGCCTACACGCACGCTCAGGGCGTCGTGCACCGGGACCTGAAACCGGCCAACATCATGCGGCTCACCGACGGCGCCGTGAAGATCTGCGACTTCGGCATCGCCCGGCTCGGCCACGACATCGGCTTCACCTCCCGCCTCACCGGCACCGGTGTCGCCATGGGCACCCCGCACTACATGTCCCCCGAGCAGATCGGCAACTCCGCCGTCGACCACCGCAGCGACCTGTACTCGCTCGGCTGCGTGCTGTACGAACTCGCCACCGGGCACCCGCCGTTCGACCTCGGCGATGCCTGGTCGATCCTGGTCGGGCACCGCGACAACATCCCCGAGCCGCCGCGCGCCGAGCGCCCCGAACTGCCGGTGGAGCTGGAACTCCTCATCCTCGACCTGCTCGCCAAGGACCCCGAGGACCGCCCGCAGGACGCTGCCGACGTCGGCGGGCGGCTCAAGGCGATGCGCGCGGGGGACAAGGTGGCGACCGCGACCGGCGCCGTGCCGGACTGGGCGCGGACGCTGACCACCGGACCGCAGGCCCGTTCCACCCGGGCCCGCCCGCCCGCCGCGACCGCCCGCCACGAACTGACCGGTGCCTGGTCCACCCGCACCGTCACCGCGTCCGCCGATCCGGCCGCACTCGCCGAACTCGCCGCCCGCCAGGCCGAGGCCGACGACCTCGGCCGGATCGGCAACTGGCGGGAGTCGTACGAACTGCACACCGCCGTCGCCACCGCCCGAGACCGCGCCCAGGGCACCGAGCACCCCGACACCCTGGCCAGCCGGCACGAAGCGGCCTACTGCCTGACCCGACTCGGCCGGGCCGAGGAGGCGTTGCGGCTGTACGCCTATGTCGCGGAGGTGCGGCGCCGGGTGCTCGGGCCCGACGACGCCGACACGCTCGCCGCGCGGCACGAAGCGGCGTACGCGCTCGGCGCGCTCGGCCGGCACCTGGAGGCCCACCAGGAGTTCTCCGCGGTGCTCGACGCCCGCGAGCGCACCGTCGGCCCCGACCACCCCGACACGCTGCGGTGCAAGCACAACCTCGCCTACAACCTGGCCGAGTTGGGCCGTACGCAGGAGGCGTACACCACTGCCGTCCAGGTCGCCGACGCCCGGTCGCGGGTGCTGGGCGCCGAGCACCCCGAGACGCTCGGCACCCGTTTCGAGGTCGGGTTCACGCTCGGCCGGGCGGGCCGCTGGGCGGATGCGCTGGAGGTCTACCGGGAGGTCGGCGAGGTCCGCGCCCGCGTGCTGGGCACCGAGCACTCCGCCACGCTCGCCGTCCGCTACGAGACCGGCATCTGCCTGACCCGGCTCGGCCGCACCTCCGACGCCCTCGTGCTCTACGAGGACCTGGTCGCCGCCCTCACCCGCACCGCCGGCTCCAGCGACGAGGAGACGCTGCGGGCCCGTCAGGCGCTCGGCGTCAGCCTCGGCCGGCTCGGCCAGTGGGACCGCGCGCTGGCCGAGGCCCGCGACGTGGCCGCCGTCCGGGAGCGCGTGCTGGGCGCCGACCACGCCGACACCCTCGTCAGCAAGCGGGAGATCGCGGTGTGCCTGGGCTGGCTCGGGCGCTGGGGTGACGCCCTGGGCGTCTACCACGAGGTCGCCGACGCGCGCGAGGCGCTGCTCGGGCCCGACCACCCCGACACCCTCACCAGCCGCAACGACGAGGCCCGTTGCCTGGAGCACCTCGGCCGCAGCGACGAGGCCCAGGCGCTGTACCGGCGCGTCGCCACCCACCGGGAGGACGGCCCGGAACGCCTCTAGCGGGTCCTGGCGGGTCCGTGGCCCGGTGAACTCCACCCGCCCGGCGGGCTGTCTTCGTCCGGGCGCTTCGATCTCCCGGCGGGCTCCCCTCCCCGGTCAGGCGGCGATCGGTGCCAGGACCTCGGCGGTGGCGGCGTGCACGCCGGGGGCCGCGGCCAGGAAGTCGCGGCTGGTCAGGCTCCAGGGCGCGCCGTCGATGTCGGTGACGGTGCCGCCCGCCTCGGCGACCAGCAGCGCACCGGCCACCAGGCCGGAGCGGACGTCGGAGAACTGCCAGAAGGCGTCCATCCGCCCGGCCGCGACATGGATGAGCTGCAAGGTGGCCGGTACCGACACCCGCACCACGAGCCCCGCGACCAGCATCGCGGTGACCGACGCGCCGATCCTGCGGAAGGTGCGCTCGTCCTCGCCCGGCTTCGCCTGGCCGGTGCCGGTCAGGGCGGCGGCCAGGTCGTTCTTGGCGGACACCCGCAGCGGCCTGCCGTCGAGCCGGGCGCCGAGGCCGGCGACGGCCGTGTACGTCTCCCCGGTCAGCGGCAGGTGGACGGCGGTCAGGACCGGCCGGTTGTCGCGCACCAGCGTGGCGGTGACCGCCCAGTCCGGCATGCCGTGCACGTGGTTGATGTTCCCCTCGGCCGGGTCGACCACCCACCACTCGCCAGGCGGCAGCGCCCCACCGGCCAACTCGTCCTCGGCCCACCGCGATCCGGGCCGGTCCGTGAGCAGCGGGGGCATGAGCACGTCCAGGACGGCGGCGTCGTTGGCGTGGATCTCGCCGACGATCTCGTCGAGGCCGCTGCCGCGGGCGTCCGCGGTGAAGCGCTCGCGCAAGGTGGCCCCCGCGGCCCTGACGGCGGCGGTCACGGTGTCCAGAAGCGCGCGGTCGAGGTCGGAGGACGGGGCAACGGACATGGGGTTCTCCTGGGGTGGCATCCGGTCGGAGCGGGGAATCGGTTCCCTCGCCGCCTGCTCTTCGACGGTAGGCAGCACGGCTCTTGACGGCAAATGCATCGTTGGCAGTGGTGGAGTTACCTGTGTGCACTACGTGTTCCGTGCATGAAGATGGCCGCGGAATGCACGGAGATTGCTGTGGTATCGGGCCGTCGCGCGGGTGCGGGCTTGAGTCTCCCGCCGGGGGAGACCCGAGGATGGGGCACATGAACGGCCCCACGCTCTACTCGATCGGCGAGTTGGCCCGGCGCACCGGGACCACGGTGAAGACCGTCCGGTACTACTCCGACCGCGGCCTGCTGCCGCTCGCGGACCGCAGCCCGGCCGGCTACCGCCGCTACGCCCACGACGCCGTCGCCCGCCTGGACCTGGTACGCACCCTGCGCGAGCTGGGGCTGGACCTCGCGGCCGTCCGGAAGGTGGTGGACCGGGAACTCGCGCTGCCGGAGGTCGCCGCGGTGCACGCCGACGCCCTGGACGTCCAGATCCGGGTGCTGCGGCTGCGGCGCGCGGTGCTGGCCGCCGTGGCGGAGCGCGGCGCGACCCCTGAGGAGACCCGTCTGATGTACCGGCTGGCCATGCTCTCCGAGACCGAACGCCGGCGGCTGGTCGGCGACTTCCTTGGTGCCGCCTTCGCCGACGTGGCAGGCGACCCGAGGTTCGCCGGCATCATGCGCTCGATGACCCCCGAACTGCCCGATCACCCCGACGCGGAACAGGTCCGGGCGTGGGTGGAACTGGCCGAGCTCGCGCAGGACCCCCGCTTCCGGGCCCATCTGCGGCAGCTGGTCGAGGAGCAGGCGGCCGGGCACCCTCCGGGCGAACCGCCCATGCTGCACGGCAGTTTGGCCGCGATCGTCCGTGACCAGGTCGCTCCGGCCGTGGCGGCGGGCGCCGATCCGGCTTCTCCGCGGGCCGATCCGATCGTCGCGGTCCTCCTGACCCGCTGCGCCCATCTCCTCGACCGCGGCGACGGGGACGGGGACGGGGACGGGGACGGCGACGGTGAGGGCGACGGCGACAGTGGCGACGGTGCCGGGCCCGATCCGCGGCGGCGACTGGCGGCCCGGCTGGAGCGCATGAACGACCCGCGCCGGGAGCGGTACTTCGCGCTGCTCGCGGTGATCAACGGCTGGCCCGAGCCGGAGAGCCTGCGTCCGGTGCTCGACTGGGCAGCCCGCGCCCTGCACGCCCGGGCACCGCGATGACGTGGTGGCCGCGGCGCGGTCCCGGAACGGCGGACGCCGCGTCACGTCGAGGCGCCCGCGGATACGATCCTGCGATGAACGCGACCGTCGTCCTCGCGGCCCCCGCCACACCGACCGCGCCGGCGCTCGTGCTGCGCCCCTGGTGCGAGGGGGACGCCGCCGCGCTGGTCGAGGCGTACCGGGACCCGGGGATGCGGCGGTGGACGAGCCGCTGTCCGGACAGCGAGCACGACGCGGTGCGGTGGGTGCGGGCCGAGGAACGGGGCTGGGCGCAGGGCGACCGGTTCGGCTTCGCCGTCCTCGAAACGGCCCCGGACGGTGCGCCGCCGGGGTTGGTGGGCAATATGGTGCTCAAGGACGTCGCGTCCGGCGTGCCCCGCGCCGAGGTCGGCTACTGGACGGTGGCCAGGGCGCGCGGCCGTGGCGTCGCCCCGCGCGCCCTGGAAGCGCTCACCGCGTGGTCCTTCGACGTCTTCGGGGCCGCCGGTCTGGAACGCCTCGAACTCCTCCACCAGCTCGACAACGCGGCGTCCTGCCGTGTCGCGGAGAAGGGCGGTTACCGCTTCGACCGGCTCCTGCCGGCCGCTCCGCCGGCCTACCCGCTCGACGGCCATCTGCACGTACGGCACGCGGCCGCCTGACCCGGTCCCGGTCCCGTACGCGGGCCGCGCGCGCCTTACGCCAGGCGTCAGCCCGCTTACGGTGTCAGCGCGGGTCCGGGGCCGGGTCGCCGGCCGGGGCGTCCGCGATGATGACGCCGAGGGCGTCGACGAGTTGGGCGCGCAGCCAGGCGTGGGCCGGATCGGTGTCGTGGCGGTGGTGCCAGGCGACGACGACCGGGACGGGCGGCAGGTCGAAGGGGAGGGTGCGGGCGCACAGCCCCAGGCCGGTGAGGACGGGGCGGCACACCTTCTCGGCGACCACGGTCACGGCCCCGATCCGGGCGGCGAGGCCGAGGGCGGCACTCGCGGTGGGCAGCGCGGCGCACACGTGCCGGCGCAGGCCGAGCCCGGCGAGCGCGTCGTCGACGGGGCCGGACAGGTGGCCCCGGCGCGAGACGGTGACGTGCTCGGCCTCGGCGAAGCGCGCCGGGGTGATCTCGCCCTCGGCCAGCGGGTGGTCGGGTCGCATGACGGCGACCATCCGGTCCGACCCGACCTCCTCCGCGGCGATCTCCGGCCGGTCGGGCGCGGCGGCCCCGACCTCGACGTCGGTGTGTCCGCGGCTCAGGTCGGCGACGTCGGCGGAGGGTTCGGCGAGGAACCTGATCGAGACCAGCGGCGCCTGCCGGGCGACGGCCGTGATCAGGAGCGGGGCCAACGCGGTCACCAGGGCGTCGTGGCAGCGCAGGGTGAAGGTGCGGTCGAGGCGGGCCGGGTCGAGCGTGGTGACCGGGGTCAGGACCGCGCCGGCGCGACGCACCAACTCCCGTGTATCCTGGCGCAGTTCCAGGGCGCGCGGGGTCGGGGTCATGGTGCGCCCGGTGCGGACCAGGATGTCGTCCCCGGTCGCCTTGCGGATACGGGCGAGGGTACGGCTCATCGCCGGCGGGCTCAGGTGCAGGCGCTCGGCGGCCGCGGCGACGCTGTTCTCTTCGAGCAGGGCGTCGAGCGCGACGAGCAGATTCAGGTCCACATGCACCAGGGTAACTTCTGGGCTTACAAGAGTGCACTGGCAATCATCTGTCCGGGCGCCTAGCGTCGAAGGTGCAAGCCGAAGCGGTCGATGCCGAAGTCGATGCTGAGGCCGATGCCGAAGTCGAGACCATGTCGTAGGGGCGCGGGCCGGGTGCCCCGGTCCACCGGCACGGCCACCGGGGCACCCGGGTCGGCTCCCCGCCCCACCGCAGCCGCCATCCCCACCACTCACCAGGAACCCGCCGTGCACCTGACCATCCTCGCCGCCTCCGGCGCCACGGGCCTCGCGCTGACCCGCCAGGCGCTCGACCGCGGGCACACCGTCACCGCCGTCGCCCGTACCCCCGCGCGGATCACGGTCCCCGACGACCCGCGCCTGACCCGCGTCGCCGCCGACGTACGCGACCCCGCCTCCATCGCCGAAGCGCTGCGCGGGAGTCAGGTGGTGCTGTCCGGCCTCGGCGTGGCCAAGGGCGACCGGCCCGGCGCCCTGACGTCCGGCGCCCGCGCGGTGGTCGCCGCCGGACCCGAGCGGATCGTGTGGCTGGGCGCCTACGGCACCGGTCCCTCCGCCCGGTCGGCCGGTCCCGTCACCCGCACGCTCCTCAAAGCGCTCGGCGCCCAACTGCCCGACAAGGTCGCCGCGGACGCCACCGTCCTCCAGGCCGGCGGCACGGTCTTCCACGCGGGGCCGCTCTCCAACGGCCCGCTCGGCCCGCGCCGGCGCACCACGGGCCTCGACGGCGCGCCCAGACGCCTTCTCCCCGCCCGGGTGAGCCGGGAGACGGTGGCCGCGGCCATGCTCGACGAGGCGGAGGACCCGCGCCACGCGGGCCGGATCGCCCTGCCGTTGAGCCGTTGAGAGCCACCGGGCCGCCGAACTGCCTTGCCGCAGAAGGCCGCTGACCGCCCCCGCCTCCCGTCCGGCAAGGGCGCGTCGGCGGTCACGCCACCGGCGAACACGGCGGCCCGGGCCGTTCGGCGCGGCTAGCGTGGCGGCATGAGCGACGTGGTGACGTACGAGGTCAACGGGGTGCGGCTGGTCGGCGACGCGGAGGGGCCGGCCGACGGGGCGGCGGTGCTGCTCCTGCACGGGCTGGGCGAGGACCGCGGCTCGTGGCGGGCCGTGTCGGCGGCGCTGGCGGCGGACGGCCTGCGGACCCTGGCCGTCGACATGCGTGGGCACGGCGAGAGCGACCACCCGGGGGAGTACGCGTACGAGGCCATGCGCGACGACGTCCTCGGCCTGATCGACGCGCTCGGGCAGGAGCAGGTGGTGATCGTCGCCCACTCGATGGGGACCGTGCCCGCCTCGCTGGTGGCGATGGACCGCCCGGCGGCCGTGGCGCGGCTGGTGCTGGAGGAGGGCCCGCTGCCCTTCCCCGCCGAGCCCCGCCGCCCGGTCCCCGAGGGCCCCGACGGCCCCACGCCGTACGACTGGCGGGTGGTGCGGGATGTCGCGGTGCAGCGCAACGCGCCGGCCGTCCGGCACTGGGACGGCCTCGCCGAGATCAGCGCGCCCACCCTGGTGATCGCCGGCGGCCCGGGCAGCCACCTGCCGCAGGACCAGCTCGCGCGGACCGCCGCGCGCATCCCGGACTCCCGCCTGGTGACGATCGACGCGGGACACATGGTGCACGACGAGCGCCCGGCGGAGTTCATCGAGACGGTGCGCGCGTTTCTCGGAAGCGCCCCCGGACCGCGGCGGACCGGGCCGGAAACCGCCTGATGCGCGCGCCGGTTCAGCCGCTGACGTGCACCGCGATCGTCCGGGCGCAGGCCATCGGGTCGGCGCGGCTGGAGTCGACCTCCAGGTCGTAGCTGACTCCGGTGTGGACCAGCGTCGCCTGCCGCGCCGCCATGCCCGGGACCCGGTCGCCGCGCGCGGCCTCCCGGGCGGCGGCCACCGACGGGTCGCAGCGCACCCCCACCCACAGCACACCGAGCCCGGCCGTCGCGTCGCGCCAGCGGGCCTGGGAAGCGGCGCCGCCGAGGAAGACCTCGTCGATGACGAGGTGCGCGCCCGCGCGGGCGGTCGCGGCCATGCCCAGCGCCCACGCGTCGTCGAGCCGGCGGAACTCGGCGCCCGGCACCACCTCCCCGTCGGGCCCGAACGCGATGCCTTCACCGCCGTCCGGCCCCGGGCCGGACTCCGCGTCCTCCTCGCGCATGCGGGCCGGGAGCGCCTCGACCAGGGTGTCGGTGCCGAACGTCAGCCACGGCGGGCCGGGCAGCACGTCCTGCAGAGCGCGCGCGATACTGCTCTTCCCCGAACTGGAGCCGCCGTTCAGAATGATCACCTGGGTGGGCATGTCGCCACCGTAGGCAGGACGAACGGGGAGGTCCAGTGGATTCCGGCAGCGCGGACGGCACGACGGACGGCACGACGGGTGACGGGCGGGGCGAGCGGCGGGGCGACGGGCCGGACGCGCTGCGCGTGATGACCTGGAACCTGTGGTGGCGCTTCGGCGGCTGGCAGGAGCGGCGCGAGGCGATCCTGCGCACCCTCGAAGCCGAACGGCCGGACGTCCTGGGCCTTCAGGAGGTGTGGGCGAGCGGCGGTCCCGACGGGGCGGGCGGGGAGAACCTGGCGGAGTGGCTCGCCGAGCGCCTCGGCATGCACTGGGCCTGGTCGCGCGCGGCGGCGCAGGACCGCTGGCACGCCCGCAACGGCGGCGACACCAGCGTCGACGTCGGCGTGGCCGTACTGAGCCGGCACCCGATCCTGGCGACGGCCGAGCGCCGTCTGCCCACGCTGCCCGGCCACCGCGACGACGGCAAGACCGCGCTGCACGCCCTCCTCGACGTGCCCGGCGGGCCGCTGCCCTTCTTCACCACCCACCTCAACTCCGGTGTCGCCGACTCCGCGGTGCGCTGCGCGCAGGTCCGCGAGCTGGCCGCGTTCGTCGCCGAGCACGCCCACGGGCCCTACCCGCCGGTCGTCACCGGCGACTTCAACGCCGAGCCCGACTTCGACGAGGTGCGGCTGATCTGCGGCTACAAGACCGCGCCCGCCGTCCCCGGGCTGGTGCTCCTCGACGCCTGGCGGTTCGCCGATCCCGCGCTGCCGCAGGGCACCTGGGACATCAGCAACGAGTACGCGGTGAACTTCGGGGATCGCCCGAGCTGTATCGACTACATCCTCGTCGGCCTGCCGGGCCCGGACAGCCGCGGCTGGGTCCGTACCGCCCGCCGCGCCGGCGACCGGCAGGTGGCCGGGGTGTGGCCCTCCGACCACGCCGCCGTGATCGCGGAACTCGCCCTGCCGGAGCCGTCGTTGAAGCTGAGCGGCGCCTGATCCCGGGCGTCCGGGTCAGCGCCACTCGACGGCGAACGCGCGGGCCGGGTTCGCCACGAAGATCGCCTCGGCGGCGTCCTCGCCCAGGGCGGCGGTGACCCGGGGCCGCAGCACCCGCAGCAGGTAGGGGATGCCGGGGGAGCCGCCGGTCGAAGCGCGGGCGGAGGCGAGGACGTTGTCGCCGCCGAGCAGGATCTGGCCGGTGTGCCCTGCCGCGGCGAGTTCCGTGAGGCAGTCCAACAGCCGCCAGTCGGTGCCGTGATGGGCGCGGGAGGGCCCGTCGAAGGCGAGGAACGCGCCGGAGGCGGCCAGTTCGCGGTGGATGCCGGAGTCGGGGAACCGGTTGAGGTGGCCGAGCAGGATGCTGGTCACCGGGACGCCCAACTCGCCGTGCAGCAGCGCGAGTACATCGACCGCGGCGGTGCCCATCTCGTGGTGGACGCCGATCGGCGCGCCCGTGGCGTGGTGCGCCCGCGCCGCCGCCGTCATCACCTCGCGGGTGTGCCCGTCCAGGCCGTGGAACATCCCGGCCACCTTGATCATGCCCGCCTTCGCGTCGCCGCGCGGCCCGTCCGGATCGTCGCCGGCGAGCATGCCCTCGGCCAACTCGGCGGTGAAGAAGGCCGCGAGGCCGTCCGACCGCAGCCGGTCCAGCAGCGCGGGAGCGTAGTGCGTGACCTGGTGCAGGCCGGTCGCCGCCACCACATGCACCCCGGCCGCCCTCGACAGCGCGGGCAGTCCGGCGGCCGTGCGGCCCAGCCCGAACGGTGTCCACTGCGCCACCGCCGCGCCGCCCACTGCCCGGAACGCCGCCAACTCCGCCTCCGCGGCGGCCGGATCGTCCAGTTCCTGCCCGGCGAACGCGGGCGCGGCGAAGAACAGGTGGTCGTGCGCGTCGGTCACCCCGAGCCGCTCGGGCGCGATGTCGCCGAGCACCGTGCGTACGGTCTTCACCCGGCACCGCCGTCCGCGCCGCTGCCGCTGCCGCTGCCGACGCCGATGGCCGTGCCGGTGTCGTTCGCCGAGCCGCCCTCCGGGGTCACCCCGAGGTCGGCAAAGGCCGCCGCGGCGACCCGCAGCCCCGCCAGCGCCTTGGGCACGCCGACGTACGGCGCGAGGTGCACCATCACCTCGACGATCTCCGCGGGGGCGATGCCGGTCCGCAGCGAGTTGCGGACGTGGTCGTCGAGTTGGGGCTCCACGCCGCCGAGCGCGGTGAGCGCGGCGAGGTTCGCGACGAGGCGGTCCCGCAGGGCGAGGCCGTCGCGCTGGTAGGTGCCGCCGAACAGCGCGGTGACGATCCAGTCGGCGAACCCCGGCGCCAGGGTGTCCAGCGGGGACAAGGTGCCCTCGACGGTGCCCGGTCCGGCGAGTTCGCCGAGCAGCCGGTAGCCCGCCTCGCGATCGATCTTCGCCTGCTTCACCACTGCCTCCCGGTGTCGATGGCGTCCAGTTCGGGCCGCGACAGGTGCAGCACCTGGAAGCGCTCGGCCCCGGGCTCCTCGGGCGCGGCGTCCCGCCACAGCGTGAAACGCAGCAACTCCCAGTGCCGCGGGTCGACCAGCAGGGCGGCGGAGTGCGCGCCGGGCCGTGCGGCCACCTCCCGCAGCTCCGCCAACTCGCGTGCGACGGCCTCCGCGAGCGGTTCGCCGGCGGCCACTTGCCGGGCCGCTCGGGTGGCGGCGGCCGGCGGCTGCGCCACCTCCGGACCGCGTTCGAAGCCGAGCCCGGTCCAGTGCTCGACCGTCGGGCGGCCGAAGTCGTCCACCAGGGAACGGAATCCGGGTCCCCACAGGAAGCTGTTCATGCCCTGGGCGGTGTTCCACAGGTAGAAGGGCGCGTACTCGTTCACCGGCGAGCCGTCGGTGCCGCGCTCCCGGATCAGGTACGCCTTCTGCCCCAACCCCGGGAAGGCGTCGAGCAGATGGCCACGAGTCGCGACCCGCTGTCTGATGATGCCCATGTCGTAGTCGGCGGGCAGGGCGATGCGGTAGTTCATGCCGTGCACGGGTGGATGCTCCCTCGTCCGGTACGAGCCGTCGCGCGGGTGCGCGCGGGTGCGTACGCGTCCTCGTGTCGTGGTGCCCGCACGTCTCGTGCGGGCCAAGTGCCTTGACGGGCACAGCGGTTCGGGCCCTCGGCCGGTGTACGGCGACGGACGGCCGTACGGTCGCGGGCCGGTGCCGCGTTGATCAGGCGGCCGGGTGAAGCGGCAGGATGAAGCAGCCGGGTCAGGCGGCCGGGTCGGTCGCGGCGGCTCGGAGCAGGCCGAGCGCACCGCGCACCGCCTGGTCGAACGGTTCGCGGTCGCCGGCCGCGCGGGCGAGTACGTAACCGCCCTGGACGACCGCGGCCAGCGCCGCTGCCGTGTCGCCCGCGTCGATCTCCGGGCGCAGCTCCCCGGCCGCGATGCCGTCGGCGACGATCCCGGCGAGCCGTCCGCGCAGCCACGCGAACGTGTCGCGGACGGGCTCCCTCAGCTCGTCGCTGGCGATCACCTCCGGGTCCATCGCCATCCGGCCGACCCGGCAGCCGCGCAGCGGCTCCCGCTCGCGCATCAGATACGCGCCGACCCGCGCCACCGCGGTGTCGCCCTCGGCGAGCTGCGCGTCGGCCTGCGCCCGCAACTGCGCCGCGCTGCGCCGCATCGCCGCGGCCGCGAGGTCGGGCTTGCCCTTGAAGTGGTGGTACATGCTGCCCTGCCCGGCACCGGCCCGCTCCTGGATGGCCTTCGGGCTGGTGCCGACGTACCCGCGCTCCCAGAGCAGTTCCTGCGCGCTTGCGACGAGGCGTTCCGCGGTGTCCATGACCTCATCGTACATACTAGTAGGTACAGAACCAAGCCCGAAGAACGGCGGCGGGTGGACCCCGCCGCCGACCGGACCCGGAAGTGGACCCGGAAATGGGCCCGGAATGTGGTCGGGTGCGTCAGGCGAAGTACACGTCGGACCCGGCGACCACCGTGCCGAAGCGGGGGAAGTTCAGCGCCACCGCCGCCTCGTGCTCGGCCGCCGTCAGCCCCGACATCGCGTCGTGCGCGAACACCAGTCGGTAGCCGAGGTCGGCGGCGGCCCGCGCGGTGGACTCCACGCCCATGTTCGTGGCGATCCCGGCGAGCACCAGGGTGTCGATGCCGCGCTCCCGCAGGCGCGCGTCCAACTCGGTGCCCTGGAAAGCCCCGACCGTGCGCTTGACCAGCAGCGCGTCCGCGACCGCGGCGACCTGCGGCACCAGATCGCTGCCGGGTGGCTGCTCGGCCGCGCCCGACCGGCGCGCCCGCACCGCCACCACCGGCGCGCCCGCCGCGCGGAAGGCCGCCGCCAGCCGCACCGCCGCGGCGACCACCTCCGACCCCGGGTGCGGGGCCAGCGGCAGCGCGACGATCCGGTCCATCAGGTCGACGAGCACGAGGGCGGTACGGGCGGGGTCGAGGCCCGGCGCGAGCGGGGACTCGCGGGTGTCGCCGGCCGCGCGGTAGTCGTGATCATGTGCGGTCATGATCGGACCCTACCGGCCGGGCCCGCTTCGCGCGTACGGATCGAACGGGGTGGTGTGGTAGGGCAGTTGGGGCGGGTGAGGATCGCATCCGGCACCGCGCGGACCCGGTGCCGGACCGGCCGCCATAGCGCATCCGGGCGCCCCCGCGTGCGGCTTCCGCCTTCTTCTGCCGGGTGGGTCCAACACCGATAGGCTGGAAGCGGACGACGATGTGGGAGGAGTCAGGACGTGGCTGAGAGCACCATCGGACAGCCGTTGGCCAACGGGAAGAAGCCCCAGGTGGATCTGACCGGGGCCGAGTGGCTGTCCAGCAGCCAGGGCACCGGGGATGTGCAGATCGCTTTCGTGGAGGGGTACATCGCGATGCGTGACGGCCGCAACCCCGAGGGGCCCGCGCTGATCTTCACCCCCGCGGAATGGCGTGCCTTCGTGCTGGGCGCCCGCGACGGCGAGTTCGATCTGACCTGACCCCTCGGGGCGGTGGGTTCCGCGGTCGCGGGACCCACCTGCCGACGACGCGCTGCCGCGCGGTTCCCGCTTCGGCCGCGCGCCTACGGCCAGTTGCCCAGCGGCGGCAGCGGACCGCCGCGCAGCGGCTCTTCGGGGTGCCGCCCGGCCAGCCACGCGGCGAGGTCGGTGAGGCGGCCCTCGACGGACAGCGGTGACCCGGAGCCGTGCGACCAGCGGAAGTCCGCGTCCGTGGCGGTGAGCGACACCCGGTATCCGTCCGGCACGCGGGGCGCGAGGAAGCCGATGAGGTGGGTGCACAGCGGTGTCGACCACGCGTGGGTGTGGTAGCCGAGGTCCGCGTCGGCCGTGTGGATCTCCAACTCCCGCCACCAGGCGAGCCCGGCGTCGCGCAGGGTGCCGTCGCGGTAGCGGACCGGCCGCTCCCAGTCGTCCGGCCCGACCAGGGACCAGGACGCCTCGACCTCGTCCAGCGCGTCCGCGAGCGCGGGCGCGAGCTGCTGCACCGGGCGCCGGTGCCCGGCCTCGATGGCGGCGTCACGGGTGGGGCGCCCCCCGTCGTAGACGTCGATGAGCTTGCCGCGCAGGGCGTAACGGGCCTGCCGGGCAAGGGCGAGGCCGACCCCCTCGATGTGGGTGAGCACATGGCCGCGGCTCCAGCCGGGCAGCGGGCTCGGCCCGCGCAGTACCTCGTCGGTGAGAGCCGGCAGCAGGGCGCGCAGCCGCGACTGCCCCTCGGCGAGCGCCGCCTGGAGATCGGCGGGTGCGGTTCCGGTCACGGCCACAGCAGTCCACGCTCCCAACCGGCTTCCGTGCGGCGGTAGTCGACGCGGGTGTGCCGGCGTTCCCGGTCGCCCTGCCAGAACTCCACCTGCTCGGCGTGCAGCGTGTACAGCGTCCAGCCGGGCGCCACCAGCCCAGGCTCTGCCGCGATCCGCTCGGCGGCGGTGCGCACGTCGGCGTCGCGGGCGGCGAGGTCGGACAGCGGGGTGCTCTGCCGGCCGAGCAGCGCCTCGGCCCGGGCGCCGGGGGAGCGGGCGAGGAAGTCGGCGGCGGACTCCTCGGGGTTGCCGGGGCGCACGGTTCCGCGCACCCGCACCTGGCGGGCGAGCGGGGACCAGTAGAAGGTGAGCGCCGCGGCGGTGTGGCCGGACAGCTCGCGGCCCTTGCGGCCGCCGGCGTCGGCGGCGAACTGCCAGCCGTCAGCGGTGACGTTCTTGCAGATCAGCACCCGTGCCGACGGGGTGCCGTCGAGGCCGGTGGTGGACACGGTCATCGCGTGCGGTTCGCGCACCCCTTGCCGGATGGCCGTCAGCAGCCACTCGGTGAACAATTCGTGCGGGTCGGCGGGAAGTCGAGAGACGTCGAAGTCCGGCAACTCCCCCTCGAACACCTCGATCTCGCGCAGTACCTCGCGCAGGTCGGACACGAATACCCCCTCTGCGTTAATGGTGTACGGCGACGATACCATTAGGTCATGCCGGTTGATCATCTCGCTCTCGCTCTCGCCCTCGCGGTCACCGTGCGCCATGACGGCCACGGCGGAGTCGCGGACGACCTCGCCGCCCCCGAGGGCCTGACCGCCTGGGTGCGGCAGCACGAGCGGGCGCTGGCGGAGTACGGCTTCGTGACGGCGGACGAGGGCGCGGACTCCGCCGACCCCGCCGACCCCGCCGACCCCGCCATGCTCGCCGCCGCCGTCGGCGTACGGACCGCGCTGCGGGCGCTGTTCGCGCGGGCGGTGCTGCCCGGTGCCCCCAGCAAGGCCGACGCCGGGCGGCTGCCCGACGCGGCGGCGGCCCTGGAGCGGCTGAACGCGGCCGCGGCGCGGGTGCCGGTCACCCACCGGCTCGCCTGGCCCGCCGACGGCCCGCCTGCCGCCGGCTACGCGGTGGCCGGCCGCCACACCCCGGCCGACCTGCTCGCCGCCGCGCTCGCCCGGGCCGGCATGGCCTTCCTGGCCGGCCCGGACCGCGCCCGGTTGCGGGCCTGCCCGGCGCCGCGCTGCGTGCGCTACTTCGTCCAGGCGCACGCCCGCCAGGAGTGGTGCAAGCCCTCCTGCGGCAACCGCGCCCGCGTCGCCCGCCACCATGCCCGCCAGCGGGCCCGCACCGCCGACGACCCGAACTGACGCTCCAAGCAGGCTGGTTGGGCCGGGCGCATCGGGGCCGATCGCCGCCGCCGGAGCCGCGCCGGCCGCGCCGGTCCGCCCGGACGACCCGCACCGCCCGCATGCCCGACCCTCCCGCACCGCCCGCACCCGACTCCCCATCCCTTTCATCCGCCCTCTTCGGTTACGCGCGGTAACGGGGGCGCACGCGGGGCGCATGGGAGCTTTGGCGGGGAGTGGGGCCCGAGTGGAGTGGTGGCGGCCGGGAGGCCCGTGGGACAGTCGCGGCGGGCCGACCGGGAAGCGTCCGCCTCCCTGCGGAGTCATGGGCTCCACCCTGCCGGTACGCCTCCTGCCAGTGGCGTACCGGCACGGTCGTTCCCCCTTACCGAGCGCAGCCGACGGCGTACCCTGTGGACCCATCGGACCGAGTGCGCCGGGCGCGCGCCCCGCCGGTCGGCAAGGGGGAGAGCATGGCTGGAGGGCCCGCCGGCGTCGCCCGCACGCTGCTCGAGCGTGACGTCGAACTCGCCGCCGTCGACGACGCGTTGACCGCCGTCACCGGAGTGGCGCCCGGCGCCGTACCGGAGCCGGCCGACGGTCAGGTACGGCGGCGGGGCGGGCTGCTGGCGTTCGCCGGGCCCGCCGGGCTGGGCAAGACGACCCTGCTCGCCGAGGTACGGGCCCGGGCCGCGGACCGCGGCTGCACCGTGCTGTCCGCGCGCGGCGGCGACCAGGAGCAGCAGGTCGCCTTCCACGTCGCGCGGCAACTCCTGCAACCGCTGCTGGCCGGCTCCACCGAGGCGGATCTGCGGGCGGCGCTGGGCAGTTGGTACGGCATCGTGGGCCCGGCGCTGGGGCTGTGCACCGCGCAGGGCGCCGCCCCCGACCCCCAGGGACTGCGCGACGGACTGGACTGGGTGCTCACCCATGTGGTGGTCCGGCACGCCCCGGTGGTGCTGGTGCTCGACGACGCGCACTGGGCCGACCCGCAGTCACTGAACTGGCTGGCCGCGTTCGCACCCCGCACCGACGACCTCGCGCTGCTCGTCGTGGTGGCCTACCGCCCGGACGAACTGCCGCCGTCCGCCGAGGCGTTCCGCGGCCTGCCCGGCCGCGCCGGGCACCGTCCGCTCGGCCTGGAACCGCTGACCTCCGACGCGATCGGCCTGCTGGTGCGCGACCGGGTCGGCGCGCACGCCGACGAGGAGTTCTGCCGGGAGTGCTGGGCGGTCACCGCGGGAAACCCGTTCGAGGCGGTCGAGTTGGCCGCGAAGGTCCGTGACCGGGGACTGCAACCCGACGGTGGCAGCGTCCACCTGCTGCGCGACCTGGTCGCCGCGGTGAAGGGCAGCGGCCTGGTCGCCCGGCTGGAGCGGCTCGGCCCCTCCACGGTCCGCCTCGCCTGGGCCGCCGCCGTGCTCGGCACCGAGATCCGGCCCGCGCTGGCCGCCGCCGTGGCCGGCCTCGGCACCCAGGAGGCCGCCGACTGCGCGGACCGGCTGCGGGCCGCGCGCGTCCTCACCGGCAGCCGCACCCTGGAGTTCGTCCACCCGCTGATCGCCACCGCCGTCTACCGGGCGATACCCGACGCGGTGCGGGTCGCCCTGCACGGCAAGGCCGCGTGGGCCGTGGTCGACGCCGGTCTCGGCCCCACCGCGGCCGCCCGCCACCTGCTGGAGACCCACCCCGAGGAGGACCCGTGGGTGGTGCACCAACTGCGCGCCGCCGCCCGGGAGATCCTGCGGGCCGGCGCCCCCGAGGCGGCCCGCAGCTGCCTGGCCCGGGCGCTGCGCGAGCCCCCGCCGCCCGGCGAGCGGGCCGGCGTGCTCTACGAACTCGGCTGCGCCACACAGCTCCTGGAGCCCCCGACCACCGTCAACCACCTGCGGGCCGCCCTCGAAGAGCCGATCGACGACCCCGAACTGCGCGACGGCATCCTCTTCCTGCTCTCCCAGTCCCTCGCGCACAGCGACCGGCTCAGCGAGGCAGCCGACGTCGTCGGCCGGGCCGCCCGCACCACCACCGGGGCACGCACCCGACTGCGCATGCAGGCCGAGCAGTTCATGTGGGACGCCTTCCGCTCCGACGAACCCGACTCGCCCGGCAGGTCCCGCCGGCTGGCCCGGCTCGCCGACCGCCTCACCGGCCGCGACCTCACCGAGCGGTACATCATCGGCCTGCGCGCCTGGGACGCCACCTTGCGCGGCGAACCCACCGGCACCGTCCTGCGCCACGCCGCCCGCGCCCTGCGCGGCGGCCTGCCCTGGGTGGACGAGGGCCGCGGCTTCGAGGTGCCGGCGCTGGTCGCGATGACCTACATGTACGCCGACCGGCCCGAGCGCGCCGAGGAGCTGTTCGCCGAGGGCATCGCCGACTTCGAACGCCACGGCTGGCGCGGCGCCCACCTCTCCTTCGGGTATGTCCTGCTCGGCTACGTCCGCCACCGCTGCGGGCGGCTCGCCGAGGCGGAGGAACTGGCCCGCGACGGTTTGCGGCTGGCCGACCGGGTCGGCCGCGGCACCCCCGTGCAGTGGTACGCCGTCGGCGTGCTCGCCGGGGTGCTGATCGCCCGCGGCCGCCCCGAGGAGGCGGCCGCGCTCGCCGCCGACTACGACTTCGCCGCGCCCTTCCCGGCCGCCGTGACCTTTCCCGACGCCCAGGCCGTGCACGGCGAGATCCTGCTCGCGCTGGGCCGGTACCAGGAGGCCGCCGCGGAACTCGCCGCCGTCGGGCGGCGGCTCGACCGGCGCGGCATGCGCAACCCGGGCTGGTGCCCGTGGCAGCTCCACCTGGCCCTCGCCGAGGCGCACGACGCTCCCGACCGTGCGGCCCGCACCGCGCTCGACGCGGTCGCCCGGGCCCGGCAGTTCGGTGCGCCGTCCGCGGTCGGGGGCGCGCTGCGGGTCGCCGCCGAGGTGATCGGCGGGGCGCGCGGCCTCGACCTGCTCGCCGAGGCCGTCGCCCGCCTGGAGGTGTCGCCCGCCGCCCATGAGCTCGCGGCGGCGCGGGTCGCCCAGGGCGCCGCCCTGCGCGCGGCGGGGCGCCGGGGAGCGGCCGCCGACGCGTTGCGGCTGGGGCTGGAGGGTGCGGTGGGCTGCGGCGCGGACGGCCTGGCGGGCACCGCGCGGGCCGAACTGGCCCGGCTGCCCGCACCGCTGTCCGTGCCCCTGCCCGCGGCGCCGTCCGTCCCGCCCGCCGCACCGCAGGCCCCGCCCGCCGCGGCACCGCGCGAGACGTGAAAGACGGGCTCCCGCCCCGGCCGTGCCACCCCGTACGATGGCCGTATGTCCTTCCTCCGCCGCCGTAGCGCAGCCACGCCCACCGGGCCGGACTTCGACGTCCTCGCGATGGACCCGGGGGACTGGCCCGGCGACCTGGGCGCGGGGCTGCTGCCCGGTGCCGACGGGAGCTGCCAGGGCATCTACCTGCGGTACGACCTCTTCGGCGGCCGCGGCCCCGCGATGCTGATCGGGAACCTCCCCGAGGGCTCCCCGGCCCGCGAACTGGAGGAGGGCCAGGTGCCCTTCGAGGTGGCCCAGCTGCTGGCCGCGCTCGGCAACGACGAACCGGCCGAGGTCGTCGACGTCGAGGGCACCCCGGTGATGCTGGGCGACGGACCGCTGATCGTCCGCCGGATCAAGATCTCCGAGTCGCGGGTCGCCTGCGCGCAGTTCGACCGCAGCGACGGCGTGCAGGTCACCATCGCCACCTGGGACCGTCCGATCACCGACGACCTCTACCAGCTGCTCAAGCCGCTGCCCGCGGAGATGTTCCAGGCCGAGTGAACGCCCGGGCCGCGAGCCGGCCGAGCTGAACGAGCCGCATCCAGCCGCACCAAGCCGCACGACGTAAGGGGCGCCATCCCAGAATGGCGCCCCTTACCTGTGTCACCTGACCTGCGTCACCTGCTCACCTGCTCACCGGTGTCACCCGTCGCCGCGGCCTTCCGGCCCGGGCTACGGCAGCGCCGAGGGCACCAGCGCCACATCGGACGCCAGGACGTACTCCACGCGGTGCCCGAGCTGGATCTCGTAGTAGACGTTCTTGCCCCGCACCACCTGGTGGCTCGCCGGATCGAAGGTCACCGAGTAGTAGTACTCGCCGTGCACCGCGCCGCCGACCACGTACCGCTGGCCGGCCGGGATGGAGTACGGCATCGGGGTGAGCGCCTGGACCGGCACGCCGGCCGGGAACGCGCTCGCCTCGGGGTAGGCGCGGCCGTAGACCGGGATGCTCGCCAGACCCTTCTTCGGGGTCACCACCAGACCCGTCGCGTCCACGGCCGTCGGGTTCGCCTTCGGGTTGTGGAACCACGCCTTCTGGCCGAGGTACCAGATCGCGGTCCAGTCGCCCTGCCGTCCGGCGACCGCGTACTGCTGGCCGGTGGACGCCCGCGCGCCCACGTCGTTGACGTCGGTGGTGCTGGCGCCCGTCGCACCGTGCAGACCCACGTCGTGCACCAGCGGAGCGTCCTCGCTCGGCGCCGTGTACAGCCGCACCGCGTCGGAGCCGTGCGCCGGGCAGGTCGCGCCCGCCGTGGTACAGCCGGTGTAGACCGGCTGGTTCGTCGCGTAGTCCGGGTCGATCGTCACCTCACCGCCCCACGCCCCCGCCGTCGGGTGGATCGGCGCGCCGAGCAGCGCCATGTAGTGGGCCCAGTCCCAGTACGGTCCGGGGTCGGTGTGCATGCCGGGAACGTAGGAACCCGTCGGCCCCGGCACGTTGTCGTGGCCGAGGATGTGCTGCCGGTTCAGCGGCACGTCGTACTTCTGCGCCAGGTAGCGCACCAGCCGCGCCGACGAGCGGTACATCGCCTCCGTGTACCAGGCGTCCGGGTCGGTGAGGAAGCCCTCGTGCTCGACCCCGATCGACTTGGCGTTGGTGTACCAGTTGCCCGCCTGCCAGCCGACGTCCTGCGTCTTCACATGCTGCGCGATGTGCCCGTCGGAGGAGCGCACCGTGTAGTGCCAAGACAGGTACGTCGGGTCCTGCACCAGCTTCAGCGAGGTGGCCCAGGAGCCCTCGGTGTCGTGGATGACGATCGTGTCGATCTTCTCGTCGTTCGGCCGGTCGGCGAGGTCGTAGTTGCCGTAGTCCCCGCCGCCGATCTCCTGGTAGGGCGCCGGCACCCACTCGCAGCCCAGCCCCGGCGGGCACTCGGTGCCCGCGTCGTTGTCCGCGCGCAGCCCCACCTTCGCGGCCTGGCCGGTCGCGGGCGCCAGACCGGGCACCGCCGCGAGCGCCACCCGCTGGCCGCTGTCCGTGGTGCGCGCCTGGCCCTGCCGGATCACGTCGAACACGTCGTCGGCGAAGGAGTCCGCGGTGTCCCGGTCGTCCGCGCCGGAGTAGCGCGCCACGGCGGCGTACCAGTCGGCCGGATCGGCGCTCGGCGGTTCGCCCAGCTCGCGCTGCTCCGCGGCCAGCAGAGCGGCGCCGCCGGCCACGTTCGCCGCCGGCGCGTCGCGCAGCTCGGCGGACGGCAGCCCGGTGAGGGTCGCCGCGCGCCGCACCGTGGTCAGGTTCGCCGGGAAGGCCGCGGTGGCCGGCGCCGCCGCCTGCGCGGGCGTGATCAGCGGGCGCGAGTCGTCGCCGCGCCCGTCGTCGCCCCCGTCGCCGACCTGCTTGACCGGGAAGTCGGTCAGCGCGGTCCGCGCGTCGGTCAGGTGCATCGGCCCGTAGCCGCCGGTGACGCTCGGCATGCCCTGGTGGCCGTCCCACCGGGACTCCATGTACGACACGCCCAGCAGCACGCTGCTCGGCACTCCGTACTTCCCGGCGGCGTCGGTGAACGCCTGCTGGAGCGAACCCGGCGCGGCGGCCGCGTGCGCGGTCCCCGCGCCGAACAGCGGCAGCAGGACGGCCGCCGCGGCGACCGCGACCGCGCTTCGGGCGCGGCGCCCGAGCGGCACGGATCTTCCAGGTGGGGACGGGGGAGCGGAACGCGGCACGAGGGCCTCCTCCGGATGGGGGGTTGCCGAGTTGATCGGTTCCCCACAGGTACCGGCCCGCCCGACGCCCCGTCAACCACCCGTATACGGCGCGTCTTCCGCACGTCAGGGCCCCGCACCCCGGGTTTCCGCGCCGCGCGGCCGCCCACCTGCCGACCGCCAGAGGCGTACACCTGTGCACCCGCTGTGCTCCGTTTCAGCGGCCTGTCGACAATTCCCGCCGGGGGGTGGAGGTATGGGCCGGTGCGCCGCGCCCAACCCGTTGGCCAAAGAGGCGGCCGGCGTCGAGAATCCCACCATGACCGACGGCAGCGACGACCCGGACCGCATCTTCGTTCGCAGCAGGTGGGGCGACAGGCGCTACGTCTACAACCCGTACAACCCCATCGGCCGCGCGCTCATCGCCGGGACCGTGCTGGTCGCGGTCGTCGCCCTGTTCCTGCTGCACCGCTCGTCCGTCCGTGGCGCTTCGGGCGACTGGAGCGAGAAGGAGTTGCGGAAGGCCGTGACGGCGGCGACGGCCGAGCTGGCGAGCGACGCCGAGTTCGGGCCCGGAAGCGTGGGCTACGAGGAGATCCTCCAGAGCGGGATAGCGGAAGCGGCCCACCGCACCGAGCGCGGGCTCACCGTCGCCCTCGCCTCGGCGCCCCCGACGTCGGCCCTGGTCGAGGGCGGTCCGGAACAGGCCGACTACACCGTCAGCGCCGACGGCACGGACACGGAGCTGTGCCTCGACGTCCACGCGCTGAAGCGCAAGATGGCCATGGACTACGACTCCGTGACCATCTCCGTCGGCGAGGGGGCGTGCCCCGCCTCCTGACAGCCGCCCGCCCGGCTCGGCGGCTGTCCCGTCCGGCCGGCAGCCGCTACTGCGTGCCGACCGCCGCCCGCACCGCGCGCCGCGCCATCCCGCAGTCGTCGTGCAGCCGCCGCAGCAGCAGCCGCTGCTCCTCGCCCGCCTCGGCGGAACCCGGCGGGACCGGCCCGGTGGCCCGCATCGTCCGCTGCACGGCGGTCTCGTAGGTACGGATCTCCCGGGTCAGCACCAGCATCAGGTTGACCAGGAACCCGTCACGGGCCTCCGCGCCCTGGGCCTGCGCCTGCTGACTGATCTGGCGCCGCGCGGCGGGATCGTCCCCGAGCACCGACCACAGCACCGCCAGGTCGTACCCGGGCAGGTACCAGCCCGCGTGCTCCCAGTCGACCAGCGACGGTCCGGCCGGCGACAGCAGCACGTTCGACAGGAGGGCGTCGCCATGGCAGAACTGGCCCGGCGCGTGCGCCAGTCCACGTAGCAGCTTCTGCAGATCGCCCAGATCCCGGTCGGTGAGCAGGCCCAGTTCGTGGTAGCGCCCGATCCGCGCCGGGTAGTCGATCGGCGCGTCGAACGAACCGGGGGCCGGCCGCCACGCGTTGATCCGCGAGTACGCCGACAGCGCGGCGCGCAGATCCGCCCGGGTGGGCGTCTGCACGGGGTGCCGCTGCGGCGTGACCACCCGTCCGGGCATCCGCTCCATCACCAGCACGCAGCTGTCCGGGTCGGCGGCGATCAGCCGCGGCACCCGCACCGGCGGGCGCTGCCGGACGAACGTGCGGTAGGCCGCTATCTCATGGCGGAAACGTTCCGCCCAGGCGGGGGAGTGGTCCAGCAGACACTTGGCGACCGCCGGCGCCCGGCCGGAGGTGCCGATCAGCAGCGCGGTACGACCGCCGCGCCGCAGCAACTGCACGGGGGCGAACTCGGGGCAGATCCGCTGCACGGCGGCCACGGCGGTGCGCAGCTGAGCCCCCTGCGGGCCGGTCAAGTCGATTCTCCCGCTGAGCGGATGGGCGCCGCCGGCCATGTTCCGCCGCAAGGCGGCCGGGCGCGGGCGCAGCACCGGCTCGGTGACGGAGGGGTGCGAGGGCCGGGGCGGGGCGGACACGGAGGACGATGCCGAATACATGAGTGGAAGCAGATCCCTTCGCGTGCCAAGGAGTTCCAGGGGCGCCGTCCCGGTCCGGTACCGCACCCTGGGGAATGCGGAACCGGGCCGGGGTGGCGCGTTCCTACCTGACACCCTGGCGCGGGTGGCAGACCATCTGGCGGACCCTGGCGAACCCTGGCGAATAGTCGCGAGGCGAATGTCACCGGGATTAGTGTCAACGTGCCGAGGAACCTGGGGGCTTGACGTGGGCAACGAAGCCAACACCCGACTCGCGGACCTGTTCGGCCTCACCGGCTGGTCCAAGGGCGAACTCGCACGGCTGGTCAACCGGCATGCGGCGGCCATGGGCCATCCGCAGCTGGCGACCGACACCTCGCGGGTGCGCCGCTGGATCGACACCGGTGAGTCGCCGCGCGAACCCGTGCCGAGAGTGCTGGCCGCGCTGTTCACCGAGCGCCTCGGACGTGTCGTGACCATCGAGGATCTCGGGTTCGACCGGCGCCGGCAGGCGGGGAAGAAACAGACCGGCGACGGCCTGCCGTGGCCGCCGGAGCGAACCGCCGCGGTCCTCACCGAATTCACGGGAATGGACCTCATGCTCAACCGACGCGGACTGGTGGGCGCGGGCGCCGCGCTCACCGCCGGCACCGTACTCAGCACGGCCATGTACGAGTGGCTGCACACCGATCCCGCCCTGGCGGCCGACGCACCCGTCCTCGACGACCCGCTCGCCGTCGATCCGGTCGCGCACGACGTCTACGAGGCGGCCCCGATCGGCTCCCAGGAGATCGAGTCGCTGGAGCACTCGGTCGAGGTGTTCCGCGCCTGGGACGCCTCACGCGGCGGCGGGCTCCAGCGCAAGGCGGTGGTCGGCCAGCTCAACGAGGTCGGCGGCATGCTCTCCTACCGCCACCCCCCGCATCTGCAACGCCGGTTGTGGGGGGTGGCGGCCAACCTCGCGGTGCTCGCCGGCTGGATGTCGCACGACGTCGGCCTGGAGCCGACCGCGCAGAAGTACTTCGTGATCGCCGCGCACGCGGCACGCGAGGGCGGCGACCGGCCGCGGGCCGGTGAGGCGCTGTCCAGGGCGGCCCGCCAGATGGTGCACCTGGACCGGCCCGACGACGCGATCGACCTGATGAAGCTCGCCACGTCCGGTTCCGGCGAGCAGACCCTGCCGCGTATCCAGGCGATGCTGCGCACCGTCGAGGCGTGGGCGCAGGCGTCGATGGGGCGCGGCCAGGAGATGCGGCGCACCCTGGGCGAGGCCGAGGAGCTCTTCGCGTCCGACGCGGACGAGGGGCCGCCGCCGAGCTGGATGCAGAACTTCGACGAGGCCGACCTGCACGGCATGCAGGCGCTCGCGTACCGCACGCTGGCCGAGCACGACCCGTCGGCCGCCGTCCAGGCCCAACTGCACGCCAAGCGGGCGATCGACCTGCGCGGCGGCGGCCACGAGCGGTCGATGATCTTCGACTACCTCTCGCTCGCTTCGGCCTGCTTCATCGCCAACGACCCCGAACAGGCGGACCGCTACGCCCGGATCGCGCTGTCGACCATCGGGCAGACCTCCTCGCACCGCACCTGGGACCGGCTGCGCCAGATGTACCGGCTCACCGCGCGGTACTCCGGGCAGGTCGAGATCCAGGAACTGCGCCGGGAGATCGAGACGGTGCTGCCGAAGCAGAAGGCGCCCCGGGAGGGAAAGGGGGCGAAGGAGGCCAAGGGGAAGAACTCCCAGACCCGTTCGGTGTGACGCCGCCGTCACGTCACACCGTTGTCGGGCAGCGGGAGAAACCCCGGTCGGTCATGTGCCCGCGCTCCACGGCCAGTTGGTCATGAAGCCGTCTCGTCGTACGGTCCGTCGTGCGGTCCGGTGACCTCGCGGTCGGATGACCTCACGCTCGGACATTCGCTCGGGTGATCGCTCGGGCGGTCAGGAGATCCTCGCGATCAGTACGCACGCGTCGTCCGCCCGGTCGGGGATGTCGAACTCCTCGGCCACCATGCGCAGGCAGTCCTGCGCGGACCGGGCGCCGTCGAACAGCGGTCCCATGGCGAGCAGGCGTTCGGCGCTGCCGCCGGCGGTCGCGTTGTGCGGGGAGCGGCTCGGCACCAGGCCGTCGGTGTGCAGCAACAGCAGGTCGCCGGGGAGGAGTTGTTCCCGCGCCTGGGCGTACCGGGCACCGGAGGTGGCGCCGAGCAGCATGCCGTCGGGCGAGTCGAGGACGCGCCCCGTCCCGTTGCGGAACAGCAGCGGGGCGGGGTGCCCGGCCTGCGCCCAGCGCAGGACCCGCTCGCCGGGTTCGTACCGGCAGCACAGGGCGCTGCCGAGGGCGGGCTGCGCGGAGGTGTCGAGGAGTTCGTTGAGCGAGGCCATCAGCGCGCCGGGCTCCAACCCGGCGACGGCCATGCCGCGCAGCGCGCCGAGCAGCATCGCCATGCCCGAAGTCGCGACCACACCATGCCCGGTGAGGTCGCCGACCGACAGTAACGAGGAACCGTCGGGCAGTTGCATCGCGTCGTACCAGTCGCCGCCGATCAGGCCGCTGGTCGCCGAGGGGAGGTAGCGCGCGGCTAGGTCCATCGCGGCGGGACCGCCCTCCTGCGGGAAGCGCAGGCCGCCGCGCCACGGTGGGAGCACGGCCTCCTGCAGTTCCACCGCGAGCCGGCGCTCGGTCTGCGCGATCTGCCGCTGCCGCTCCAGGGAGTCGCGGGTCTCCCTGAGGGTGCGCTGGCTGCGCCGCAGGTCGCTGACGTCGCGGATCACCGCCCACATCGCGATGGTGCCGCCGTCGGCGTCGAAGACCGGTTCGCCGACCATGTGCACGGTACGCACGGAGCCTTCGGCCCGCACGATCCTGAACTCGCCGTCGATCGGCCGCCCGTCGACCAGGCAGCCGGTCACCATCTCGGTGAGCAGTTGCTGGTCCTCCGAGAAGAGCCATGACGGCAACTCGTCCAGGGTCAACGGTCCGTCCTTCTGGGCGCGGCCGAAGATGCGGTACAACTCGTCTGACCACTGCACCACATCGGTGAGCAGGTCCCACTGGGCGCTTCCGGCCCGCCCGAGCGCACCGACCGCGACCGGGTCGGGCAGCGCGGACGCGCCGATCGCCGCGTCGAGCGGCGACCCGGGCTCCCGCGCCGGCGCCTCGACCGGCACCTCCAGCTCGAAGCCCTCCCGCAACTGCCCCAGGTGGGTGCCCAGATCATCGAGCTGGTGCACCGCGAGGTCGCACAGCGCACGCTGCCACCGCAGCCGCGGGTCCTCAGCCGCCGACACGCTCTCGCCGAGCACTTCGTCGACCCGGCTGCGCAACTGGCGCGCCTGGCTGATCAGAGCATCCACAGCCCCGGGACCCGGTGGCTGTGCTGCGGGGGAATCCGCGTGCGCGGGGGACGGCATGACGCACTCCGAGGGATGTCTGCGGGCAGCCGCTGGTGCGGCCGTGGCGGACGGTGGGACAGATGGACCAGTAACGACTGTTGCACAGCGAGCGATGGCCCGTAAGGGTTTCCGCGATACCCGTTCCGGTGGTGCTTCCGGCATATGCCAAAAGCCCACGCTTTCGTGTGTACCTCCTCCGGGCCGCCCGGCCGCGCGCGGAGCGCAACATCCGGGACCGCGGCGGCACTTGGCGGCGGGATGGAGGCGGGCAGGCGGCGACCTCACGGTGCGGCGGCACCGGACCGCGCGCAGGACACGGTAAAGGGGTGCCCAGGCGGTACGCGGACGCCGGTCCGGCCGAGGAGACCGCCCGGCGCGCTGTCGCGGACGGCTCCTCGGAGTACCGAGGCGGCGCCGGTACCGCACGCTGAGTCCCATCAGTGCCGACGGCCGACGGCCGACGGCCGACCGCCGCCGACCGTGTGAGCAAAGGGGACGTGGGTCGGCGGTGCGGGCGCTCGGCGCCATGCCGTACGCCCGGCCAGGCTTCTTGCCGCCCGGGAGCGGACCGGAAACGTCCGGAGGCGGAACGACGAGGGCGAGGCGCCGGGCGCGGCACGGCTTCCGGTGCGGGCGGGTCGGGGCGGACCGCTTCCGTGCGGGTGGGCCCGGCCGCGCGTGCGGGTGGGCCCGGGCGGCGCCGGCGCCCGGCGGGGCCTCGCGTCAGCCGGCGCTCAACCGGCCCCGGACCGCCGTCTGGACGTCCACTTCCTCCGCGGGGTCCGCGGCCAGTCTGCGCAGTTGCGCCAGCACCCGGACGTCGCCGGACGCGGCCTTCCGCGCCGCGAGCTCCCGCGTGCTCTCCTCGCAGTCCCACAGGCACTCCACCGCGAACCCGGCAGCGAACCCGGGATCGGTGGCAGCCAGCGCGTGTGCGGCGATCCCGCGCAACTGCGACGACGACGTCTCCCGGTAGAGATGCCTGAGCACCGGCGCCGCGCGGCACGCGGCGAGCCGCCCCGCGCCTTCGACCAGCGCGTCGAGCCCGTCGGCGTCGGCCCCGCCGGCCTGTACGGCCCGCCGGAGCGCGGCCAGCACGAGGTCGGCGTCGCGCGGCCCGCCGTGTCTGGCCAGAATCCGGGCGGCGGCGTACCCGAGCGGGTCGGTGCGCTCCGCCCACTGGCGCGCGTGCGCGGTCGCGTCGTCGTCGGCACGCCGCTCGAACGACTCGACGGCGGCCCGTACCACCCGCTCGTCCGCGGCGGCCGCGGCAGCCTCCAGGAGGGCGAACGCCTTGGGGTCGCGGCGGTCGACGAGGTGGCGCAGCGCGGCCGCGCGGGCGGCCGACGGGCCGTGCAGGGCCGCGTCCAGCAGCGCGGGGCGGTCCTCGGGCCCGGCCACCGAGGCGAGGCAGCGGGCGGCGGGCTGGTCGCGGTCGAGCACGGGATACTGCGCGAGCCCCTGCTCGGCCCACTCCAGTACGGCCGCGACGCTCCACCCGGGGGTGGGTCCGGCGGACCGCATCTGCCGCTGCCAGCGGTCGAAGGACACCTGCTCGGTGGCCTTGCGGACCCGGGCGGCGGTGCCGGGCCGGGCGGCGTCCTCGGCCCACAGCTGCCAGGGCCGCGGTTCGTACGCCTCGCGGACGGCGCGCGCCAGCTCTGCGTCGCCCTCCTCGGTCTCCGGGAACCGGGCGACCACGGCGGGGCCGAGCGCGCGCAGGCCGGCTTCGTCGTCGCGCACGGCGAGCTCGTCCAGCGCCCAGGACCAGGAGCCGCCGGCCGCGGCGTAGCGGCGCAGCAGCCGCAGGGCGTCGCGGCGGCCGTACCCCGCCAGGTGCCCGAGCACGGACAGCGCCAGCCCGCAGCGGTGCTCGTCGGGGACGAGCAGGTCGTCGGGATGGAAGAGGTGCTGTTCGACCCCGTCGAGCGGGCCCTCGAGGTCGGAGTAGAGGCGGGCGTAGTACAGCGAGCGCGACTCGACCCGCCAGTCCAGGCGGGGATCGCGCAGCACGCAGTGCTCCAGGGCGGCGAGGGCCTCCGCCCGCTCGGTCGCCAGGGCATGGAGGGGCCCGTCCCCGCGTCCTCGCTGGAGGAGGCCGAGAAGGGTGCCACTGGGCGCTATGTCTGGGTCGAACATGAGGTCAGCATCCGGTGCGGGGGGTCTCATGGCAACGGGATTTCCGTGGCCAGGCGTGTAACGCCGTCCGGCATCCTTACCGGCCACCGGGCTTTTATGCCTGGCGATCGAGTGGACTCCCATGGGGACGGGCGCCGGAAGCCTACCGACTCGCCCCCGCCGCTGTCGCTCCGCCCACCGCCGTCCCACTCCGCAGGCCGCGTCCGCAGTGCCGCTTCCGCCCGCTGTCCTCGACCGATGTCAGCGGTTCGTCGAGCGGCGTACGAGGGCCACGACCTCTTCCTCGGGAACCGAGGCCCGCGACACGTCGCCGAGCCACAGCGGTGCGCCGTCGCGATCCGGACCCAGCCACACCGCCAGCAGCCGCCGCCGGTCCTTGTCGACGCCGTGTATCCGGTAGTCCCGGACCTCGGACCAGGGGATGCGCCGCTCCCCGCGCCACTTCGGCGCCCGGATGCCCGCGGCGGAGAGCTCCGCCGGCCGGCCGAGCCACCGGCCGATCGCCAACAGCACGCACGAGAGCCCGACCACGGCCAGGCCTAGGGCGAGCAGGGTTCGGGTGAGCAGTTCGGTGAATCCGCCGTCGGCCTCGGGCAGGCTCGCGCCACCGGCCAGGGCGATCGCCATCCCGAAGCCGCAGGCAAGGAGGAGTAATCGGGACAGCGGGCGGGCGAACCCGCCGGAATGTCCCAGCCGGACGGAACCGTCGTCCGGAGCCTCGTTGCCGTCCATGTCCGTGGACTCCCCTCCTCGGCCCCGTGCGGCACGGCCAGGATGCCCCTGGCAAGCGCTGGGACGGCTTCGGTCCCGGATGCCCTCCGGCCTCGGCCAAGACCCTGGCGGCCGGAGAGACGGCCGCGGCCCGCCTCCCATGAGGGTACCGGCGCACCGGCCCGAAAGGTTCGGAAGCCAGCTTCTCACGGGGCGTTCCCCTTCGGGAAAGATCCACGTGGCCCTGACAACTCCCGGTCCGGCGACAACCACGGTATGAGAGTCGCCATCGTCACCGAGTCCTTCCCCCCGGACGTCAACGGAGTGGCCCACTGCGCCCTGCGCACGGCCGAGCACCTCGTCAGGCGCGGCCATGCCCCTCTGGTCGTCGCCCCCGCCGGCCCGCTCGCCCCCGAGCCCGGCCAGGACCCCTGTCCCGTCGTACGGGTGCCGTCGCTGCCGCTGCCCGGCTACCCGCAGGTGCGCGTCGCGCTGCCCGGCCGGCGTACCGCGGCCGCCGTGGCCGCGCACCGGGCCGACCTGGTTCACCTCGCCAGCCCCTTCGTCCTCGGCGTGCGCGGGATGGCCGCCGCCACCCGGCTCGGCGTGCCCGCGGTCGCGGTCTACCAGACCGACCTCGCCGGGTACGCCAAGACGTACCTGAGCACCGGCGAGGCCGCGGCGTGGCGCCGTATCCGCGCGGTGCACACCGCCGCCGCCCGCACCCTGGCCCCCTCCAGCGCCTCGGTGGACGCGCTCGTCCGCCAAGGTGTGCCGCGCGTGCACCTGTGGGCCCGGGGCGTGGACTCCCGGCGCTTCCACCCGGACCACCGCGACGACGCGCTGCGCCGCGAACTCGCCCCGCACGGCGAGCTGATCGTCGGATACGTCGGCCGGCTCGCCCCCGAGAAGCACGTCGACCTGCTCGCCGAGACCTGCGCGCTGCCCGGTGTGCGGGTGGTCGTCGTCGGCGACGGGCCGAGCGCCGCGGGACTGCGCGCCGCCCTGCCCGGCGCGGTGTTCCTCGGCCGCAGAACCGGCGACGAACTGGCCCGCCTCTACGCCTCCTTCGACGTCTTCTGCCACACCGGACCCTTCGAGACGTTCTGCCAGACCGTCCAGGAGGCGATGGCCAGCGGCCTGCCCGCGGTCGCCCCCGCCGCCGGCGGCCCGCTCGACCTGGTCGACCACGGCGCGACCGGCCTGCTGGTGCCGCCCCTCGACGGCAGCGCCACCGCCGACGCCGTACGGCGGCTCCAGGCCGACCCCGCGTGCCGCGCCCGCTTCGGCGCGCAGGCCCGCCGCGCCGTCGCCGCCCGTACCTGGGAGGCGGTCGGCGACCAACTCCTCGACCACTACGCCGATGTCCTCACCCGGCACGAGGCGGCGGCGGCATGAGCGGCCACGACCAGGCCGACGCGACCGCGTACGGCGTGAACGGTACGAGCGCGTACGGCGTGACCGGTGCCGGCGGTGTGGGCGGTGTGCGCGGGAACGGCGCGGACCGTACGGGCCCGCTGCGGATCGTGCGGGTGGCGAACTTCGTGACCCCCGTCTCCGGCGGCCTGCGCACCGCGCTGCGGCACCTCGGCGAGGGCTACGCGGCGGCCGGCCACGAACCCGTGCTGGTCGTGCCCGGCGCCGAGCGGTCCGACGAACTCACCCCGCAGGGGCGGGTGATCACGGTGCCCGGCCCCGAGATCCCCGGCACCGGCGGCTACCGGGTGCTGGCCCGCCGCGCCCCGGTCGAGGTGCTGCTCGCGCGGCTGGCCCCCGACCGGTTGGAGGTCTCCGACCGCACCACGCTGCGCTGGACGGGGGAGTGGGCCAGGCGGCACCGGGTGCCGGCCGTGATGGTCTCGCACGAGAGCGCCGACGGCGTGCTCGGCACCTGGGGCGTGCCCGGCCCGCTCGCCCGCAGGTTCGGCGACGCCCTCAACCGCCGCTCCGCGCACGCCTACACGCGCATCGTGTGCACCACCGCGTGGGCGGCGGCGGAGTTCGAGCGGATCGGCGCCCGCAACGTCGTACGCGCCCCGCTCGGCGTGGACCTCGCCGCATGGCACCCCGGGCACCGCGACCCGCGGGTGCGGGCCCGGTACGCGCGGGACGGCGAGGTGCTGCTCGTGCTGTGCTCGCGGCTGTCCCCGGAGAAGCGGCCGGACGACGCCCTCGACGCGCTGGCCCACCTGCGCGGCCAGGGCGTGGCCGCGGCACTCGTGGTGGCCGGGGACGGGCCGCTGCGGGCCCGGCTGACCGAACGGGTGCGGGCGGCGCGGCTGCCGGTGACCTTCCTCGGCCATGTGGCGCGGCGCTCCGACCTCGCGGCGCTGCTGGCCACGGCGGACGTGGCGCTGGCGCCCGGGCCGGTCGAGACGTTCGGGCTCGCCGCGCTGGAGGCGCTGGCCTGCGGCACCCCCGTGGTGGCCAGCGCCCGCTCCGCGCTGCCGGCGCTCATCGGGCCGGCGGGCGCAGCGGCCACCACCCCGGCGCAGTACGCGGATGCCGTCCGGCGGCTGCTGGCCGTGCCCGGTCGGACCCGCCGCGCGACCGCCCGCGCCCGCGCCGAGCTCCACCCGTGGCCGGCGGCCGTCGCCGCGTTCCTCGTCGCCCACGACGCGTCCGTCCCGCACCCGGCCGGTACCGGATCGGACGCCTGGACATGAGCACCGACCTGCCCATGTCGCGGCCCGGAGCGGCCACTTCGGGAGCGAATGCTTCCGGAGCGGAGACGTCCGGGGACGCTTCCGGGGACGCCTGGGGATACGCGCGCGGTACGGCGGCGCGCCGGGAGCCGGCCATGCGGTTCGCGGTGCTGGGGGACTCGCTGAGCGAAGGGGTCGGCGACCCCGTGCCCGGGGGCGGCTGGCGCGGCTGGGGCGCGTTGCTCGCCGAGGGCATCGGCGCCGGGCCGGGCGCCGTCGCCGTGGTCAACGCCGCCCGCGGCGGCGCCCGTTCGGGGGACGTGGCCGGGCGGCAGCTCGCGGTGGCCCTGGCGTGCCGGCCACGCCTGGCGTCCGTGGTCGTCGGCGGCAACGACACGCTGCGCGGCGGATTCGCGATCGACCAGGTCACGGCCGACCTGCACACCGCGATCGGTGAGCTGCGCGCGGCCGGCGCCGACGTGCTCACCGCGTGCCTGCCCGACCCCGGCAGCGTGCTCGGCCTGCCCTGGCCGCTGGCCCGCCCGCTCGCCCGCCGTATGACGGCGCTCAACACCGCCGTGCACGCCCTGTCCGCGTACCACGGCGCCCTCCACCTGCACGCCGCGCACCGGCCCTGGTCCACCGCGCCCGGCACCCTCAGCGCGGACCGGCTGCACCCCAGCGAGAAGGGGCACCGGCTGCTCGCCCACGACTTCCACGCGATCCTTGCTGCCCAAGGGCTCGCCGCCGGTCCGCCGCCCCGGCTCGACCCCGACCGCCCTCCGCCCGGGCGGCGTGCCTCCACCTGGTGGATGGCCACGCGCGGCACCCGCTGGGTCGCCGACCGCAGCCGTGACCTCCTGCCCGACCTGCTACGGCTCGCCGCCGAGGAGTACCGCCACGAAGTCCGCGGCACGGTGCCCCTCCTGGACCACGCGGCCCGCCGCGCCACCGAACACGCCCTCGGCGCGGTGCTGCCCTCCTCCCTTACGGCAGGGCGCCCTTGAGCTGGGATGCCGCTCCCGGCAGACTGCGGGGCATACCGTTCTTCGAAGCCGTCCTGTTCGACTGGGTCGCTACGCTCGTCGTGCCCAAGTGGGGTCCCGCCGAGGGACGTTCGCGGGGCGCCGGATGGATCGAGCATGCGTTGCGGCAGCTCGGACGCGACACGTCGGAGCCGCAGGTGCGGCGGGTCAGTCAGGCGCTGACCGCGGCGGGCCGCCGTGCGGACGTCGAGCGGGGCTGGTTCCGCGCCGACGCGTCGGCCGAGTCCCACCGCCGGGGCTACGACCGCTGGCGGCTGTTCAGGGGCGCCGTGCGGGGGTGAAGCGGACGGGGGTGCCCGGGCGGGCCTGGGCGGCGGCGGGGAGGGCCGCGGCCGGGACGACACCGATGACCGGGTAGCCCCCGGTGGTGGGGTGGTCGGCGAGGAAGACGACGGGCCGTCCGTCCGGAGGGACCTGGACGGCGCCCAACACCATTCCCTCGCTGGGGAGTTCGGCATCCCGGACCCGTTCCAGGGGCGGCCCGAGGGTACGCAGGCCGATCCGGTTGGACGCGGGGGAGACCTCGTAGCGGCCGCGGGCGAGCGCGCGCGGCGCGTCGGGCGCGAACCAGTCGTCGCGGGGGCCGGGCAGCAGCGGAAGCACCAGTTCGGTGCCGAGCCCGCCGTACGGCAGCACGTCGCACGCGCCGGTCGGGCCCGACCGGCGTGCTCCGAGGGGGAGTTCGGCGCCGTCGGCGAGCGGCGCGGGGCCGAGCCCCGACAGCAGGTCGGTCGCGCGGCTGCCCAGCACCTCGGGCATGTCCACGCCCCCCGCGAACGCCAGGTAGGCGCGTACGCCCCCGGTGGCCGCCCCCACGTCGAGCACCGCCCCCGCGGGCACCCGTACCGGCGCGCCCCAGGCCACCGGGCGGCCGTCCACCCGGACCGGGCAGGCCGCGCCCGTCACCGCCGCGAGCATCGGGCGCGAGGCGCGCACCGCGCAGCCGTTCAGCGTCGTCTCCAGGCCGGCCGCGGCCGCGGGGTTGCCGACCAGGCGGTTCGCCAGCAGGTGCGCCGGCCGGTCGAGGGCGCCGGAGGCGGGCACGCCGAGGTGCGCGAACCCGGGCCGGCCGAGGTCCTGCACCGTGGTGAGGGCGCCGGCGCGGACGACGGTCAGCGCGGTCGGGCTCGCGGCGGCGGTCATCGCGCGGCCGTGAAGCGTACGCCGGTGCCGGGCGCGAGCAGGGCCGCCGGCTCGCGCGCCGGGTCCCACAGCTCCGCGTCCGTCGTGCCGATGATCTGCCAACCGCCCGGCGACGCCCGCGGATAGACCCCCGCGTACGGTCCGGCGAGGCCGACCGACCCCGGGGGAACGGCCGTTCGCGGGGTGGCCCGGCGTGGCACCGCCAACTCCGGCGGCAGACCGGTCAGATAGCCGAACCCGGGGGCGAACCCGCAGAACGCCACCCGGAAGGCGGTGCCCGTGACGGTCGCCACGACCTCCTCCCGCGACATGTCCCACATACCCGCGACCTCCGCCAGATCCGGCCCGTCGAACCGTACGGACAGCTCCACCGCCCCTGCCGCGGCGGTCGCCGGCGGGGGCACCTCCCAGCGCACCACGTCCGCCGCGAACGCCCGCGGGTCGGCCAGTCCGGCGACCAGCACCGTACGGGCCGCCGGCACCACTTCCGTCACCGCGCCCAACTCGCCTGCCGCGCGCCGCCGTTCCACCTCCGCGTGCAGGGCCTGCGCCTGCTCGCCGTTCTCCACCTCGACCAGCACCGCGGACTCCCCGGCCGGCAGGGCCCGCGCCCTCATCCGGACGGGCCCGCCCGTATCCGAGCCCGTATCCGAGCCCTTATCCGTATGCGCGCCCGCGCCCGTGCTCCCGCTCATGCGAACGCCTCCACCCGCAGCCCCGCGTCCTCCAGCGCGCCGCGCACCCGCACCGCCAGCCGGGCCGCGCCGGGGGTGTCGCCGTGCACGCACAGGGACCGCGCCGCGACCGCGACCGTCTCCCCGGTCAGCGCCGCCACCCGGCCGTCGCGGGCCAGCCCGACCGAGCGGGCCACCACGGCGTCCGCGTCCTCCACCACCGCGCCCGGCTCGCGCCGCGACACCAGGGTGCCGGCCGCGGTGTACGCGCGGTCCGCGAACGCCTCGGGCACCGCCGCCAACCCGGCCCGCTCCGCCGCCGCCAGCAGCCGGGAACCCGGCAGCCCCAGCACCGGCAGCGCCCCCGCCAGCCGTACGCCCGCCACCACCGCCTCGGCCTGCTCCGCGTCGTGCACCGCCCGGTTGTACAGCGCGCCGTGCGGCTTCACATACCCCACCACCGCGCCCGCCGCCCGCGCGAACACCTCCAACGCGCCGATCTGGTAGGCCACTTCCGCCGCCAGCTCGTCCGCCGGCACGTCCATCGCGCGCCGCCCGAAGCCCGCCAGGTCGCGGTAGGAGACCTGCGCGCCGATCCGCACCCCGCGCTCGGCGGCCAGATCGCACACCCGCCGCATCGTCGCCGGGTCGCCCGCGTGGAAGCCGCACGCCACGTTCGCGCTCGTCACGACCGACAGCAGCGCCTCGTCGTCGGTCAGCCGCCAGCGGCCGAAGCCCTCGCCGAGGTCGGCGTTGAGGTCGATCGCCGCTCGCGCCACCGCGTCCTGCGCCATGATGATCCGCCCGGGTCCGTCGCCTCGCATCGGCCCGCCGATGCCCGTGGCACGATCATGGCAGCTCCCCGCCGCTTCCACCCGGCACCGCCCACCCCGTACGCATCCGTGCCGTTTCGTGCGTTGTCGGTGGCACCGCCTAATGTTGGGGCGTGACCACGACCGTCCCGCACCTTCCGCCGCAGCAGTCGCGGCAGCCGCCGCAGCCGCTGCCGGGTGCGCCGCGCCCCGCGCCGGGCCCGGCGGCCGACGAAGGGCTGGCCCGCCGGCTGCGCGCGCTCGCCTGCACCGCGCCGCTGCACGACCTCGACACCCGCAAGGCGAACCTCGCCGGCGCGTACTCGGTCTACGCGATGGCCGAGGTGGCGCTGGCCGCGATCGACCTGGTCACCCTCAACATGGACTTCGACACCGGCGCGGACCACGACCAGATAGTGGCCAGACTGCTGCCCCGCGTCGCCGCCCAGGCCCCCACCCGCACCCTCGCCGAACACGAGCGGGTGGCCCGCTGGGTGCTGGAGAACCTCATCAACGTCGGCAGTGCCGACCGCGGATTCCGCGCCGTCTACGGCACGTTCGGCGCCGACGGCGCGTACATCCGGCGGGACTACGACTTCAAGCTGATCGAGGAGGTCGCCGGCCCCGGCGGCAGCGTGTACCTGCGCACCACCGACGAGGCGGTCAACGTCCTGGTCGGCGCCCTCGACACCGACGTCACCAGCGCCCAGATCGCCGCCGAGGTCAAGCTGGAGGTGCTGATCAGCCGCGGCCGCCTCGCCGACGCCCAACTCGCCGCCGAGCAGGCCCGCTACCGCACGGTGCAGTATGCGGAAACCCTCCGCCGCACCCTGGAGGCCACCCGGCGCGACGTCCGCGCGGTCGACTGGCTGCGCCAGGTGCCCGACATGATCGCCGAGGCCCTCGACCACGTCGCCGACCGCTACCGCCACGAGAACGCGATCCTCACCAACATCCGCAAGGCGCGCGACGAAGCGGAGGAGCCCGAGCACAAGCGGCGCGCCGCCGAACTGGTGGACATCGTCAAGGACTGCATCCGCCGCCACACCCAACTCCAGTCCCGGCTGCTGGAGGCCGGGCCGCTCTTCCGCGCCGAGCAGGACCGGCAGGCGTTCGCCGCGCCGCCCGCCCGCGCCGGACTCGACCTGTACGGCCAGCTCGTCGCGCCCCTGCTGCCGCTGCCCGTCGAGCAGGCGTCCCGCGTCACCGACGCGTTCTTCGCCCGCGGCACCGGCCTGCGCACCCCCGGCGCCGTCCGCGTCACCGACCTGGTCGACCTCCTGCTCACCCCGCCGGTCGAACGCGACCATCTGGGCGCGGAGATGCCCGAGCCCGACCTGGTCGCCACCCCCGACGACTCCCGGTTCAGCGACGAGCAACTGGAGTCCGCGCTCGCCCTCCTCGACCTGCCGCACGACGCCCCCCGCCGGCTGTCGGGGCTGCTCGCCGAGGCCCGCCGCCAGGACCCCGACCTGCCCTACCTCGTCGCGCTCCTCGCCATCCACGCCGCGTCCCCGCCGGTCGGCACCGCACACCGGCAGGGCGAGCCCCGCCTGCTCTTCGCCGTGGACGACGGCACCGTGCTCGACGACCCGGAGTTCGGCGGCGCGGACCTCATCCTCGGGACCGCCCTGCTGGCGGGAGGTGCCGACCGTGAAGGGTGAACGCCGCCTCGGTCCGACGGGCGGCGGCCCGCGCGTCCGCCGCCTGGCGGACGGCCCCGGCCCCCGCTCGGGCCCCGGCCCCGGTTTCCGCAACGGCTCCGGCCCCCACCTCGGCTCCGGGCGCCCGACCTGCCCCGCCCACCCGCACCCAGCCCACCCCCAGCTCCCAGAGGAACGCACGACGTGATCACGGATCGGCAGGACGACACACGGGAATCCGGCGAGGCGGCCACCCCGTCCCCCATCGTGCCCGGCGATGTCGCGGACGCCGCCCGCCTGGTCGGGTTCGGGTTGCAGCCCAAGCTGATCCCGGCCCGCGACGCGGAGTACGCGGAACTGATCCGCCGCCACCGCGAGGACCCGGCGTTCGCCCGGCTCGCCGACGCCGTGGCGGCCGGGCTCGGCCTGATCGTGCTGGAGGTGTCGCCCCGGGCGGGCATGGCCGTCGCCGCGGGCGAGGACTCGGTGTTCGCGGTCCGGATGGGCGACTACGCCCGCCGCGCCGCGTCCGACTCCGGCGACCGCTTCCTGCACGGCCTCGCCCACCTCGCCGCTGCCGCCCTCGCTTTCCCCCGCCCCGAGGACCTGGCCGACGACGGCTACATCGGTCGGATCACCGTGCACGGCGTGGACGCCTTCGTCCGGCAGGCGTGCCGCCGGCTGGAGGAGCGCGCCGACGAGAGCGGCGAGAACACCGACCCGGCCAGCGACGCGCCCGGCCTGGAGGCGGCCTGGCGGGTCTACACCCGGCGCAGCGCCACCGGCGCCACCAAGGACGCCCGCCGGCTGGCGAGTTCGACCACCGGCATCATCGGGAAGGCCGTCGCGTTCCTGGTCGACTCCGGCTTCCTGCAGCGCACCGGCGACGAGTCGGGCGGCACCTACCGCACCACCGCCCGCTACCAGCTCCAGGTCCGCGACATGGCGGGCAGCGCCGCCATGGCCGAACTCCTCGACCTCGGAGTCGTACCGGTGGGCGACGGCACCGCCACCCTCGTACCCGCCGCGGCCGACGGCGAGGCCGCGGACCTCGCCGCCGACGCCGGCCTGCCCTTCCACGCCGGCAGTTGACCCGTGCCCCGGCCGGCCCCCACCGCCGCGCCACCTGAACCCCCGATCCGCGGCCCTGCCCCGTACTCCGACTCGTGGCCCTGACCTCGTAGCCCCGACCGGCATCCACCCGCCGAACCCCCGACCCGTTCCCCGAACCCACGAACCACCCCCGACCTACCCCCGACCGCATCCACCCGCCGAAGCCCCGAGGACGAAAGCCCCCCGCATGTACGAGCTCTCCCGACTGCGCCTCTACTCGATCGGGCCGGCCGGCGCGCGCTACGCCGACACGGTTCTCGACCTGCGCGGCGTCGGCGAGCCCGTGCCGCAGCCCGCACCCGCGCAGGGCGACTTCTTCGCCGACGAGTCGACCGGGCCGCCGCGCCGCCCCGCGCCGGCCGGCGTGCTCTTCCTGGAGAACGGCGGCGGCAAGTCCGTCCTGCTCAAGCTGATCTTCTCGGTGATGCTGCCCGGCCACCGCAACACCCTCGGCGGCGCCAGCTCCGGGGTGCTGCGCAAGTTCCTGCTCGCCGAGGACTGCGGCCACGTCGCCCTGGAGTGGCAGCACACCCTCACCGGTGAACTCGTCGTGGTCGGCAAGGTCAGCGAGTGGCGCGGCCGGCAGGTCTCCTCCGACCCGCGCCGGTTCGCCGAGGCGTGGTACTCCTTCCGCCCCGGCCCCGGCCTCGGCCTGGACTCGCTGCCGGTCGCCGAGTCGACGACGGTACGGCCCCCGGTCGAGGGCGCGTCCGGCGCGCGTGGCCGCCGCCGCACCATGAAGGGCTTCCGTGACGCCCTCACCGAGGCAGGCAAGGCGTACCCGCACCTGGAGGTGGTCTGGGAGGAGATCCACGACCGGTGGAACGAACACCTCGGTGACCTCGGCCTGGACCCCGAACTCTTCCGCTACCAGCGCGAGATGAACGCCGACGAGGGCGAGGCCGCCGGCCTGTTCGCGGTCAAGAAGGACTCCGACTTCACCGACCTGCTGCTGCGCGCGGTCACCGACACCCGCGACACCGACGGCCTCGCCGACCTCGTGCACGGCTTCGCCGGGAAGCTCGGCCGCCGGTCGGAACTCACCGCCGAGCGCGACTTCACCGCCGGCTCGCTCGACCTGCTGGACCGGATCGTCGAGGCCGCGGCCGTACGCGACCAGGCCCGCGGTGTGCACGCCCAGTCCGAGCGCCGCACCCGCGCGCTCACCCGGCGGCTGGCCGCCCGCGCCCGCCAGGAACGCGACCGGGCCGCCGACCTCGCCCACGACATGGCCGACGCCGCGCACACCGTCACCGACACCGAGCAGGCCCGGGCCGGCAGCGCCCGGATCGCCGCCGAACTCGCCTACCGGCACGCCTCGCTGGCGCTGGCCGGCGCCGAGAAGGGCGCCGCCGCGCTGCGCCGGGGGCTCACCGACGCCCGTACCCTGCACTCCGCCTGGCAGACCGCGGAGACGGTGCTGCGGCACCGTGCCGCCGGCGACCGGCTGGCCAGGGTCACCGAGGCGATCCGCGCCGCCGAGCGCGACGCGGCGCCCGCGCTCGCCGCCCGTACGCAGGCCGCCGCCGAACTGGTGCGCGCCCTGCAGGGTGCCGCGGTCCGGGCCGAGCGCCAGGCCGACGACGAGGAGGAGCGCTCCGCCACGCTCCAGACCCTCGCCGAGGGCGCCCACCGCGACGCGACCGCGGCCGCCACCGAGGCGCAGCGCGCCCGCAGCGAGAGCGGGCACCTCGGCCAGCGGCTCGCCGAGGTCGAGCAGGAGACCGCCGAGGCGGTGCGCGCCGGGTGGCTCGACGACACCGCGCCCGACGCCGATCCGGCCCGCGCCGCGCTCGCCGCCGCCGACGCCGAGCGCACCGCCGAGAAGCTGGCCCGCGCGGCCGCCGACACCGCCACCGCCGCCACCTCCCGCGCCCGCGAGGCCGCCGCCGCCGAGGCCCGCGCCGAACTCGCCGCGGCCCGCGCCACCGACGCGCTCACCGCGGCCACCACCGCCCACCGCGCCGCCCTCGACGCCACCACGGCACTCACCACCGACCCCCGCGCGGTCGCCCTGCTGAGCCTTGGCGACCCGGGCGCCGGGGCCGCCAACGCGTCACCCACCGGGTCACCCACCGCGTCAGCCATCGCGCCGGAGCCCGCGGGCGACGACACGTCCGGCACCGCCGGCACCAGCGGCCTGGTCGGCAGCGCGGCAGCCGGGGAAGCCAGGGGAGCCGGGGGCGCCAGGGGAGCTGTCCACCACGAAGGACCGCTGAGCGCCGCGGAGTTGGACCGCTTCGCCGAACCGCTGCGGGAAATGCTGGAGGACGGCGTCGCGGCGGCCGAACGCCAGATGTTCGAGCTGCGCACCGCCGCGGCCGACGACGCCCGTATTCTCGGCGCGCTCGGCGACGGCGGGCTACTGCCGCCCGGCCCTGACGTCCTGGCCACCGTGGAGTACCTCGCGGAGCACGGCGTCCCCGCGCTGCCCGGCTGGCGGTATCTCGCCCAGGCCGTCGCCCCGGCCGACCACGCCGCCGTGATGGCGGCCCGCCCGGAACTGGTCGACGGGGTCGTGGTGACCGACCCGGACTCGTACACGCGGGCCAGGGAAGCCCTGGCCCAGGCGGCGCTGCTGCCGCGGTCGACCGTCGCCGTGGGCACCGCCGCCGCGCTGCTGGCCCCGCCGCCCGCCGCCGGCCACGCCCCCGACGTGTTCCTGGTCCCGCCGAACCCGGCGATGCACGACGAGATGGCCGCCGACGGCGAGCGCCGCGAGCTGCGCGGACGCGCCACCGCCCGCGAGGAGGAGATCCGTACCCTCGCCGCCCGGCTGGCGCACGACCGTACGCTCGCCGCGCGCCTCGCGTCCTGGCGGGCGTCCTGCCCGCCCGGGCGCCTGGCGGAACTCGGCGCGGAGGTCGCCGCCGCCCAGGACACCGCGGAGGAAGCCCGCGCCGAGCTGTCGGCCGCGCGGGCGGAGCGGGCCGAGGCCGACGCGGCCGCCGCCGAGGCCGGCGCGGACCACGACGCCCGCCGGGCCGCCGCCGAGCAGGCCCGCCGCCGCGCCGACAAGCTCGCCGGGCTCGCCCACCGGCTGCGCGAGCGCGCCAACTGGCAGCGCCGGGCCCGCGAACTGGCCGCCGACGCCGCCGAGGCCGAGGCCCGCGCGGAGACCTGTCTGGAGCGGGCCCGGGCCGCGGACGAGGACCGCAGGGCCGCCCAGCGCGCCTCCGACGACGCCCGCCGCACCGCACGGGTGCTGCGCGCCGAACGCGCGGAGATCGCCGGCGCCCCCGAGGACACCCCCGAGCCCGACGCCGACGAGCCGTCCGCCTCCTCGCTGCCCGCCCTGCGCGAGGCGTACCGTGCGGCCTCGCAGGTCTACGAACAGGTCGGCGTCGGCGCCGACCTGCGCGCCGAACAGGCCCGCGCGGAGAGCACCGAGAACTCCGCGCTCGCCGAACTCGAACGCCTCAGCAACAAGGTCCGCAGTCGCGCCGCCCAGCTCCTCGAAGGCCCCGACGGCTCCGACGGGCCGTCCCGGCAGGCCGCCGCCGGCCGCGCGGAACAGCTCGTGCAGACCCTGGAGTCACGCCAGTCCACCGCCAGCGAGCAACTCGGCCGGCTGCGCGCCGAGGCCGAACGACTCGCCCCGGCCGACGGCGACACCCACGCGGCGCTGCCCGACGCCCTCACCCCGCGTGACGCCGAGCACGCCCAGCAGCTGCTGCGCGCCGCCAACGCCGAACTGGCCACCCACACCGAGGAGGTGGAGCAGGCCAGAACCGCGCACGCGGACATCGTCCGGTCCCACCGTGCCGCCGAGGACGCGGCGGGCGGCTTCGACGAGACCGCCGCCCTCCTGCGCGACCTGCTGCGCGACGGCCCGCAGACCGCGGCCGAGGAGGACGAACCGGAGCCGTACCCCGGCAGCCTGGAGGAGGCCCGGCACGCCGCGGCCGAGGCCCGGCGCGGTCTGCGCGGATGCGCCGCCGACCTGTCCACCGCCGACACCCAACTGCGCGACGCCTCCGACGTGTTGGTCCGGCACGCCAACGCGGTCCGCTACGAGCAGGTCCGCACCCCCGCCCGGCAGCAGATCCGGGAGCTGCCCGCGTCGTCGCTGCCCGAGCACGCCGCCGCCTGGGCCGCGGCGTTCGCCCCCCGGCTGCGCGTACTGACCGACGAACTGGGCCAGTTGGAGCGTAACCGGGACAGCATCGTGGACCGGCTGCGCGGCCTGGTCGAGTCCTCGCTCGCCACGCTCCGCTCCGCGCAGCGCCTGTCCCGGCTGCCGGAGGGGCTCGGCGAGTGGTCCGGGCAGGAGTTCCTGCGCATCCGCTTCGAGGACCCCGACCACGCCGTGCTCACCGACCGGCTCGGCGAGGTGATCGACGAGGCCACCCGCGCCGCCGTCCGGAAGAACTCCGACCTGCGGCGCGACGGCATGACCCTGCTGCTGCGCGGGGTCGCCGCGGCCCTGGAGCCGCGCGGTGTCGCCGTGGAGATCCTCAAGCCCGACGCGGTGCTGCGCGCCGAGCGGGTGCCGGTCGGGCAGATGGGCGACGTGTTCTCCGGCGGCCAACTCCTCACCGCCGCCATCGCGTTGTACTGCACGATGGCCGCGCTGCGCAGCAACGACCGTGGCCGGGACCGCCAGCGGCACGCCGGCACCCTCTTCCTGGACAACCCCATCGGCCGCGCCAACGCCACCTACCTGCTGGAGCTCCAGCGGGCCGTCGCCGACGCGCTCGGCGTCCAACTGCTCTACACCACCGGCCTGTTCGACACGACCGCGCTCGCCGAGTTCCCGCTGGTGGTGCGGCTGCGCAATGACGCGGACCTGCGGGCGGGCCTGAAGTACATCAGCGTCGAGGAACACCTGCGGCCCGGGCTGCCGGTGCCCGACCCGCGCGGCGAGCAGGTGCACGGCGAGATCACCGCCACCCGCATGTTCCGCCGCCCCGCCGATGCCCAAACCCCTTAGGCGTTCACGCTCCATGCGCTCTCGGCAGATGGCTCCGCCGCGGTCCGCCGCGTATATGCGTCCGATGGCCCGCACCGCGTCGCGCGGCGGCCCGCGCCGCCCGGCGTTCTCGGCGGCGCTCCCTGCGCAGGGCCCGCGCCGCGCTGCTCGGGCTGGACACCACTCCGTTGCGCTGGTTCCACACCTGGCGGGTGACCCAGACATCGAGCACCGCCCAGCTCGCGACGACACTGGTGAGCACCGAGGCCAGCGTCATCGGAGCGCTCAGCCAGGAGTCGCCGACGGCCAGCAGCACGGTCGTCACCGCCTCCGTGAGCGCGACCGCGGAGATCAGCACCGCACGCACCGCCGCCGCCCGAACCGGATCGGGCATACGCGGGGTCGGTACGGACTGGTCCTCCCACATTGATCGGGGTTCGAACTCCATAAGGGGTCCCTGCCCCGAAACGTCCGTACGCATTCCGCCCGATCCCGCACCGGAACAGGTGGCACTTTCCGGCCAGACCCGGTCAACCCTCCGGACGGACTTTCGAGTTACCACAGTGACAGTAGTAGGCTCACGCCGTTTGCACGCCACAGACCGATCCCCGTTTCGGGGCGAGACGTTGGGGAGGCCATGCGCTTTCGCGGTACGACGATCCGCCGGAAGATCGTGGCGCTGCTGCTGATCCCGCTGGTGTCCCTCACCGCCATCTGGGTCTTTGCCGCAACGATCACGAGCCGAGCGGTGTTCGGACGGCCCGATCCCGAGCGAATAGCGAACAACGTGCTCTATCCCTTGCAGGACGTGCTGGGCAGTCTCCAGCAGGAGCGCAAGGCCGCACTGTTGTACGTCGCCAACACGCGTGACTCCCAGGCGCGGATCGCCTTCGAGAAGCAGGGCCAGGTGACGGATTCGGCCATTGCGAAGCTGCGCGGGCACATCACCGACGGCCACATGCGCAAAGACCTCAACGCCTCGGCGCGCGAGCACCTCGACGACTTCTTCACCGGAGTCGGTGATCTGGCGCAACTGCGCCGGCGAGTGGACGACCAGCACATCTCCCGCGAGGACACGTACGCCGGTTACAACACCTTCCAGGGACCGGCTTTCGCGTTCTGCGACAGCCTCTATCTGGTCGACAACACCAGTGTCGAGCCGCAACGCACCGCGGGGATCGGAGTGATCCGGGCCGAGGAGCAGATCACCCGCGAGGACGCCCTGATGGGTGCCGCGATCAGCACCGGCCATATGACCCGCCAGGAACTCACCGCCTTCACCTCCGCCGTCGCCGTGGAACGCGGCTACTACGCCGACAACAGCCCCGGGTTGGCAAAGGCGGACCGGGCGCGGTTCGACGCGTTCTGGCGGAGCAAGGCCGGGAAGCAGTTGCGCGCCGCCCAGGACGCGATCTCGGCCGCCACCCCGGCCGACGCGCCGATCGTCGCCGCGCACCAGTCCTGGCCGACGGTGGCCGGCACCGCGGTGACCGGCGTCAACAAGCTGGACCAGCAGGTCGTCGTGGACTTCACCAAGAGGGCCTCTCCCGTGGCGACCTCCCTCGTGGTGGAGGCGATTCTGGCCGGTGGCCTCGGCCTGATCGCGGTGGTCGCGTCGCTGATCGTGTCGGTCCGGATCGGCCGCGGGCTGATCCGCGACCTGACCGGGCTGCGCCGCGAGGCGCAGGAGTTGTCCGGTACCCGGCTGCCGCGCGTCATGCGCCGGCTCGCCTCGGGCGAGCAGGTCGACATCGAGACCGAGGTGCCACGGCTGCAGTACACGGACGACGAGATCGGCCAGGTCGGCCAGGCGCTCAACGTGCTCCAGCGCGCCGCCGTCGAGGCGGCGGTCCGGCAGGCCGACATGCGCAAGGGCGTCTCCGACGTCTTCGTCAACCTCGCCCGCCGCAGCCAGGTGCTGCTGCACCGCCAACTCACGCTGCTGGACTCGATGGAGCGGCGCACCGAGCAGCCCGACGAGCTCGCCGACCTGTTCCGGCTGGACCACATGACCACCCGCATGCGGCGGCACGCCGAGGGCCTGGTCATCCTCTCCGGCGCGGCCCCCTCCCGGCAGTGGCGCAAGCCGGTGCAGCTGATGGACGTCGTGCGCGCCGCCGTCGCCGAAGTCGAGGACTACGAGCGGATCGAGGTCCGCCGGCTGCCGCGGCTGGCCGTGGCCGGCGCCGCGGTCGCCGACCTCACCCACCTGCTCGCCGAACTCATCGAGAACGCCGCGGTGTTCTCGCCCCCGCACACCCAAGTACGGCTGCACGGCGAGCCCGTCGCCAACGGCTTCGTGCTGGAGATCGACGACCGCGGTCTCGGCCTGACCCCGGACGCCCTGCTCGAAGCGAACCTGCGGCTCGCCGAGACCCCCGAGTTCGAGCTGTCCGACACCGACCGGCTCGGCCTGTTCGTGGTCAGCCGGCTCGCCCAACGGCACAGCATCCGCGTCTCGCTGCGCCAGTCCCCGTACGGCGGCACGACCGCGGTGGTGCTGGTGCCGGCGGCGCTGCTCAGCGAGAGCGGCGACGTCGACACCGGCGCGACCCGCCTGGACCTCGCGGACGACCTGACGCCCGTCGGCGACACCGAGCACACCTTCCGGCAGTGGGGCCTGGACGGCGCCGGCGGCGAGCCCCACAAGGAGCACGTCGCCCACGTCGAGGAACCGCCCGCCCCGCAACCCCTCCCGCAGCCCGCGGCAGAGCCGGAGCCGGGCGGGCCGTTCGGCCTGCCCCGCCGCAGGCGGCGCACCGCACCGGTGCTGGTCACCGACCACGGCCGCCCGGTCGGCGAGCCACCGCAGCCTGCGGACCGCGCCGAGCCCGAACAGACCGTACAGCCTGCACAGCCCGCCGAACCGGCCACACCGGGCACGCCGGACGTCCCGGCGGCGCAGGCTGCGCAGACCGAGCAGCCGGAGTGGGGCCAGGAGCGCGGCGAGGGGCAGGAAGCCCGCAGGCCCTGGAACACCGCACCCCAGCCGCCCCGCCGGCCTGGCCCGCCGGTGCAGGCCGTGCCGCCGGTGGGCGGCGCCGAGCCGCTGCCGACCCGCCGCACCTCCGCCCGGCACGCCGCGCCCGCGTCCCCACCAGCACCCGCACCCACGCCTGCTCCCGCTCCCGCGGCCGGTTCGGCCCCCGCACCCGGTGCCGCGCCGGGCGGCGGCACCGTACTTCCGCGCCGGGTCCGGCAGGCGAACCTCGCGCCGCAGTTGCGGAGCGACCCGACGCAGACCGGCCGCCGTACGGAAGAGCCTGCCGTACGCGAGCGGTCCGCCGACGAAGTGCGCGACCGGATGGCGTCACTCCAGCGCGGCTGGCAGCGCGGCCGGGCCGCCGAGTCGGACCCGGCACCCGGGTCCGACGACGACACCTCGACCTCCGTAACGCGAACGACACCTGAGGAGTACGGCCGATGACGGCACCATCCAGCCCGACACGCGAGCTGAGCTGGCTCCTTGACGATCTGGTCACCCGCGTGGCCAGCATCCGCAAGGCGCTGGTGCTCTCCGGGGACGGCCTGTCCATCGGCGCGTCCGACGGGCTCACCCGCGAGGACTCCGAGCACCTCGCCGCCGTCGCCTCCGGCTTCCACAGCCTGGCCAAGGGAGTCGGGCGGCACTTCGAAGCCGGCCGGGTCCGGCAGACCATCGTGGAACTCGACGAGGCGTTCCTCTTCGTCACCGCGGCGGGCGACGGCAGTTGCCTGGCGGTGCTCAGCGACGCGGACTCCGACGTCGGCCAGGTCGCGTACGAGATGGCCCTGCTGGTCAAGCGGGTAGGGGTACATCTGAGCAGCGCACCGCGGCACGGCGGCGGCGCGGCGCTCAGCGGCTGACCGCGATGTGCTGAATCTACGGGGTGACAGGTCATGACTTCTGAGTCGTCCGAAACATCTGAACCGTCGTCATCGGAGCAGTGGTACGACGACGCTGCCGGACCGGTGGTGCGGCCCTACGCGATGACACGGGGCCGTACCAGCCATGCCGCGAAGGCCAGAATCGACCTGATCGCCCTGGTGATCACCGAGCGGGCGCCCGGCGACGGGGACCCGATCGACGACCACACCCTGTCGCCCGAGCACCTCGACATCGTCGAGCGCTGCCAGTACCAGGCCATCTCCGTCGCTGAGTTGGCGGCCGACCTCGACCTTCCGGTGGGCGTGGTCCGGGTGCTGGTCGGCGACCTGGTGGAAGCCGCGCACGTGCACATTCACAAGCCGGTGCCGCCGGCCGAGTTGCCCGATGTGAGCATCCTGCGCGAGGTGATCAATGGCCTGCGCGCCTTGTAGCGTCGGACCAGGCCCGATCCCGGTCCGAGCAGTCCCCGCCACCGCCGTCACCGCGCCCGCCGACGCGCTGCGGCAGAAACCGTCACCAGGGCAAGTAACCTGTGTGACACGTGAGTTGTGAGTACGCCACCCGCGGGCGTCCCCTCGCCCGCCCCGGTAGGGAAGTAGAGAAGAGACCATGGCCGCCGTGCGCACCGAACGTCGTCCCGAGCAGCCCGCCAAAGAGCCGGTGGCGCTCAAGCTGCTGGTGGCCGGCGGTTTCGGCGCGGGCAAGACCACGCTGGTCGGCGCGGTCAGCGAGATCCGCCCGCTGCGCACCGAGGAGTCGCTGAGCGAGGTCGGCCGCCCGGTCGACAGCACCGTCGGGGTCGAGGGCAAGCGGACCACCACGGTCGCCATGGACTTCGGCCGGATCACGCTGCGCGAGAACCTGGTGCTCTACCTGTTCGGCACTCCCGGGCAGGACCGATTCTGGTTCCTGTGGGACGAGTTGGCGCAGGGTGCGCTCGGCGCGGTGGTGCTCGCCGACACCCGGCGGCTGGCCGACTGCTTCGCCGCCGTCGACTACTTCGAGCAGCGCGGCATCCCCTTCGCGGTGGCCGTCAACTGCTTCGACGGCGCCGAGTTGCACGACCCGCAGCACGTCCGCGAGGCGCTCGACATCGAGGCGGGCGTGCCGGTGGTGCTGTGCGACGCGCGCGAGCGCGACTCGGCGAAGAACGTCCTGATCAGCGTGGTCGAGCACGCCGCGAACATGGCGGCGCGGCGGAGCGCCGGGTAACTGCCCTCGTCTGAAACACGGTTGACGGTGCATCAGTCTTGATCCGTGATCCGTGATCCGTGAGCCGTCGGTCGTGGGTTGGCCGGCGGCTCACGTGTGTGCGGGGACGTCCGGGCCATCCGCCGTGTCCGCGCCGGCGGTGCCCCCCTCCTGCGGCGCCGAACTCCCGTTCTCCGCGAGCCACTTCGCCGCAGTCTCGCCGAGTTCCGCGTCCCGTCCCGCGAGCATCGTGGTGATCATCTTCACGTCGCCGCGCAGTGACCACGCGGGGTGCCCGAAGGTCGCCGGGTTGTTCCCCTCGATCAGGAAGTGCGCGGGCCACGCGGTCCCGTAGCCGATCAGCGGGAGCGCGGCGGCGTATCGCGCCCGCCCGCGGGCCAGGCCGTAGCCGCTGACCGCGAGTCCGGTCAGCGTGCCGACGAGATGCACCCAGCGGGTCGCCGCCTTGGAGTGCATCGCCACGTAGTAGGGCCAGAACTCCTCGAAGGAGCCGTAGGTCTGCTTCGTCATTACCGCACAGTAGCGCCGGGCCTGGACCTTGTCAGGGGTCCGTGCTATGTTCTTCTCATATCGAGAAGTACTCATAGTGAGAATGACTCGGGACGGGTACGGGCGGCGCGACGCGGCCGGCAAGCGGATGGAGGGGGCTGTCGTGGACGCGGCGCAGCATGACCACAGTGACGAACAGGAGCTGCGGGAGCGGGACTTCCTCGCCGACTACGACCCGCGCGCGTTCGACCCGATCGCGGTGACCGTCGACGTGGTAGTGCTGACCCTGCGTCAGGGCCGGCTGCACGTCCTCGCGATCGAGCGCGGCGGACCGCCGTTCGCAGGAGCCTGGGCGCTGCCCGGCGGGTTCGTCCGGGCCGGGAAGGAGTCGCTCGACGCGGCCGCGGCCCGCGAACTCGCCGAGGAGACCGGCCTGGACGCCACCACGCTCGGCCGGGTCCACCTCGAACAGCTCGGTTCGTACGGCCACCCGGACCGCGACCCGCGCATGCACGTCGTCTCGATCGCCTACCTCGCCTTCGCGCCGGGCCTGCCCGACGCCCAGGCGGGTGGCGACGCGGCCGGCGCCGACTGGCTCCCGGTGGCGGCGGTCGCCCCCGCCGGGCAACCGGAAACGGCAGCTCGGCGTCCCTTCGAGCAGGGTCGGCCGACCGGAACCCACGGGGGTGGTACCGGTCGCCGACCCGTTCCTTCGGCACCCGGCGAGGCCGTGCTCGCCTTCGACCACCCGCTCATCCTCGCCGACGCCCTGGAGCGGGCCCGCGGCAAGATCGAGTACACGCCGCTGGCGACCGCGTTCCTCGCCGAGACCTTCACCATCAGCGAGTTGCGCGCGGTCTACGAGACGGTGTGGGGCGCCTCGCTGCACGCCGGCAACTTCCACCGCAAGGTGCTGTCCGTCCCCGGCTTCGTGGAGTCCACCGGGCAGACCGACACCCGCCCCGGCAGCCGCGGCGGTCCCCGCGCCCGCCTCTACCGGGCCGGCGACGCCAAGCTGCTGCACCCCGCGCTTCTGCGGCCGGACCGTGAGGCGGACATACGATGAGCGCCGCCGCCGCGCGTACCGTCCCCGGCCGCTCGGCTGCCGCCGCCGGACCGGGCGGGCACCCACACCCACAAGCCGACCGGCACCCGGCAGCGGACGGCCGACCCGAACCACGCACCTTCGACGAGGCCCTGGCCGTACTCGACAGCGGCGGCACCGCTTTCCCCGCCGACCCCGTGCAGGCCGCGAGCCGCTTCCGCCGGCTGGCCCGGCTGCTCCACCCGGACACCGCACCGCCCGGCCGCGCCGCGCAGGCCACCGCCGCGTTCGCCCGGCTCACCGCCGCCTGGCACGACCACGACCGGCAGATCCTCACCGGCCCCCGGTACCGCTACGTACTCGGCCCGCTGCTGGCCGCCGGCGACCTAGCCGACCTGCACACCGCCCGCTACGACCACGACGGCGAGCGCCGCACCGCCGTCCTGAAGATCCCCCGGCAGCCGCGCGACAACGACCTCGCCGAGCACGAGGCCGACGTCCTGACCCGTCTCCACACCGTCGGCGAACGTCGGCACCGCGCCTACGCGCCCACCCTCGTGGAGAGTTTCCGGCACCACGCCGACGACGGCACCGAGCGCCTGGTCAACGCGCTCGCGCCGCTCACCGGCTTCCACAGCCTCGCCGCCGTCGCGGCCGCCCACCCCGGCGGGCTCGACCCTCCCCCATGGCCCTGCGGGCGTGGGGGCGCCCCCAGACGCCGCGTGGATGTGGCGCCGCCTGCTCACCGCGCTGGGCTGGGCCCACCGCGCCGGGCTGGTGCACGGCGCGGTTTTCCCCGAACACGTCCTCATCCAACCCGAGTTGCACGGTCTGGTACTGGTCGACTGGTGCTACGCCACCGCTGTCGGCACCGACGTACCTGTCCTGATCCACCACCACGCCGACGACTACCCGCCCGAGGCGCGGCAGCACCAACCCGCCTCCCCGGCCACCGACATCCACCTCGCCTCGCTCTGCGTACGCCGCCTGGTCGGCCCCCACGCCCCGGGCCCGATGCGCGCCTTCCTGCGCGGCTGCACCCTGCCCGGCCAGAACTCCCGTCCGCAGGACGCCTGGCAGCTGCTCGCCGAACTCGACGACCTCCTCGACCGGCTCTACGGGCCCCGCATTTTCCGCCCGTTCACGATGCCGACTGCCAACTGACCGACCCGGCAGGGCCGTTCACTCGGCGTGCGGTGTCGGCGAAGCACCGGTCGGCCACCACCCGCCACACACGCCACCACTTCACCAGGGGGAACACCATGGGCAGCGGAAGCTGGTCCACCAACGTCTACGACGCCGCCGAGCGCTACCGTTCGGCCTCCGGCGCCAGCGCCTTCGCCTACAGCGACCGCGTCAAGCACAGCGCACCGCGGTCGAGTTGGGCAGCGCACCCCTCGCTCGAACCGCACGGCCTCAGCACCCGCGAGAGCCGCGACTCCGCCGAGCACCCCACCTCGCTGGCCATCTCCGTGCTCTTCGACGTCACCGGCTCGATGGGCGGCGTCCCGCGGGTCCTCCAGACCAAGCTGCCTGAACTTTTCGGACTGCTGCTGCGCAAGGGCTACACCGAGCACCCGCAGATCCTCTTCGGCGGCGTCGGCGACGCCACCTGCGACCGAGTGCCGCTCCAGCTCGGCCAGTTCGAGTCCGACAACCGGATGGACGAGCAGCTCGGCAACATCCTCCTCGAAGGCGGAGGAGGCGGCCAGATGACCGAGTCCTACGAACTCGCCCTCTACGCCATGGCCCGGCACACGTCCCTGGACTGCCACGAGAAGCGGGGCCGCCGCGGCTACCTCTTCCTCATCGGCGACGAGATGCCCTACGGCAAGGTGAAGGCCCGCGAGATCCGCGACGTGCTCGGCGACCCCGTCCAGGAGGACATCCCGCTGCCCGAGATCCTCGCCGAACTGCGCCGCAAGTTCCACGTCTTCTACATCCTCCCGGCCGGCGCCTCGCACGCCGGCAACTCCGAGGTCCTCACCCTCTGGCGCCGCCTGCTGGGCCAGAACGTGATCGAGCTGGACGACCTCGACGCCGTCTGCGAGACCATCGCGCTCACCGTCGGCCTCGGCGAGGAGGCCATCGACCTCGCCGCGGGCCTCGCCGACCTGGCCGAGGTCGGCTCCACCGTGGGCCCCTCGGTGGCCCGGGCGCTCACCCCCCTGACGCGCTGACGCCGGCCCGCCCCGCCCGCTCGCCTGCCGCCCGTACGGCGGGCGGGGTGGGCAGGGCGGGATGGGGCAGGTCAGAGCCGGTGCGAGGCCGGATCAGGACAGACGGTCACCCCGGCGACCCGGTACCCGGCGCGCGTACTGCGGCCCGGCAACGCAAGGAGTTCCCCGTGCACACCATGGTCGTCGACCTCGGCTACGGCGACGCCGGCAAGGGCGCCGTGGTCGCGCGCCTGTGCCAGGAGCGGACCGTCACCGCCGTCGTACGGTTCAACGGCGGCCCGCAGGCCGCCCACAACGTGGTGACCGCCGACGGCCGCCACCACACCTTCGCCCAGTTCGGCGCCGGCACCTTCCACGGCACCCCCACCCACCTGTCCCGCTTCATGTCCGTCGACCCGCTCGCCCTGGCCGCGGAGGCCGACCACCTCCGCGCCCTGGGCGTCCCGGCGCCGTACGGCCTGCTCACCGTGGACCGCGCGGCGCGCCTCGTCACGCCGTACCACGCCGCCGCCAACCGGCTGCGCGAGCAGGCCCGCGGCGCGGACCGGCACGGCTCGTGCGGCATGGGTGTGGGGGAGACCGCCCGCTACGGCCTGGCGCACCCGGCCGACGCGCCGACCGTGGGCGACTGCGCCTCCCGGCCGCGGCTGCTGCGCACGTTGTGCCTGCTGCGCGACCGCCTCACCGACGAGCTCGGGCCGCTGCCCGCGCCGCCGGTCGAGGACTGCGCGGCCGCGTTCGCCGCGTTCGCCGACGCGGTGGCCCTCACCGACGAGACCCACCTGCGCCGCCTGGTCCGCTTTGGCCCGCTCGTCTTCGAAGGCGCCCAGGGCGTCCTGCTCGACGAGTGGCACGGCTTCCACCCGTACACCACCTGGTCGACCACCACCTTCGCCAACGCCGAGACGCTGCTCGCCGAGGCCGGCGCGGCGGATGCGGCGCGCCGGATCGGCGTGGTCCGCACGTACACCGTCCGGCACGGTCCTGGCCCGCACGTCACCGAGGAGCCGGAACTGGCCGCGGCACTGCCCGAACCGCACAACGGCCACGGCCGCTGGCAAGGCGCCTTCCGCGTCGGGCACTTCGACGCGGTCGCGCACGCGTACGCCGTCGCGGTGTGCGGGGGAGTGGACGCGCTGGCCGTCACCCACCTGGACGCGCCGCCGCGCTGCCCGGCACTGCGGATCTGCCACGGCTACGCGATCGAGGGCCGGTTGGTGGAACGACTCCCGGTAAGCCCGGCCGGCGACCTCGACCGCCAGGTCACGCTCACCCGCCAACTGCTGCGCGCGCACCCCGCGTTGTGGTCCACGCCCGAGCACTGGCCCGCCACGATCAGTGCCTTGCTCGGTGCACCGGTGGTGATGGAGTCGTACGGCCCGGCCCGCCAGGCGCTGACCGGTGCCGGGGTCGGATAGGGTCCGCGAGTGCCCACCGACCCCCCGCACGCCGGCTCCCAGCCCGCCAACTCCCCGTACACCGACCCCGATCGCGTCGACATCGGTCACGTCGAACCCGATCGCGCCGATTCCGATCCCGCCGACACCGCCCGTGCGGGCTCGTACCGCCCCGACTCGCACTGCTCCACCTGCGGAACGCCCTACCCCGACGCCGGGGTCTGGCCGCGCACCTGCCCCGCCTGCGGCCACACCGCCTACCACAACCCGCTGCCGGTCGCGGTGTGCCTGCTGCCGGTCCACGACGCGGACGGCACCGGTCTCGTCGTCATCCGCCGCACCATCCGGCCCGCGCTCGGCCGGCTCGCGCTTCCCGGCGGTTTCATCGACTTCGGCGAGACCTGGCAGCAGGCCACCACAAGGGAGTTGGCGGAGGAGACCGGAATCGTCGCCGGGGCGGCCGACGTGGTGCTCGCCGACGCCCTGACCGACACCGAGGGCGGCTACCTGCTGCTGTTCGGCCTGCTGCCGCCGCGCCCGGTCGGCGAACTGCCGCCCTCCGTGCCGACCGACGAGACCGAGGGCTACGAACTGCTGCACGCACCGCAGGAGTTGGGGTTCCCGCTGCACACCCTCGCGGTGCGCCGCTGGTTCGACGGCGGCTACGCCTCCAGCCCCCGCACCCGCACCTCGTAGCCGACCTCGCCGCCGCCCTCCCGCTCCACCACGACCTGGTCCTCCTTCCAGTGCGACACGAAGTGCTCCCGGCGCGGCGGCGCCCACCCCTCCGGGTCACCGACGACGACCTCGCCGCCCCCGCCCCGGCCCGGGCGCGGCGCCCACGCCTCCAGCTGCACCGCCCCGTCGGCCCCGGCCACCGGCAGCACCGCCCCGGCCCTGGCCAGCACCGGAATCCGGCCCAGCGGCGCCTCCACCCGCACCGTCGAACGCCCCCGGTAGGCCACGCCGGAACCGGTGTCGTGCCACAGCCCGCGCGGCAGCCGCACCTGCCGGCTCGTGGCACCCTCCGTGAGCACCGGCGCCACCAGCAGCGACTCCCCGAGCAGGAAGGCGTCCTCGCAGTCCCGCAACGCCCGGTCGCCCGGCGACTTCCACCACAGCGGCCGCACATACGGCGCCCCGGTGCGGTGCGCGACGTGCGCCAGCGTCTCCAGGTACGGCATCAGCCGCCCCCGCTCCCGGAGCGCCGCCCGAGCGTGCTCCAACACCTCGGGACCGAACTCCCACGGCTCCCGCAGCCCCGCGTCGATCGCCGAGTGGGTGCGGAACAGCGGTAGATACGCGCCGAGTTGGAACCAGCGCAGATACAGCTCCGGCGACGGCGTGCCGGTGAAGCCGCCCACGTCCGGCCCGGAGTACGGCACCCCGCACAGCCCCAGGCCCAACACCAGCGCCAGCGAGGCCCGCAGCCCCTCCCACCCGGTCGCCACATCGCCCGACCAGGTGCCGCCGTACCGCTGCATCCCCGCCCAGCCCGAGCGGGAGAAGAGGAACGGCCGCTGCTCCGGCCGCAGTTCGCGCAGGCCCTCGTAGCCGGCCCGGGCCATCGACAGCCCGTACACGTTGTGCGCCTCGCGGTGGTCGCCGCCGCGGCCGTCCAACGCGTGCCGGGCCGACAGCGGCAGCGTCGGATCACCGAACGCCGCGAAGGACACCGGCTCGTTCATGTCGTGCCAGAACCCGGCGAACCCTTTCGCCAGCCGCTCCTCGTACAGACCGCCCCACCAGGCGCGCGCGGCCGGATCGGTGAAATCGGGGAAGGCCGCCTCGCCCGGCCACACCACCCCGCGCACCTCGTGCCCCCGCGCGTCCCGTACGAACGCGCCCGCCGCCGCCCCGCTGTCGTACACCGCCAGCCCCGGCTCCGCCTTCACCGCCGGGTCCACGATCGACACCAGGCGCACCCCGTGCTCGCCCAACTCCTTGGCCAGGCCGGGAAGATCGGGGAAGGTCCGCGGATCGGCGGTGAAGACCCGGTGCCCGTCGAAGTGGTCGATGTCCAGATGCAGCACCGACAGCGGCAGCGCACGCTCCCGATACCCGGCCGCGACCCGCCGCACCTCGTCCTGGCTGCCGAACCCCCACCGAGAATGCTGGTGGCCCAGCGCCCAGCGCGGCGGCAGCGCGGGCCGCCCGGTCAGCGCCGTCCACCCCGCCAGCACCCGGGCGGGCGTACCGGCGATCACCCAGTACCGCAGCTGCCCGCCGTCCATCCGCAGCCGGCTGATCCCCGCCTGGTCCGGCGCCGACCCGGCGCCCTCCCGGCCGTCCCACAGCGCGACCTCGCCGTCCCACGTGTTGTCGTGGAAGGCCAGATGGCAGCCCGCGTCCGCGACCACGAGCTGCACCGGCATGGTGATGTACAGCGGGTCGTCGCCCGGCCCGAACGCCCCGCCAGGATCGGTGTTCCACAGCCGGTACCGGCCGGTGCGCAGCACCGGACCCGCCGCCCGCCCGCCCATGCCGAACACCCGCGCGTCGGCCGGCAGCCGCGCCCGCTGCTCCCAGCGCGGCGCCCGGCCGTCCCCCTGCCCGGCCGCGGGGACCCGCCACGACGGCGGCCCCTCCGAGCGCAGCAGCAGCCCGCCCGGCGTACGGAAGTCCACCACCCCCCGCTGCGAGATCCGCACCGTGATCCGCTCGGACACCACCCGCCAGCCCGCGCCGTCCGGCTCCAGCAGCGCCCGCGGGTCGGCCGGCGGACAGTCGCCGGCCAGGGCGTACGACGGCAGCGGCCCGGCGCCGTCCCAGCCGCAGAAGACCGCGCCGCCCACCGCCACCCGCACCCGCAACTCCGCCCGCGCGAACCGCACCACGCCGCCGCCCGGCTCCGGGTCCGCCCCCACCACCTGTCCCGGCGTACGCGCCCGCTCCGGGCCGGGCACGGGCAGGTCCCTGGCATCCAGCGCCCGCCGCCGCACCGCCCAGCGCACCGCGAGCCGCCCCCGCGCGGAGCCCAGCATCCGGGCCGCCCGCAGCAGATCGGCCCCCTCCGCCCGCTGCCGTCGCAGCGCCGCCCGCAGGCCCCGCACCTCGCCGACGACCTCCCCCCACACCGCGCCCAGCAGATACCCAGCGTCCATGCCCCCACCCTCCCATCGGCCCGGGAACCCGCGCCGCTCGTTCAGCCGCTGTTCACCTCGACGATCATGCCCGGCCGCGGCCCGGCACCCACCCGCCACCGGCCACCGTCCGGTGCGACCCGCCCCACACCACCCGGGCCACCCTGGCGTCCAAGACGATCACATGGCATCGTCCTGCCCAGTCCCCGGGCGACGGACGCCCATCCGGACGAACCACCGACGCAACGACGCGTACCGTCCGGGAGCCGCCCATGAGCACCACGCCCGAGCCCGCCGCCAGCAGCCCCGAGCCGCTGTGGAGCCCGAGCCCCGAACGGATCGCCGGCGCCCGGCTGACCCGCTTCCAGCAGTGGGCCGCCCAGCAGCACGGCGCCCCCGCCGCCACGGGCACCGACCCCGTCGCCGACTACGCGGCCCTGCATGCCTGGTCCGTGCGCGCGCCCGAGGCGTTCTGGCGCGCGGTCACCGAGTGGTTCGACGTCCGCTTCTCCACCCCCGCCGAGACGGTCCTCGCCGATCCGGCGATGCCCGGCGCGCGCTGGTTCCCCGGCGCCCGGCTCAACTACGCCGAGCACGCCCTGCGTCCCGCCCTCGACCCCGACCGCGCCGCCCGACCCGCCCTCGTCCACGTCGACGAACGGCACGAACCGGCCACCGTCACCTGGGCCGAACTGAGCCGCCAGGTCGCCTCGCTCGCCGCCGAACTGCGCCGGCTCGGCGTCACCCCCGGCGACCGCGTCAGCGGCTACGTACCCAACACCGCGCACGCGGTCGTCGCACTCCTGGCCACCGCGGCCGTCGGCGGCGTATGGACCTCCTGCGCCCCGGACTTCGGCGCCCGCAGCGTGCTGGACCGCTTCCAACAGGTCGAGCCGGTCGTGTTGTTCGCGGTCGACGGCTACCGCTACGGCGGCAAGACCCACGACCGCACCGCCACCGTCGCCGCACTGCGCGCCGGCCTGCCCACGGTGCGCGCCACCATCCACATCCCGCTGCTCGGCACCGAGGCCCCCGAAGACGCCCTGCACTGGGACGCGTCGACCACGTCCGAGGCCGAACCCGACTACGAGCAGGTCCCGTTCGACCACCCGCTGTGGGTGCTGTACTCCTCCGGCACCACAGGCCTGCCCAAGGCCATCGTCCAGTCCCAGGGCGGCATCCTGCTCGAACACCTCAAGCAGACCGGCCTGCACCTCGACCTCGGCCCCGGCGACCGCTTCTTCTGGTACACCTCCACCGGCTGGATGATGTGGAACTTCCTCGTCTCCGGCCTGCTGGCGGGCGCCACGATCGTGCTCTACGACGGCGCGCCCGGCTACCCCGACACCGCGGCCCAGTGGCGGGTCGTGGAGCGGACCGGCACCACCGTCTTCGGCACGTCGGCCGCCTACGTCATCGCCTGCCGCAAGGCGGAGGTGCACCCCGGACGCGACTTCGACCTCTCAGCGGTCGGCTGCGTGGCCACCACCGGCTCCCCGCTGCCCCCCGACGGATTCCGCTGGCTGCACGACGAGGTCGCCGCCGACCTGTGGATCGCCTCGGTCAGCGGCGGTACCGACGTGTGCAGTTGCTTCGCCGGCGGCGTGCCGACCCTGCCGGTATACGTCGGCGAACTCCAAGCACCCTGTCTGGGCACGGACCTTCAGGCGTGGGACGCCCAAGGGCGGCCGGTGGTCGACGAGGTGGGGGAGCTGGTGGTCACCAACCCGATGCCCTCCATGCCGATCCGGTTCTGGAACGACCCTGGCGACACGCGCTACCGCGAGAGCTACTTCGAGATGTTCCCCGGCGTGTGGCGGCACGGCGACTGGATCACCCTCACCTCACGCGGCACCGTCGTCATCCACGGCCGCTCCGACTCCACCCTCAACCGCCAGGGCGTCCGGATGGGCTCCTCCGACATCTACGAGGTCGTCGAACGCCTCCCGGAGATCGCCGAATCCCTCGTCATCGGCGTCGAACAGCCCGACGGGGGCTACTGGATGCCGCTGTTCGTCCGGCTCGCCCCCGGCGCCGCGCTCGACGACGGGCTGCGCGACCGCATCCGCACCGCGATCCGCGCCCAACTCTCCCCGCGCCACGTGCCGGACGAGGTCATCGCGGTCCCCGGAGTGCCGCACACCCTCACCGGCAAGCGCATCGAGGTCCCGGTCAAGCGGCTCCTCCAGGGCACCGCGCTCGACAAGGCGGTCAACCCCGGCTCGGTGGACGACCTGGAGGTGCTGCGCTTCTACGAGCGGCTCGCCGCCGAACGCGCCGCCGGCGGCCGCCCGTAGCTCCGGCGGCTCCCGGCGCTCACCCGCAACGGCCCGCGGCACCAGGATCGGCGCCGCGGGCCGCCGTCGTCACATCGTCATACCGTCACATCCCCGGTCGGTTCCGGTACGTCGGTTCCGGCGCGGAGCCGCGTTGTCAGTGGGTGCGGCTACGGTGAGTGAGCAGTGGTGGTCGGGCCGTACCGGTTCCGGCCTCCACCGACCCGTACCGACCCGTGCTGACCCGCACCGACTCCAGGGGGAACCCATGCCACCCACCGCCGACCACACCGGCCGACCCGACCAGCCCGCCACCCGCGAGAACGCCCGCACGCGCTCCCGTTCCCGCCCCGAGCAGGCACCCGCCGGCGCCCGCGCACCCCGCACCGGCCGCCCCGGCGGCCGACCGGGACGCACCCGCCTGCGCCGCGCCCTGCGCCGCGAAGCCCCCACCGTCGTCTCCCTGCTCCTCGACGACCAGGACTTCACCGCCATGACCCGGCACCCCAGCTTCCCCTTCGACGACTACGGGCAGTATCTACACCACCTCGACGGACTCCTGCGCGGCCTGCACGCCCAAGGCACGCACATCGCCGTCACCCACTTCGACCCCGACGCATACGACGACTACTGCCGCAGCACCCGCCGGCCACCGGACACCCCCGACACCCGCACCCGCTACGTCGCGGAGGCCACCACCACCGGCCCCACCGTCCACTACGCCCGCCAACCCGTCACGGAACTGCGCGCCTTCCTCGGCCGCGAAGCCGACCGCCGAGCCGTATGGCAGCGCGCCACCGACCTCCTCATGGACGCCGGCTCCTGCCCCGACTGCGGTCAGGACCTCGCGCACTGCGCCTTCGACGACGCGTCCGACACCCTCCTACGGCTGCTGGACGCCGTCGGCCCCGGCGCCCACCACCTCGTGTGCAGCCTCCCCACCGAAGACGGCCCACCTCTCCCCGCCGCCCTCCACGCCCACACCTCGCCCGACGGCGAACCCCACTTCGCCGAGGCCGACGCCCTCGTCCTGTGCACCCTCATCGCCGCCGCCACCGTCACCGGCCGCACCGCCGGACTCGTCATCCGCACCTTCGACCCCGACGGTGACACCGTCCGCGGCTGGGAACTGCACCACGGCGACCCCCAACCGCTCACCGAAGCCGCCGTCTTCGACGCCTACTGCACCGACCCCACCACCGGCACTCCCATCCCCCCGGAACCCGGCGTCCGCTACGCCGCCGGCATCCCCCTCCCGTAACGAGCCGAGCGGACAACCGCGCGACCAGCCCCCACCGGCGGAAGGCCCGGCACCTTCCGCCGGGGTGCCGGACGCGCGGTCCCGCACCCCGGCTTGCCCGGACCACCCGAGCTACCGGACCACCCGAACTACTCGCCCGACAGGACCGCTTGCGCAGCTCCCCGGGCCGCATCCGCGCTGTCCGTCGCCCGCGCCGCCGCCGCGGCCCGCTCGCACTGCGCCACCGTGTACTTCGCCAACGTCGTCCGCACATACGGGATCGACGCCGCCCCCATCGAAAGGCTGGTCACCCCCAACCCCGTCAGCACACACGCCAGCAGCGGATCGGCCGCCGCCTCACCGCAGACCCCGCAGCTCTTCCCCTCGGCCCGAGCCGCCTCCGCAGCGGCCGCCACCAGGTCGAGCAGCGCCGGCTGCCACGGGTCCTGCCACCGTGCCACCGCCCCCACCTGCCGGTCCGCCGCGAAGGTGTACTGCGCCAGGTCGTTCGTCCCCAGCGAAAGGAACTCCACCTCCTTCAGCACCGACCGCGCCCGCAGCGCCGCCGAGGGAATCTCCACCATCGCCCCGAACTTCGCCGGCAGCCCGGCCGCGCGGCACGCGTCCGCGAACGCCTTCGCGTCCTGCCGGTCCGCGACCATCGGCGCCATGACCTCCAGGTGCACCGGAAGCCCCTCCACCGCGCGCGCCAGCGCCCGCAACTGCGTCCGCAACACCTCGGGGTGCTCCAGCAGCGACCGCAACCCCCGCACACCCAGCGCCGGATTCGGCTCGTCCGCGGGCGTCAGGAAGTCCAGCGGCTTGTCGGCGCCGGCATCCAGCACCCGCACCACCACCCGCCCCTCCGGAAACGCCTCCAGCACCTGCCGGTACGCCTCGACCTGCTTCTCCTCCGAGGGCGCCGCCGCGGAATCGTCCAGGAACAGGAACTCCGTACGGAACAGCCCCACCCCTTCGGCACCCGCCGCCACGGCAGCCGCCACGTCCCCAGGGCCACCGACGTTCGCCAGCAGCGGCACCCGATGACCGTCCGACGTCACGCCCGGCCCCGAAGACGCCGCCAGCGCCGCCTTCCGCTCCGCCGCGGCCTCCGTCAGCGCGGCCCGCTTCTCCTCGCTCGGCTCCACGAACACCTCACCGGTGCTCCCGTCCACCGCCACCACGGTGCCCTCCGCCAGCTCACCCGCACCCGCCAGCGCCACCACCGCCGGCACCCCCAGCGCCCGGGCCAGAATCGCGCTGTGGCTGGTCGGCCCGCCCTCTTCCGTCACGAACCCCAGCACCAGCGCGGGGTCCAGCAACGCCGTGTCCGCCGGCGCCAGGTCCCGCGCGATCAGCACGTACGGCTCGTCGCTGTCCGGCACCCCCGGCATCGGCACCCCCAGCAGCCGCGCCACGATCCGGTTGCGCACGTCGTCCAGGTCCGCCACCCGCCCGGCCAGGTACTCACCCGCACCCGCCAGCAGCGCCCGGTACGAGGCGAACGCGTCGTACGCCGCCCGCTCCGCGGTACTCCCCACCGCGACCCGCCGCTCGATGTCGGCCATCAACTCC